>DASTBT010000053.1:0-31172 GCA_035711865.1 Actinomycetota bacterium
CCACGGCATCGGTGGCGGGCCGCCCGACGGGCGAGCCGCGAAGGCGGTGTTCCCGGGGGCTTCGAGCACGGTGCTGTCCCCCGAGCAGTTCGACACTCCGATGACGTTCGACGCGATGGCGGCCGTGGGATCGGGCCTCGGGGCGGGTGCGTTCGTCGTCTACGACGACACGGCTTGCATCGTGCGAGCGACGCTCGCGTTCTCGCGATTCCTGTACGTGGAGTCGTGCGCGCAATGCCCTGCGTGCAAGCACGGGACCGGCCAGATCACCCAGCTGCTGGAGCGGATCGATCGGGGCGAGGGGTCCGAGGTCGACGTCGAGACGATCCTGGCTCGGGCGCGCACGGTCACCGACGCACAGCGGTGCGCGCTGCCGACCGGCGAGACGCTGATCGCGCAGAGCGCCGTACGGGTGTTCGGAGAGGAGTTCGCCGAGCACTTCGGGCGCCTGTGCCCGCGACCGCGCGAGATCCCGGTGCCGAAGATCGTCGACGTCGACGAACACGGCGCGTTCGTCTACGACGATCGCTATCACCTCAAGCAGCCCGACTGGACCTATGCCCAGGAGTGAGCGGGACGGCCCCGCCGTGCACGTGAAGCGGGTGTACGAGCCGGCCTCACGCGACGACGGCGCTCGCATCCTCGTCGACCGGCTCTGGCCACGCGGCATGAAGAAGCAGGATCTCGTGTTCGAGGAGTGGGCGAAGGACGTGGCGCCCTCCCCGGAGCTCCGCACGTGGTACGGGCACCGACCGGAGCGGTTCGAGGAGTTCCGTCGCCGCTACCGCGAGGAGCTCGCGTCGGGCGGCGCCCGCGAGGCGTTCGAGGAGCTGCGGCAACGGACCCTCTCCGGAACGGTCACGCTGCTCACCGCCACCCGCGACGTCGAGCGTTCGGGCGCCGCGGTGCTCGCGGAGGCGCTGCTCACGCCGGCAGGTCGATCACGGCGCGGGCGCGGGCGCGAACGGTGAGCGAGTCGCCGGCCAGGACCATCGGCCCCACCGGGATCTCGACCTCGACCACCGCGTCGAGCGAGCCCGCCGCGCAGGCGCAGGCCGAGAGCGCCGCACCGTTGCGCTCGGCGTAGTCGGCCGCGACCCCGGCGGGGTCGCGGCCGCCGGGGAGGGCGAGCTCCTGGGCAGCGGCGAGGGCCGCGGCGTCAGCCGCGGCCCTCGCTCGTGCACGGGCCACCAACGCCTTCCCCACGTCGGCGACGCCGAGCGATGCGACCAGCGCGACGATCGCCACCCCGGCCACGACGATCGAGACCGACCCGCGCTGCGACCCCGGACGCGGGATCACGTGAACTCCTGTCGGTCGGTGGCGGCGGACCGCATCGAGACGCCCGCCGGGAACAACCACGAGACGAACGGCACGCGGATCGATGCGATGTAGTCGACCGTGACCGTGACCGGCTCGCCGCGGCTCCCGGCGCGTGCCACCGAAACGGCGACGGCGCCGGCGTCCAGCGTCGGAGCCGCGCGGAGCACGGCGGCGCGAACCGCGTCGTCGCCGGGCTCGACGGCGGCGGTGCGCGCCCCGGAGCGCACCGCCGACTCGACGAGCAGCCGGTCGCGCACGAGCAGGCCGACCTGCACCAGCGCGAGCGCGATCGCGAGCACGATCGGCAGCACGAGGGCGAACTCCACCGCCGCGGTACCGCGCTCGTTCCGGACCGATCGCGCGCGACCCGATGACCGTTCGTTCGATCCCGCGCTGCTCGAGTGCCTACGCGCTGTTGGCATCACCGATCACCTGATCGATGACCTGGTCGAAGAACGCCGGCAACCTGCCGGACGATCGCGCCCAGGCGATCAACACGACCGCCACGGCGGCGGCGGCCAGGATCACGAGCGCGTACTCGGCCGTCGTCTGGCCTTCCTCGCGGCGGAGCCGGTCACGGAGCGACCAGGTCACGCGGCACCAGAGCGGGTTCAGCATCAACATCGTGCACCTCCCGGGGGATCAACCGATCGACCGCACGGTGGTGAGCAGCACAGGCACCACCGTGAGGAGGAGGAACGCGGGGAGGACGAGGAACACGAGGGGGAAGAGCATCTTCACCGGGGCGGTTCGCGCGCGTTCGGCGGTCGCCGCACGCCTGGAACGGCGAACCGCGGCGGCGAGCTCGGCGGTGCCATGCGCCAACGAGGCACCGAGGGACTCGGTCCGCGTCAGGGCGGCCACGGTCCGGCGCATGTCCGGCAGATCGAGGCGCTCGGCGAGCGCGTCGAGCTCGTCACGCCAACGGGCACCCAGATCGACCGCGCGAACCGTGGCGCGGATCTCGTCGGCGAGCGGTCCGGCGAGGCCATCGACGGCCCGCCGCAACGCCAGCGGCGCCGCGAGCCCTGCCGAGGAACCGGCGGCGAGCAGGTCGAGCAGCTGCGGGATCTCGGCGTCGATGGCCGCACGCCTGCGACGGTTCGCCCGCGACCCTCGACGGAACCGAGAGCGTCGGCTCTCACGCTCGTTGGTTCGCTGAGGGGGCGGGGGCAACGAAAAGCCGGGGAGCCGCAGGGAGGGGCGATCGTCGATCGCGACGCGGAGGCCGGCCGCCAGGCAGATCGAGGCCACGAACACCAGGAGCAGGATGGCCACGGGGATCATCGGACCTCCAGCAACCGACGGATCCACACGAAGGCCAGCCCCTCCAGGACCAATCCCAGGCCGATGGCGACGATGCCTGCCGGGGATCGAAGAGCGCCTTCGACCTCGCTCCGAGACGTGAGCCACAGGAACGCGAAGAAGCCGAACGGCAGCACTCCGAGGATCGTGCCCGAGAGGCGAGCCTGGGCCGTCAACGCCCGCACCTCTCCCACCGCCGCGCGCCGCTCACGCAACGTGTCGGACACCTCGTCGAGCACCGCAGGCAGATCGCCTCCGCTGCGTCGATGCAAGGAGAGGACCCCGGCGAGCAAACGGGCATCGCCGGTGTCGACCTCTCCGGCCCACGCCTCGACGGCGTCGTCGAGCGGGGAGCCGAGATCGAGCGCCGTCTCGACCCGTCGCAGGGATCCCCTGAGTGGAGATGCTGCTTCGGCGGCGGCGAACGAGATCGCTTGGGGCACCGATCTGCCCGCCCGCACCGCGGCTGCGATCGAACCGACGGCATCGACGAGCTGCTCGTCGCGCTCGACCGATCGAGCGCGCGATCGTCGTCGCTCACGAGTGCGCAACGCGACCGCTCCCAATGCGGCGCCGCCGATCGAGGCCACCGCGCCCGACAACATGTAGCCGAGCGTCGCGCCGACCAGGCACCAGAACGGCCAGGCCGGCGTCGTGCGGGTGACGCCGGTCCGCCGCGGCGCGGCGACCCCGATGCGGCGCTGGAGCCCACCGCGACGGGTCGCGCGGGACCCGCGCTCTGCGAGCCACGCGGCGAGCCCCAACAAGGTCACGACGAGCACGTTCACGCGTCGTCCTCGGGAGCGAACATCCAGTCGGCGACGGCTTCGCCTCGGTCGACCAGGGTCGTGGTGATCGACGGCACCGTGCCGGTCGCTTCGAAGTGCCCCGCGCTGCCCTCGCGCGACCGATACCGGAAGACCGGCGTCACGATCGGCTCCCCTCGTCGCGTGCCCTCGACCGCGGCGATCTCCCAGACGACGCGCCGGCCGCCCCGCAGGCGCGCGAGATGCACGACGATGTCGATCGCCGACGCCACCTGATTGCGGACGTGCGCGGCCGGAAGATCGACGTCGGACATCATCGCCATCGTCTCGAGACGCCACAGCAGGTGACGGCAGGAATTCGCGTGCGCCGTCGACAGCGAACCCTCGTGGCCGGTGTTCATCGCCTGGAGCATGTCGAGCGCCTCGCCGCCGCGCACCTCACCCACGATGATGCGATCGGGTCGCATGCGCAGCGCGTTGCGGACCAGGTCGCGGACCGTGACCTCGCCCTTGCCCTCGACGTTGGCGGGCCGTGCCTCGAGGGCCACCACGTGCGGCTTCGCGAGCCGGAGCTCGGCAGCATCCTCGATCGTGATCAGCCGCTCGCCGTCGGGGATGAACCCGCTCAGCACCCCCAGCAGCGTGGTCTTGCCGCTGCCGGCACCGCCGCTGACGATCACGTTCGCCCGGCCCCGGACGCATGCGGCCAGGAACGCCAGCATGCGAGGGCCCATCGTGCCGCTCACCACGAGGTCGTCGGCGGTGAGCGGTACGCGGGAGAACAGGCGGATCGTCACGGCGGGACCGCGGAGCGAGAGGGGCGGCACGATCGCGTGGACCCGCGAACCGTCCGGAAGTCGCGCATCCGCCCAAGGCGATGATTCGTCGACCCGGAGGCCCAATGGCCCCACGATGCGTTCGATCAGATGCTGAACGGCCTCCTCCCCCTCGAATAGACCGTCCGGCGCCCTCTCGATGCGCCCCCCTCGCTCCACGTACACGTCGTCGGGTCCGTTGACCATGACCTCGGTCACCTCGGGGTCCTGCAGCAGGAACTCGATCGGACCGAACCCGACGACCTCGTCGGAAACCTCGTTGACCATGCGCGTCAGCTCGCGCTGGGGAAGGATCGCCCCGCTCGCCCGCAACAACGCGAGGGCCTCGTCGCGCACGTGCACGCGCCGTTGCGTGCGCGGCGCCGCAGCGAGCCCGCGGGCGTCGACCCGGTGGCGCAATTCCTCGCGAAGCTGCCGGCGCACCGGCGCCAGGGGATCGGGGTTCATGGACTCTCGCTCTCGAGCACCCGATCGGCGAGCTTCGCGAACGCTCTGCCCACCCGGCCCCTCGGCGGCACGAGCCGTCCACGGTCTTGCGCCCGTGGCACGGACCGATCGGAGGGAACGACGACCAAGGGCTCGATGCCGAACACGCGCTCGACGTCGCCGGGCGTGATCTCGCTGCGCCCGGAGCGATTCACCACGAACCCCACGCGAGCCGGCAGCCCGAGCGGGGTGACGACGTCGATCGCCCTCGTGGCCGCGCGGAACGACAGCACGTCGAGCGAGAGCACCTCGAGCAGACGATCGGCCGACCGGAGCACCGCGATCGCGCGCTCGCCGAGCTCCCTCGGGAGCGAGATCACCACGGCGTCGGATGCCGTGGCTGCCACACGGGCGACCGCGACGAGGTCTTCACCGGACACGAGCACCGCTCGCTCGGCAGCGGGTGCGACCAACGCACGGAACCCGGCCGGATGCGACCAGAGCGCGTCGTCGAGATGGCCGGGCGTGAGCTCGGCCACCAGGGGCAGCAGGTCGGCGACGGTGTGCACGTCGTCGGGCACCCCGATCGCCGCCGACACGTCGCCGTATGTGGGGTCGGCGTCGACCAGCACGCAGTCGAGGTCGCGTCGCGCGAGCGCCTGGGCGAGGTGGGTGGCCACGAACGTGGACCCGACTCCCCCACGCGCTCCGTGCACGGCGACCACCACCGCGCGTTTCTCACCGACGTGCGCAGGGGCGAGGGTCGCCGCCGTGGCGCCTGCCAGCGCATCGCGCTCCCCCGGCCAGAGGTAGAAGCCGAGCGCCCCGGCGCGGATCGCCGCCCGGAGCGAGGACACCGATTCGCGTGTGTCGAGTGCGAGCACCGCCGGCCCTCGCACGGACCCCGGAACGACCAGCGAGGGCTGCGCCACGACGGCATCGGGCTCGAGCTGTCGCACCGCCTCGGTCAGCTGACGGTCGTCGGCGGCGGTGGCGACGACGCGCGCGCCCCCGCTCCGATCGAGGAAGTGCATGACCTCCTCGGCGAGGTCGTTGGCTTCGAGCGCCACGACGACCCGCGCGACCTGCTGCATCGACGACCCTCCCAGCGTCGAGCGGACACGACCCGCACGGCGCGAGGCCACGCGGGGGGAAGTGCGAGGGAGAGCGGATAGCCGATCGCGACCGGCCACCGAGGGGATGCGAACGCTACCCGCTCACCCCGAGCCCGGTCGATCCCCAGACCGGCGGATTCCTGCCGGCGGAACGGGGGACCGCCTCATGACCACGCAGGGGATGCCCCCGTGACGGCCGTCACGATCGACCGGCACCTCCGCCTAGGAAAGCTCCGGGCGCCTCCTTAGACTTGCTGCGTGAGCGTCTGTTCCGCCTGTGGGGCGGAGAATGAAACCGCCGCAAGGTTCTGCGTCCGATGCGGCGCGCCCCTCGCCACCTGCGAGGGATGCGGCTCGGAGCTCCCCCCGACCGTCAACTTCTGTCCCGAATGCGGCCACCGGGTTGCGGCCCCGCACTCGCCCGGCAAGGAACGCAAGCGAGTGACCGTGTTGTTCGCCGACATCGCCGGGTCGACTGGCCTCGGGGAACGGCTCGATCCGGAGCGTCTGCGTGAGGTCCTGGACTCGTTCTTTGCCGCGATGCGTCGGGAGATCGAGGCCGAAGGCGGGACCGTGGAGAAGTTCATCGGCGACGCGATCTTGGCCGTCTTCGGTGTGCCGACAGCGCACGAGGACGACCCGACCCGTGCGCTACGGGCGGGCCTGCGCATGCGGAGCCGCCTCGAGCATCTGAACCGCTCGCTCGAGGAGCTGTACGCGATCCGACTGGCGATCCGGATCGGGATCAACACGGGTGACGTCATGGCACACGCCGCGTCCGGCCCCGCAGAGGGCTTCGTCACGGGTGATGCGGTGAACGTCGCCGCGCGACTGGAGCAGGGCTCCGAGCCCGGCCAGATCCTCGTCGGTGAGCGCACCACGCGATCGGCCCGAGGCATGTCCTTCGAGGAGCTCGGCCCCCTGGTGCTCAAGGGGAAGCAGGAGACCGTCCGCGCGTTCGAGCTGCTCGACGCCGACCTCGCTCAGCCGGGAACGACGGGACGGGACGAAGGGCGACCCTATCGAACCCCACTGGTGGGCAGGGTCGGTGAGCTCACGATGCTGGAGACCGTGTTCCGACGATGCGTCTCCGATCGCCGTCCCCAGCTGGTGACGATCTACGGCGATGCGGGCGTCGGGAAGACGAGGCTGGTCGAGGAGCTCGGGAACCGGGTCGCGGCGTCGCCCGAGGCCCCGCTCACCGTCAGCGGACGGTGCCTCCCCTACGGTGAGGGCATCACCTACTGGCCGCTCGGGGAGATCCTGAAGGGTCACGCCGGGATCCTCGACAGCGACCCCCCCGACATGGCGATCGAGAAGGTCCGCAAGGTGGGTGAGATGTTGCTCGGGCCCGAGGTCTCGGCCGATCCGATGCGAGCGAACGCTGCGCTCGCATACACGATCGGGCTGGAGGACCCCGACGTGAGGTTCTCCGGCGCCGACCCGCGTGAAGTGCGGGAAGAGCTCCACGCGGCGTGGCGTTCCTTCTTCTCGGCCCTCGCCAGGTCGAGCCCGGTCACGGTGATCGTCGAGGACATCCACTGGGCTGATCCGGCCCTTCTCGACCTCCTCGAGGATCTGGCCGAGCGCAGCGAAGGGCCCCTGCTGTTCCTCTGCCCCGCCCGACCGGAGCTCACGGCCCGGCGGTCCGGATGGGGCGGCGGACGGTGGAACCACTCGAGCCTGATGTTGGAGCCCTTGTCCGCGAGCGAGTCGGGCGAGCTCGTCGACCTGCTGGTGGCGGGCGAGGCGGTCTCGAGCGACCTCCGCGCCTTGATCCTGGAACGAGCCGGGGGGAACCCCTTCTTCCTCGAGGAGATCGTGCAGCGCGTGGGCGACGAGCCCGCAGGGAGCGGGCAACTGGAGATCCCCGACACGGTGCAAGGGGTGCTGGCCGCCCGCATCGATCTGCTGAGCCCGCTGGAGAAGAACGTCCTGCGAACCGCCTCGGTCGTCGGACGGACCTTCTGGAACGGCGCCGTGCGCTCGCTCCTCGAGCCCGACCCCGGGCAGGTCGAGCTCGACGAGGTGCTCTGGCGACTCGAGGACCGGGGCCTGATCCACGCGCGGATCGGCTCCACGATCGTGGGGCAGCGCGAGTTCCTGTTCCGACACATCCTCACGAGGGACGTCTCGTACGAAGGCCTCCCGAGGCGTGACCGTGCGAGGGCGCACTCGCGGGTCGCGGCGTGGATCGAGCAGCAGACGCGGGAACGCGACCGTGAGTACGCCGAGCTCCTCGCACACCACTACGTGGAAGCACATCGCGCGATCCAGGCGGAGATCCGACCCGACCCGGAAACGGAAGAGGCGCTGCGGCAGCGGGCGTTCCGATTCTCGCTGCTCGCGGCGAACGAAGCGGGAGCGAAGCTCGCCCTCCGGCAAGCGGAGCGGTTCGCCGAGACCGCGCTGTCGCTCGCCGAGGGTCCGCCCGAACGTTCGCGCGCGCTCGAGACCCTCGGGATGACGTTCTTCCACGACTACGAGGGCGACCGGGCCTGGCGATGCTTCAGGGAGGCGATCGACCTGCTCACGGTGGACACGGAGGGCGGCGACGGGGTGTCCCAGCAGCTCGCGGGCATCTGCGCGGTGGCGCTCGAGATGGCGACCCGGGCGCCCGGCACGATGCGTCATCGGGTCTCGCGTGAGGAAGGGCAGCGCTATCTCGAGATCGGCCTGTCCGCAGCAGGGTCGAACGACAGCGAGGAGCGAGCACGTCTCCTCATCGCCGCCTCGTTCGCCCCCGGCTCGTTCCGCGAGGGGCCGGTCGATTCCGACGAGCTCGAGCGTGCGATCAGCACCGGCGAAGTCGCCGCCGCGATGGCCGAACGGCTGGAACGCGTGGACCTGGAGTCGGCGGCGCTCGACGGCATCGCGTCCGCGCATCAATCGCTCGGGCGCTACGGCGCGATGGAAGGCCCGATCAGGCGACGGCTCGACCTCGTGCCCAAGCTCACCGATCCCTACGAGGTCGGAGACATCCACGCGATGGCCGCATGGTGGGCGTTGAGCACCGGCCGCTTCCGGGAGTCCGTCGAGCTGGCGAGCCGCGGCTTCACCGAGGCGATGCCGGGATCGCCGCTCCAGGGCTTGTACTGTCTCGATTTCCGGGTCGCGGCTCGATTCCAGCTCGGCGACTGGGACGGTGTGCTGAGCGACGTCGCGCTGGCCGAGGAGCTCCTGGGCGACCGGCGCGACACACCCCCCGGGTTCGCCCCGATGCACTTGTTGATCGCCGCGTTCGTACACGACGCCAGAGGCGATCGGGGCACCGCCCGTCGGTACCTGCAGCTCGTCCGGTGGCTCGAGGAGACCGAGGAACGGCTCGATCCGGTGCTCTCCCTGTGGCAGGCGCGCTTGCTCGCTCGCCGAGGGGAGTACGAGGAGGCGCGGGCGCTCCTCGACCGCCCTGCGCTCGCGGAGGACCGACGAGGCCGCGACGAAGTTCTCGAGGCGTGGTGCGAGGTGATCTCCGAACAAGGCGCCTGGGACGAAGCCCCGCAGATGGTCGAACGAGCGGCGAGCCACGCCTCGTCGGCGGGGCAGCCGCCGCTTGCCCTGTTCGCGACCCGCCTCGACGGGCGGGCCGCCGCGGCACGCGGGGAGACGGAACGAGCGATCGAGCTGCTGGGGTCGGCCGCCGATGGTTTCAAGGGGCTCGAGGCCGAGTGGGAAGCGGCCATCACCCTGCTCGACCTCGCGCGCGTGCTGATGGACTCGGGGAACGCCGAGCGCGCTCACGGGCTCGTCGAAGAGCACCTCGAGCTGTTCGACCGCATCGGATCGGTGCGGGAGCGCAACCGCGCGAACGAACTGCTCGGCGGGCCCGCGTGAGCTACCTATCCGGCAGGCTCGACCCGTCGCTCATCCGGCGCGTTCGCGCTCGTCGACGCGTAGTCGATCACGCGAAGCGATACCGTCCGTCTCACGCCCCCGATCCTGCGCAGGTCGAGGATCTTCTGCCTGATGACCTCGTCGTCGTCGTCCACGATGCAGGCGAGGATGTCGAAGTCGCCCTCGACAACGTCGGCCTCGACCCCGTCGTCATCGGCGCCGATCACCTCCTCGATCTCATCCATCAGCGTGGACGGATCGGGAACCCTCACCTCCATCATGACGAGTGCGGTGTTCGCGGCGTACCTGCTCCTGCGGACCTTCGCGTTGCCCGTTGCGATCGCGGTCGGCGGATCGTCGGTCCCGCCCCCTCCGGGCAGCGAGTCCAACCGGTCGCCGAGCTCTGCCAGGGCGTCGTAGGTCATGACCTGGAAGGTCTTGTAGGGCCCGGTGATCGAGGCCACGTACCTGAGCCCCGGCACGGGCATGACCCCCCCGTCCAGGATCTTGCGGACGATCTGACGATTCCCGTTTGGATCGAACACGAAGACGGTGTCCATACCCATCCCCCTTCTCGGAGCAACAGCCCGTAGTTGACGCTCTTTCGCGGAAGAAGGCAACCGGGCCCCCGGCGCCCGGCGATCACCTCACAGCGTAGGCTTCCGATCGATGCGCGCGCCCACGGAGATCGCCTCGCCGTGGCGGCGGTACCTGTTCGCTGCGGTGGCCCTGACGCTCGGAGTGACGGCCGTGCTCGCGACCGCCCTGCTGCCCAGGAGCGACCGGATGCCGACGAGCCTGAGGGAGAGAGCCGGGTCGGGAGTCGACGGAGATCCGTACCCGGGCTCGGGCGCCGGCCTCGTCGCCCCGCTGGAGGCGCCCGAGCCGTCGACCCCCGACCTTCCCCCTTACTACCTCGCGTGGACGCCAGGTGGATTGCCGGCCGACTTCCGGGCTCGGGTCCGGACCGTTCCCGGGCTGCGAGCCACCGTGGTCTTCGCCGGCGACACGCGCTGGCTGACGCGCTCGATCGATGCGGGCGGCGCCACGATCGACCGGCCGAAGCCGCCCCTCGCGGTCCCGATCGACGCGTTCGCGGTGAATCCGGTCGAGATCGCGCCCTTCCTGCCTCGGGGGGTTCGTGGTGAGGTGGTCGAGGCGCTCGAGCGTGGCCAGGGCGTGCTCGGCACCCGCAGCGCGGTGGTGCGCCGCCTCGGCGTCGGGGGCGTGCTCGAGTTCGGTGACCGGTCCGTGCGAGTCGGCGCCGTGGTGCCCGAGGAGCTCATCGGCTGGAGCGAGCTGCTCGTCTCGCGCGAGGCCGGTACGCCCTTGGGCGTCGTCGACGACCGATACCTGTGGGCCTTCCCCCACGGCAGGCCGGGCCCCACGGCGTTCGAGCGCCTGGTACGCCCCCTGGTGCCTGCGAACGAGCCGATGCGGATCGAAGCCCCCGGCGAGAGCCCCTACATGCGCGTGGCCAACGGCGTGAACCCTCCGATCGTGCTGAAGCAGGCCTTCGGCGAGTTCGCGGCGGCACCCGACGCTATCGACCCGGCGTTCTTCCGGATCGATCCTGCTTGGGTCGACGACAACCTCGTGACGCGCTCGGTGCCGCTGCTTGGCGAGCTCACCTGCCACCGGATGTTCATGGCGGACCTGCTGCGGGCGATGCGCGAGGTCGATCGGGCCGGACTCGGGGGGTCGATCCACTCGACGGCGGGGTGTTTCAACGCGCGCACCGTCGCGCGTGTCGCCACCAACCCGCCCTCGTTCCATGCCTACGGGGCGGCGGTCGACATCAACGCGCCCGAGAACCCGTTCGGTGCTACGCCCACGATGGACCCCCGCGTGGTGGCGATCTTCGAGGACCTCGGATTCAACTGGGGAGGGCGGTTCCTGATCCCCGACGGCATGCACTTCGAATACGGAGGCGGGCCGCTCCGGGACGCGCGGTAGCCCCCAGCCCCTCGGTCAGGGCCGAATTACGACCATCGACCGATGGTCCCGCGGATGCGTGTCGTGGGAAGCTCCCGTGACGTAGGACCGACGGCCTACCCCTGAGGAGCAATCCGAACCTTGTTCCGAATCCAGCGTGCACACACGCCCGGTCAGGCGCTCATCTTGATCATGCTGGCCGCCACGCTCGCGACGGTGCCCGCCAACGAGGCCCGGGCCGCCATCCCGTCCACGCAACCGGACCAGGTCGGCATGGTCGACGGCCGGGTTCGAGCGATCGCGGTCGTCGGGAACCGGGTGTGGGTGGGTGGCACGTTCGGGACGCTCCGTGACGCGGACGGCGGCGCGGTCGCCACGGTTTCGAATCTCGCGGTCTTCGATGCCGTCACCGGCGCTCCGGTGACGTCGCTCGCCGTTCCGAACGTGACCAAGGGGTCCGGAGCGGGAACGATCTACGACCTCTCGCTCGGCCCCGACGGCCTGCTCTACCTCGCCGGCACCTTCGATCGGGTGGGCGGACTCGCTCGCAAGAACGTGGCGGCGATCGACCCGGGCAGCGGCGCGGTCACGGGATTCGCTCCCAACACCTCTGCCGCCAAGAGCGTGCTCGCGACGAGCGGAGCCATCTACGTCGGCACGTCGAGGCTGCTCTCGTTCGAGCGCAACGGGTCGCCGTCACCCGGCTACACCCCGCCTCAGATGCAGACCGATCCTTCACTGCGCGGTCACAACACCCCCCCACAGGTCCGTGACATGGTGCTCGTTGGATCAAGCGTGATCGCCGCCTGCCAGTGCGACAGCACCGTCGAGAACGGGGCCGCGAAGAACGCCCGCGCGGCGATCAAGGTCGACGCGAACACAGGGGCGGTGCAGGACTGGACCCCGGGCAATCTCTCCGCCAGCAGCGCCGCGTTCGGCATCGGGCTGGTGGTGCAGAACCACCCCGGCTCGGGGAAGCCCACCGTCTATCTCGCGGCGGGTGGTTCCGACTTCGTCGCCGCCTACGACGTCGCGACCGGCGAGCAGGTCTTCAAGACCGACACGTCTGGATCCGCACAGGCCGTGGCCTGGCTCGACGGCATGCTCTATGTGGGCGGACACTTCCAGTGGATCGCGACGCAGCGGTCCCAGTCGTGCCAGGACAACTCCAACCCGAACACGTCGTGCCATCATGCTCCCCGGCTCGTCGTGATCGATCCCGGTGACGGCCGCGTGGTCCCGGCGGAGGACCCGTGGAACCCCGGCATCTGTTGCCGGTACAACGGCGTGTGGGCCTTGACGCCCGATCCGGGCCGCGGACGCCTGCATGTCGGCGGTGAGTTCACGAAGGCGGGGGGCACGTGGACCGGCAGCGGTACGAACTGGACGCTGCAGGGGGCTCGGACGCAGGCCTACTACGCACGGTTCTCCGCGACGCCGACCACCCTGAACGACCTGACGATCTCGTTCGCCGGCACGGGCGGCGGCCGCGTGCGCACCGATCCCCCCGCCGCCGACTGCACGGAGGACTGCCAGGCGGGCTTCGCCCCCGGCACCGAGGTGACCCTGACCGCCGACCCCTTCGCGGGATCGAGCTTCGCCGGCTGGTCGGGGCATTGCTCGGGGCTCGGATCGTGCACCGTGACGATGGATCGAACCCGGTCGGTGACGGCCACGTTCACGACCGACGGCTCGCCGTCGCCGTCGCCGTCGTGCGGACGCGTCGCGTACACGTCGAAGAAAAAGCGGAACGCGGACGTGTACACGATGAGGGCGAACGGCGGCATGAAGGAACGGCTCACGACCGGCAGGGCAGCCGACCGCGATCCCGCATGGTCGCCCGGCTGCGCGCGCATCGCGTTCACCAGCACCCGCACGGGCAACGCCGAGATCTTCGTGATGAACGCCGACGGGTCCGGACGGCGACGACTGACCAACTCCGGCGGCGCCGACACGGACCCGGCGTGGTCGCCCGACGGCGCGCGCATCGCGTTCACCAGCACCCGCACGGGCAACGCCGAGATCTTCGTGATGAACGCGAACGGCAGCGGCATCACGAGGCTCACGAACCGCCCCGCGCGCGACCGAGCGCCCGCCTGGTCTCCCGACGGCACGCGCATCGCGTTCGAGAGCGACCATGGCGGATCGATGGACGTGTGGACGATGAACGTGTCCGGCGGCGCCCTGACCAGGCTCACCGACGGCGCACGCCGATCGATGTCCCCCGACTACTCGCCCGACGGTGACACGATCGCGTTCGTCAGGGTTCCGAGCGGAACCAAGCGGATCTGGTTGATGGACGCCGACGGCACGGACCCGCGGCGTCTCAGCCGGGGCCGTGGTTCGCACTCACACCCGTCCTTCTCACCGAACGGGAAGCGGGTCGCCTTCGCCGGCACCCGGTCGGGCCGCAGCCAGATCTGGGTGATCAAGACCGGCGGATCGGGCTCGAAGAACGTCTCGAAGAGCACGCGGGTCGATTCCCGGCCCTCCTGGTCCTGACGACCGTCGGTCGACGTCCCTGCGCTCATCCGAGGGAACGATCGAACGTCGCGTAGTCTTCGGCCATGCTGTGCCGTGCTCCATCCCGATCCGCGCCGGGCCGGACACGTCCGCGGCTTGCTCCCGTGATCGTGGTCACGTGCCTGACCGCCGCCTGCGTGACCTCGCCGGCGGCAGAGGAACCGCCCCCCGGGACCGTCCCGGCCTCCGCCGCCGACATCCCCGCGGCCGCCTGTGCGGCCCTCGACCCCACGGTGGTTCGCCGCATCTACCGCGGGATCGATCCGGAACGGAGCGGAGAGATCCAGCTGATCCCGCCCGAGGGGCTGCAGGCCGGCGGGCTTTCGCACGCCTCGCCGTTCGATACGACCCAGCGCATCCCCCTGTTGATCCACGGCCCGGGCGTCGTTCGGCCGGGGACCTACGACGAACCGGTGACCCTGGCCGACGTGGCGCCGACGGCGGCGCGGATCCTGCGGTTCCCCGGGTTCCACGCCCCCGACGGCGAACCGCTCACGCAAGCCCTGCTCCCGGCGTCGAGGAGCCGCCTACCGCGGCTCGTCGTCACCGTGATCTGGGATTCGGCAGGCATCGACCTGCTGAACCGTTGGGGGGAGAGCTGGCCGGTGCTCCGGAGGCTCGCCGGCGATTCGGCCTGGTTCACCAACGCGGCGGTCGGCGCGACGCCGTCGAACACGCCTCCCAGCCACGCCACGATCGGCACAGGTGCGTTCCCGATGACCCACGGGATTCCCGACGAGTACGTGCGGGTCGATGGACGCATCGAGCGCCCCCTGCACCTGGGGCCCGCGGTGCTGAAGGCGCCGACGCTCGGGGATCGATACGACCTCGCACTCGGGAACCGGCCCGAGGTGGGTCTCCTCGGCTCGCTCTCCGCGCACCTGCTCATGATGAGCCGAGGTTCCTTCGTGCCCGGCGCGGATCGGGACCTCGCCGTGACGCGGGAGCCCAACAGCACCGCGACCGGCGGCGACGACACCGCCCCCAGATGGCGGCTCACGGGCGGCATGTCCTCGTATTTCTCGTTCCCCGCGTACGTGAACGACCCGGCGTTCGCGAGGGGGTTCCTACACCGCATCGCCGAGCTCGACCGGGCCGACGGGCAAGCCGACGGCCGATGGCGCGAGCACGAGATATCGAGCCTGCTGGGGGGGTGGGAGACGCCGGCTCGGTCGGCGTGGCAGACCGACCTGATCGAGGCCGTGATCGAACGTGAAGGATTCGGCGCCGACGAGGTCCCCGACCTGCTCTACGTCAACTACAAGATGCTCGACTCCCTCGGGCACAAGTACAGCGCCGACGGCGTCGAGCTGTTGGACGGCCTGCGGGCTCAGGACCAGGAGCTGGATCGTCTCGTCCGGATGCTCGACGAGCTCGTCGGCAGGGGCGAGTGGGTGATGTTCCTCACCGCGGACCACGGCATGGCGCGGGACCCGGCCGTGACCGGGGCGGAGCGATACGAGGCGAGCCAACTCGCCACCTCGATCGAGGCCACGTTCGGCTCGCCCGACGGTCGGGTCGTGCAACGAACGCGCCCGACGCAGGTCTGGCTCGACACCGGTGCCCTGGCACGGTCGGGCAGCACCGTCGCCGACGTGGCGCTCCACCTGTGGTCGTTGACCCGCGCCGAGGTCGTGACCGGCGAAGAGGTGGAACGACCCGACGAAGCCGCCTTCTTGGCGGCGATCCCGACCTCGATGGTCCGGGAGCTCCCGTGCCTGCGGACCACGCGGCCATGAGTCGCCCGGCGGCCCGCGAGGACGGCGGATCGCCAGGCACCTGCCTTCACCGCGGTCTTCCCGTCGAGCGACCTCCACGACCGCGACTGCCTCCCGAACGGACGGTCGTGATCGTGATGCACGCCGCGTGATCAGGTCTCGGTTCGCGGGAGTAGGCTCGAACGCATGGCTGTGGTGACGCTGCGTGCCCCCCTGTCCCAACGTGCCGGAGGAGCGTCGAAGCACGACCTCCCGGGCTCGACGGCGGGCGAGGTCCTCCGTGAGCTCGAACGACGTTACCCACCGATCGTCGGATGGATCCTCGACGAGCGCGGGCACGTGCGGGCGCACGTCAACGTGTTCGTGAACGGAGAGCGGATCCGGGAGGACGCGGCGGTCGGGCCGGCCGACGTGCTCCACGTGCTGCCGTCGATCTCAGGAGGCTGATGATGACCGAATTGCTCGTCGGTACGAAGAAGGGGCTCTTCGTCTTGCGGGGCGACCCTGCGGCCGGCCGTCCGTACGAGATCGTCACGCGAGCCTTCCCCGGCGACATCGTGGAATACGCGATGCGCGACGCCCGGACCGGGCGCTACTTCGCGGCCCACACGTCGGGCTTCTACGGCCCTCGATTGATGTTCACCGACGATCCAACGGGTGAGTGGAGCCAGGCCGTCGGCCCGGTGTTCCCCGAAGACGGCGAGGCCTCGCTCGAGCGCATCTGGACGATCACGCCTGGCGAAGCCGACGGAGTGCTCTACGCGGGCGCGGCACCCGCCGCCTTGTTCGTTTCCACCGACGGCGGGGAGTCGTGGTCGCTCAACGAATCGCTCTGGAAGGAGCGCCGGGCCGGAGATTGGCAGCCTGGGGCAGGCGGGCTCGCCCTCCACTCGATCTGCCCGTGGCCGGGCGATGAGCGACGGCTCGCCGTGGGCGTGAGCGCCGCGGGCGTCTGGATCACCGACGACGGCGGGGACACCTGGCGAACGGGATACGAAGGTCTCGTGCCCGAGTACATCCCCGAGGAGGACCGCGCGGGCACCAATGCGCTCTGCGTGCACAACATGCATCGGGCGCCGACGCGTCCCGAGCGCCTGTTCATGCAGTTCCACGGGAACGTCTACCGCAGCGACGACGAGGGGTCGAACTGGCAGGAGATCCGAGCCGGCCTGCCGAGCGGGTTCGGGTTCCCGCTCGTCGTCGATCCCTCGGATCCGGACAACGCGTACGTGATCCCGCTGGTGGCCGATGTCGACCGGGTCACGCCCGAGGGAGCGGTGCGTGTGTACGAGACCCGGGACGCCGGCTCGACTTGGACGGCGCGCGGCCGGGGGCTGCCCGGTGAGGAGGCCTACCTCACGATCCTCCGTCAGGCCTTCGGGGCCGCCGGTACCGGGGCATCGATGGAGCTGTACTTCGGGGCGACGAGCGGCGACGTCTTCGGTTCCGCCGATGCGGGGGGCTCGTGGTTCTCGGTGCACGAGCGGCTCGCTCCCGTCACGAGCGTTCGCGCAGCGTAGCGGTCGCGATCCGGGTCAGCCTTCGACCGGCTCGCAGGGTTCGATCCACTCGTTCGGCCAGGCGAGCACGAGGGGGGAACGCTCCCAGACGATGTGCGTCGCATCCTGTCCGACGCGCTGGACCACACCGTGCTCCCCGGGCATGGGCCACCTGAGCACGTCGCTCGCGGGGCCGACGAACCGCACGGGAACGTCCTCTCGAAGCTCTACCATGTTCCCGGTATCGGCACGTACCGTAGGTCGGTTGAGTGACATATCTGTCCCCCGATCGACCCACACTCCTGTTCGGCTCCCCCACCGTGTCAGATACGGGGGCTATCGTTCGTGCCATGGCCAACGTCATCTCGCTCGACGAGTACCGCGATCGGCGCAAGGGGCCTCTCGCGCAGGCGATCGAACGCCTCGACCGGGCGGTCGGCCGTCTCGATCCCCTGGTGCACGACCGCACCGGCCGGCTCGGCTCGCCGGTCGAGCGAGAGCTGGCGTTGATCGCTCGCGATGTCGGCGCGGCTCGGCCGCTCCAGGCGGCGATCCGCGCCGAACGACTCGCCGATCTGCTGGAGCACCCGGCGGCCTCGGGCTGATCGCTCGCGCCGGCCGCACCGGATCCGGGCATAGCGCGAGGGGAGCAGGTATCAAGCGTCTCGTCTGCACGTGCTCGGGCGCCGGCGGCTTGGCCCCCGGGGCCTGAGCATGCCTCCCGCGGCATGACTCGCGCGTGGGTTCTGCTCCCCTCGCGGGTACCTCTCGGCACCCGCAGCGAACGTACACCCCGCCCGAGCGACGCGCAAACGCTCACGATCAGGCCGCAGAGCGGTGCGTGCGCGATCGCACGACCACCCACACCAGCACAGCGGCGACCGCCGCCGCTCCCGCCGCGGCTGCGAGCGAAGGCTTCGGCGGGGGCACCGCCTGGGCGATGCGGGTGCGCAACCGCACCGGTCGACGGAAGTCGCGGACCTGCCAACCGCGCTCCTCGGCTTCGCGGCGCAGCTCGCGGTCGGGGTTCACCGCCACGGGGTGGCCCACGACCGACAACATCGGCAGGTCGGTGATCGAGTCGCTGTAGGCGTATGAGGCCTCGAGGTCGATGCCGAGACGATGAGACAGCGACTCGATCGCCTCGGCCTTCTGCTCTCCGTAGGCATAGAACGCGAGCGCGCCCGTGTAATGCCCCTCGTCGTCGATCTCCGCGCGGGTGGCGATCACGCCGCTGGCCCCGAAGTGCTGACTGAGCGGGCGGACGACCTCCTCGGGCGAGCTCGAGACGATGTAGATGCGACGCCCCTCGGAGCGATGCAGCGCCATGAGGTCGAGCGCCTCCTGGTACACGTAGGGGTCGATCACGTCGAAGATGACCTCGCGCACGAGTCGTTCGACCTGATCGCGGTTCCACCCCTTGGTGAGGGAGAGCATGCCTTCCTTGAGGCGCTCCATCTTGTCCTCGTCGGCGCCGACCAGCAGGTAGACGAGCTGGGCGTACGCGCCGCGGAGCAGCTGCGCACGCGACACCATGCCGGCCCGGTAGAGCGGTCGCGACAGGGCGAGCGAGGACGAGCGCGAGATGATCGTCTTGTCGAGGTCGAAGAACGCGGCTTGCATCGTCATCTTCCATCGTACGGTCGGGCACCGACCTGGAGGGGGAGACCGAGGATCGACTACCGGCGAACCCTGCCGAGCGCCGAGCGATACGACTTCAGCCAGCCGAGCTCTGCCTGCGCGAGCACCTCCTGTCGTCGGAGCATCGCGATCGAGACCACCCGACCCGAGTCCCGAGCATCGGCGCTCCGCTCGATCTCTTCGCGCACCGAGGCGAGCATCGCTTGCACCGCGCGCTCACGGACCTCGGCCGTCGCGCGCGCCGCCGATGCCGGCAGCACGTGGCCGAACCCCAGCGCCGCTGCGGCGTCGGATCCGACGGCATCCTCGGCCAACTCGGCAGCACCCTCGGCGAGCCGGTCACGGCCGAGCCTCGTGATCCGGAAGACCCTCCGATCCGGTCCCTCGCGCCCTTCCTGCGACTTCCCGACGACCAGCCCCTCACGCTCCAGACGTTTGAGCGCCTGGTAGAGCGATGCCCTGCTCAGGTCGCTCCAGAACCCCATGCCGCGGGCCCGGAAGCGTTCGAGCACGTCGTATCCATGCATAGGACGCTCGGCGAGCAAGCCGAGCACCACCACGTCCACCTTCGTCGACATGCGACGCTCCTAGTCTGAATTGGACTAGTGACACCCTACCGCGTCCCGGCGTCGCATCTGTAGCCTGGTGGCGGAGGCGTCAGGGTTCCTGGTGGGCCCCGCGGTCTTCAAAACCGACGTGGGGGCGCATGCTCCCAGGCGGGTTCGATTCCCGTCCGCCTCCGCGAGACCGACGGCTGTATGGGGTTGAGGATCTGACCGATCTTGGCACCCAGCTCCGATCGCCGCTGAACCTGCGTTCGGGGATCAGCGCGCTCATGGCTCTCGCCTCCGGGGTTCCTGCAGGCTCAGGTCCGTGATCTCGTAGTGGAAGAAGTCGCCCTCGGGCCACCGGTCGGTGCCGAAGAACCAACCACCGCGTCCGCGGTTCGGGATGCTCACGCCGTCGTACGTCGCGTAGCCATCGACTTCCATGCCGAACGGATGCCAGGCGAACGCACCAGAGTTCTCAGGATCGGCCCACCGCTCAAGCTGGACCGACCGAACGCGCGCGCGGTCGTCCAGCGACAGGTGCAGAGCCAGCTCGACGTCGTCAACCTGGAACCGTGCGGTCACGTGTGAGTCGTCATCAGCGGTCCAGGCGACGCCGAACCGCGGGAGGAGAGAGGTCGGCAACCAGACCGATTCAGCGCCGAACCGCCCGACCGAGCTGCGTGAGATGTCGGGGCCTTCCGCGCGCACGATCGGGACGAGCCCGAGGAGCTTCCACTGCATCCAGCCGCTGCCGTCGATGTATCGGTCGGAGCCGCTGATGATCCCGGCGACGCGCGCCGCCCAGACGAAGCCGCGATGCGGCGCGAGCACTTGGCGTGCGCGGAATGGAAGCCACAGGCCGAGCTTGATCCTGCCGCGCATGCGCAGGTGCGCGGACGCTGCCAGTGGCGCGCCGGGCGCGATGGCCGCTCGGAAGTGGCGGCGCACGGGCTCGGGCAGGCCGTCGAGCTCCCCGTCGGAGAAGGCACCGGCTGGCGACGGCAGGCTGAGGTCGGCTTCCAACCGACCTGCTGCCGGAGCTCCGCCCATCGTCAACACCTCCGGATGGCGGTCGCTGAATACCGCATCGTCAGCATGCTCGACCGGCGCCGAACCGGGCAGGGCCGCCCGGACCGGGGCTGAGAGGGCCCTCTGGAACCGAGACGTTGAGACGACGGCTCCCGACCGCGCTGTCAGGTCGACGTCTTCGGGCGGGACGCCGCGAAGAACGCTGCCGATCCGACCACATCGACCTCGACGTCCCGGAACGACCCTTCCAGGAGCTCACGAACCCCGTCGGCGGTGTCGCCGACATTGTCGAAACCCCCCTGCTTGTTGAAGGCCTTGAGCAGGAACCGGGCGGAGCGTGTGTGCTTCTCCAGCCGTCCCCAGCACCGTCGGCCCGAACAACACCCCCTCCGGAACCCGATGGCGTCAGGACCCGTCGGCCGCCCGCTCGAGCTCGGCGACGTCGATCTTGCCCATCTCGAGCATCGCCTCCATCGCGCGGCGCGCACGCTCGGGATCGGGATCCTCGACCAGCTCACCCAGCCGGCGCGGCACGATCTGCCATGACAGACCGAACCGATCCTTGAGCCATCCGCACGGGCCCGGCTCGCCTCCGTTCGTCGTGAGCGCATCCCAGAGCCGGTCGACCTCGGCCTGGTCCTCGCATTCGATGACGAACGACACCGCCTCGTTGAAGGTGAACTCAGGCCCGCCATTGAGGCCCTGGAAGCGCTGTCCGGCGAGCGTGAAGTCGACGGTCAGGACCATCCCGGCCGGCCCGCTGGGCGTGTCGGCGGGAGAGCGCCAGATCTTGTCGACGTGGCTCTCGGGCAGCAGGGTGGTGTAGAAGGTCGCCGCTTCCTCGGCCGTGCCGTCGAACCAGAGACAGGGGTACAGGTTCCGCATCTCGTCCTCCTGTGGGAGCGTCGCTTGCGGTTCTCTCGGTATCGAGACGGAACAGCGACACGGAACTCATCGTCGGATCGACTGTCTCGTCAGCCGACCGACCCGGGTAGCCTAGGCCCGTGGCCGATCACGCCGCTGGTGCGTCCGCCAACGAGCGGAACCGGTACCCGGCCCACCGCGAGGCCGACGTCGTCCTGCGCGACGGCAGCACCGTGCACATCCGCCCGGCGCGCCCGGACGACCGCGAACGTATCGAGGACTTCCTGATTGGCCTGTCGGAGGAGTCCCTGCGATTGCGGTTCTGGGGGCTCACGGTCGACATCACCGACGTCGCCACCAAAGCGGTCGACATCGATTACGTCGACCACCTGACCCTGCTGGCGGTCGAGAGCGGCTCGGTCATCGGAGGAGCCCAATACGTGCGTCTGGGCGCCGTACCCCGTGCGGAGGTCAGCGTGAGCATCGCCGACGCCCAGCAGGGGCGAGGGCTCGGGTCGATCCTGATCGCGCACCTCGCCGAAGCGGCGCATGCCAACGGGATCGACACGTTCACCGCAGCCGTGCTGCCCGAGAACCATAAGATGATCGAGGTGTTCCGGCGCACCGGGTTCGCGGTGCGTATCCGCGCGGTCCCCGGCGAGGTCGAGGTCGAGCTCTCGACCGAGATCACGGAGGAGGCCGCCGAGCGCTACGAGGAGCGCGAAGACGCGGCGGCGGCCGCGGCCATGCGCACGCTGCTGCAACCCTCGGCGGTCGCCGTGATCGGTGCCTCGCGCGACCCGACGTCGATCGGCGGCCGGCTCCTGCACAATCTGCTGTCGGGCCCGTTCCAGGGTGTCGTCTACCCGGTGAACCCGAAGGCCTCGGCGGTCCAGGGCGTGACCGCCTACCCGACGGTGACCGACGTGCGAGGAGACGTCGACGTCGCGATCGTCGCGGTGCCGGCGACCAGCGTGATCGACGTCGCTCGCGGCTGCGCCGACAAGGGCGTACGCGGGCTGGTCGTGATCTCCTCCGGCTTCGGGGAGACGGGCGAGGCCGGACTCGATCGCCAGCGCGAGCTGCTCGACGTCTGCCGCGCGAGCGGCATGCGCTTGGTCGGCCCCAATTGCATGGGGCTCGTGAACACCGACCCGGCGTACCTGTTCAACGGCACGTTCTCGACGGCGTGGCCTCCGACGGGCCGCATGGGATTCCTCTCCCAGAGCGGCGCCCTGGGCATCGCGGTGATGGCCGGGGCGTCCGAGCTCGGGCTCGGCATGTCGACGTTCGTCTCGGTGGGCAACAAGGCCGACGTCTCCGGGAACGATCTGCTCTGCTATTGGGAGCAGGACGAGCGCACCGAGTTGCTGCTGCTCTACCTCGAGAGCTTCGGGAACCCGCGGCGCTTCGGCCGGCTGGCTCGGCGGATCGGCCGGACCAAACCGATCGTCGCCGTGAAGTCGGGTCGGAGCGCGGCCGGACGCCGGGCCGCCTCGTCGCACACGGGGGCCCTGCTCGCCGCGAGCGACACGACGATCGACGCGCTCTTCCGCCAGCACGGTGTGATCCGTACCGACACCCTCGAGGAGATGTTCGACGTCGCGACACTGCTCGCGAACCAGCCCGTGCCCGGGGGCGATCGTGTCGCGATCGTCACCAACGCCGGTGGCTTGGGCATCCAGTGCGCGGATACCTGCGAGGCGAACGGCTTGACCGTGCCGCAGCTGTCGGCCGAGACCGTGAGTGCCCTGCGCTCGTTCCTGCCCGACGAGGCGTCCGTGTCCAACCCGGTCGACATGATCGCCTCGGCGAGTCCCGAGGACTACGGCCGGGCGATCGGCACGGCGGCGTCCGACCCGGGCATCGATGCGTTGATCGCGATCTACATCCCTCCCGTCGAGGACGATGCCCCGGCGATCGCGGCCGCCATGGTCGAGGCGTTCGACGCGATCGGCGGACGGATCCCGGTGCTCACATGTTTCATGTCGGCTCGCGGGCTCCCCGACGCCTTGCGCGCGCCGGGGGTACGCGTCCCCTCGTTCCCGTATCCGGAACAGGCGGCGATCGCGCTGGCGCATGCGATGAAGCTCGGCGTCTGGCGCGCGAGGCCCGAAGGCACCTCCATCTCCATCGACGCTCGAGAGGACGAGGCCGCGGCCGTGATCGCGGACGCCCTCACCAGGGACGAAGACTGGCTCACCCCCGACGAGGTCCGGACGGTGCTCGGATGCTACGGGGTGCCGACCCCACGCCAAGCGACCGTGGGCACGCCGGAGGAAGCGGCGGCGGTCGCGGCGTCGTTCCCGGGATCGATCGCCCTCAAGGCGATCGGACCTCTGCACAAGACCGATGTCGGTGCGGTGAGCCTCGGGCTCGATCCGGCCGGGGTGGAAGCCGAGGTCGGATCCATGTCCGAACGGGTGCTCGGTGCGGGGCAGCCCCTCGAGGGTTTTCTCATCCAACAGATGGTCCCCCCCGGGGTCGAGATGCTCGTCGGCGCCGTGGCCGACCCTTCGTTCGGGCCGGTCATCGCCGTGAGTGCCGGCGGGGCCACGGTGGAGCTGACCCGCGACGTCGGCGTGCGGGTCGCCCCGCTGACCGACCTCGATGCCGACGAGATGATCCGCTCGCTCGCGACGTTCCCGCTGCTCGACGGGTTCCGGGGCGCCCCGAAGGCCGACGTCGCCGCGCTCAGGGACGTGGTGCTGCGGATCGGAGCGATGGCGACGACGCACGAGGCGATCGCGGAACTGGACTGCAACCCGGTGATCGTGCACCCCGAGGGCGCGGTCGTCGTCGACGCGCGGATCTCGGTTCGCCCGCCGCGGCCGGTCGCCCCATTCGCGGCCCGAACCCGCGACTGAGCCTTCGCACGAGGGCCGCCGCAACCCCGGAGGTCCGCTACCCTGGTTGCCGTGAGCGGCATGGAACGCATACGAGAGCTCGCGGAGCGAGCAGACCTCGCCGCGGACGAGCTCCTGGACTTCCTCGACTCACCTGCCGGGCGACGTCTGCGCAAGGTGCTCGCCGGCGCCGTGATCGTCTCGGTTCCGTTGATCATGAGGGTGCCCGGCCTGAAGCGTTCGCCCCTCGGCAGGCTCGTCGCCGTCACCGGGGGCAGCGCGATCCTGATCGGGATCGCCGAGGCGATCCGCGACTGGGAGAGGAGCGAATCCTCGAGGGCTCGTTCGCGACCGGTCGTCGACGTTCCGCCGGCGAGCTCGTAGCGGCATCCACCGCTCGGACGGAAGAGCGGCAACGAGCACCGCGGTCCCCACGCCGTGTGGGAGCATCTCGGCGTGAACGCGGTCCCCGATCCGGATCCCGACGACCGTCCCTTCGCGGTCGTCGACATCGGTTCCAACTCGGCCCGCATGATCGTGTTCCGGTTGCGCCAGGCAGAGCACCTGGACGTTGTCGAGGACGCTCGAGCTCCCCTGCGCCTCGCTCGAGACCTGCGCGACTCGGACCGGCTGGGCACCGACGCGATCGAGCGAACGCTCGAAGCGCTCCGGGATTTCGTCGCGGTCGCCAAAGGTGCCGGGGCGCGGCAGATGATCGCCGTGGCGACATCCGCGGTGCGCGAAGCTGCCGACGGTCATGAGCTGCTCGAGCGAGCACAGCGGGTCGGCGTGCCCCTGCAGACGATCGACGGCCACCATGAGGCGATGCTGGGCTTCTTCGGGGCGGTCCACGACCTGCCCGTCACGAGCGGGTTCACGTTCGACGTCGGAGGTGGAAGCGCCGAGGTCTCGTCGTTCCGCGAACGGCGCCTCGTGGGATCGTGGTCGATGCCGATCGGATCCCTGCGCATGAGCGACGCCTTCCTCGGATCGGATCCTCCCGACGAGCACGAGATGCGGGCCCTGCGGAAGTCCGTGAAGTCGACCCTGGCCGACGCCGGCATCCCTGCGCTAGGCGATGACGAACAGCTCGTTGGCATCGGAGGCACGGTGCGGAACCTGGCCAAGATCGATCTGCGCAGCACGGACTATCCCCTGCCTCTCCTGCACGGATACCGGCTCTCCGATGATCGGCTGAGCGCGGTGATCGATGAGATGGCGGCGCGAACGATGAAGCGGCGTGCCCAGATGGCGGGTCTGAACCCCGACCGCGCCGATACGATTGTCGGCGGCTCGCTCGTGATCCAGGGGATCGTGAAGCATCTGGGCGCGAACGAGATCGTCGTCTCGAGCCGCGGGTTGCGTGAGGGGCTCGCGCTGGCCACCGCGGGCTCGAGCGCGCCCTCACCCGAGTGGGTCCGATCGATCTCGGTGGCCGCGCTCGTGGCGAGGTTCCGTACCTGGGACGCCACCGCTGCGGAGCGCCGGACCGGCCTGGCGGCCGACCTGATCACCGTGCTCGATCCCTCGGCTCCCCTGCGGCTGCGCGAGATGCTCTCGCATGCGTCCGCGCTGCTCGATATCGGGCGGGCGATCGGCTACTACGACCGGTTCGAGCACGCCGCGAACATCGTCATCGCCGCCGACCTCGCGGGGTTCACCCACGCCGACCTCGGAGCGCTCACCGCGATCCTGCGCCAGGCCGACGACGACACACGCCTCGGCCCGTTCGGCAGGCTGGTGCCGAAGGCGGATCGGCCGGCGGTGCTCCGGGCCGCGACCGCCCTCTCACTGGCCGACGAGCTCAACCGACGGATCCCGCCGGGCGCCCCGGCCCCGATCTCCTGCAACTGGTTGCGAGGCGGCCTCGAGATCGTCGCCCCCGTGCCGAGCGGATGGCGTCCGCGCGGCATCGCGCGGAGGTTCCGCAGCGTCTTCGACGCCGATCTCCTCGTCGTCGCGAACGAGTCGATGCCGGTGCTCGCATCGGTGCTCGAACCCGACTGACGAGGACCCCGCCTCAGACCCGGGCAACCAACGCGGCGAGCAGGGCGACGCGCGGCACGACGCTGGTGACGTCGAGCCACTCCGCCGGTGCATGATCGTCGCCTCCGATCGGACCGAGCCCGTCGATCGTCGGCGTGCCAGCCGCGCTGGTCGTGTTGGCGTCGCTCGCGCCACCGGTGGAAGCGTCGCGCAGGTCGAAGCCGAGCTCCGCGGCGATCTCGATCGCGAGCGCTGCCAGGCGCCTGCCACCCTCCCCCTTCTCCATCGGGCGATGCCAGCTGTTGACCTCGAGAGCGACGGTGACGTCGTCCACACCGTGTTCGGCACAGACCCGCGCGATCTCGGCCTCCGCCTCCTCCAGCGAGCGGCGCTCGGGAGACCGCAGGTCGACGTGCAGCTCGCACCGCTCGGGCACCACGTTCGTACGCGTGCCCCCCTTCGCCACGCCCACGTTCACGGTCACGCCCGGCCATCGACCGTTCAGCTCCTGCAGCGCGACCGTCGCCTTCGCGGCGGCGAGCACGGCGTTCGCACCCTTCTCCGGCTCGACACCGGCGTGCGCGGCCCGGCCGGTGAACACCACCGTGTGGTCGGTAATGCCCTTGCGGGAGCTCACGATGTCGCCGTTGGCCCGTGCGCCCTCGAGCACGAACGCGGCATCGTAGCCCGGCGCCAGCTCTGCGATCACGGGGCCTGAGAAGGGCGATCCGATCTCCTCGTCGGGGTTGCAGACGAACGTGATGCGCCCGAACGCGTCGAAGCCGGCGTCCTGGAGGACCTCCACTGCGTGGAACCCGGCCAGCAGGCCCCCTTTCATGTCGGAGACCCCGGGGCCGCGGGCGATGTCGCCCTCGATGCGGAACGGACGTTCCGCCACGGTGCCCTCGTCGAAGACCGTGTCCATGTGACCCACCATCAGCACGTCGGGCCCCCCGCCGCCCTCGAGCGTGCCGATCACGAGATCGCCGAGCGCGACCTCGTCGCCCGCGGGCACGTGGGCGCGCCGGTCCACCGACCAGCCCCGGGCTCTCATGCGCCGCTCGCAGAGGTCTGCGATCTCGTTCACGCCCTCGGGCGTGTACGAGCCGCAGTCCACGTCGACCATGCGTTCGAGGTCGGCGATGAACTCGTCGAGGCGTGAGGCGGTGAGCTCCCGAAGGGCCTGGGCGTCCATGCACGTGACGCTAGCATGTGGCCGCCGCTCGACGGTCAGGAGGAGCGATGCCCACGGAAGGCTTCGGCGCGGTGGTGGAGCGCGCCGGCGCGCCCATCCACACCGAGCCGATCGTCATCGACGATCCCGAGCCCGGCGAGGTGCTCGTTCGCATCGCGGCCAGCGGCCTCTGCCACAGCGACGTCTGGGCGATCGAGCACGGGAACTGGGGAGCCCCTTGGCCGATGCTGCTGGGCCACGAAGGCGCGGGCGTGGTCGAGGCCGTCGGCGCCGGCGTGACGGCCGCACGGCCCGGAGACCGCGTCGTGCTGACGTGGGCCGTTCCGTGCGGCCGCTGCCGTCAGTGCTTGCGTGGCGCTCCTCGGCGATGCGGGCATGAGCTGCACCAGCCCCCTCGCATGCGGCGATCGAACGGAGACGTGCTCACCGGGGTGCTGCACTGCGGCACGCTGGCGACGCACTCCGTGGTCACCGAGCCGCAGGTCGTCCCGATGCCTGACGAGCTGGCGCTGTCCCGCGCATGCTTGCTCGGATGCGGCGTGTCGACCGGCGTGAGCGCCGCCCTCCACACCGCGAAGGTCTGGCCCGGCGCGTCCGTCGCCGTGATCGGTCTCGGAGGCATCGGTCTCGCCGCCCTGCAGGGATCGCGGATCGCCGGCGCCGAACGCCTGATCGGGGTCGACGTCGTGCCGCGGAAACTCGAGTGGGCTCTCAGGTTCGGAGCGACCGACACCGTCGACGCGGGTACCGACGACCCGGTCGACGCGGTGCGCGCAGTCACCGGCGGCGAGGGCGTCGACGTCGCGTTCGAAGCGGTCGGCCGGCCCGAGTGCGTGCGCCAGGCGGTCGAGATGCTGGCCTTCGCCGGCACCGCGGTCGCGATCGGGGTGCCGCCCCTGCCGAGCGACGTGACCCTACCCTGGAACGGCTCGGACCGCGCCGCCTATCCGAAGAAGGCGAACCTGCTCATGACCGACGGAGGCGACCCGATCCCGAGCGAGGACTTCCCCGAGCTGGCACGCTGGGCCGTGGCCGGCTCGCTCGACCTCGACGCGATGGTGACGCGAGAGATCGAGCTCACCGACCGAGACCTCGCTGGCGCGGTGCGCGCGATGCTCGACGGCGAGGTGATCCGCTCGGTCGTCGTGTTCCGCGACGTCGACGGGTCGATGCACCCAGCTGCAGGGGTCCAGGCTCGCTAACATCCGCGCGTGCGCGAACGCGAGATGGGCTGGATCTGGGTCGTGGGAGCCCCGTTGGTGCACCTGCTGACGACGATCGTGTTCCGCATGAGCCTCGAAGGCAACCACCACGTTCCTCGCTCGGGCGGCGTGATCCTCGCCGCGAACCATCTCAGCGTGCTCGACGGTCCCGTGCTCTCGGCGGCGACCGGAGTGCATCGGCGCCGCGCCACCCGGAGCCTCGTGGCCGCCGAGGTCTTCCGGGGAGTGGTGGGTTGGGTCTTGCGACAGGCGCGCCAGATCCCGATCCGACGGGGGTCCGGCGACACTGACGCCCTCGACGAGGCGGTCGTGGCCGCGAGCAACGGCTCGTGCATCGGCATCTTCCCCGAGGGCCGCGTGAGCGACGATCCGGGCGCCGGGGTCCAGCGGATCCGCTCGGGACTCACGCGGATCGCGTTGCCGTCCGGCGCGCCGGTCGTGCCCGTGGGGATCTGGGGAA
The DNA here is from genome assembly GCA_035711865.1 of Actinomycetota bacterium. GTDB lineage: Bacteria > Actinomycetota > UBA4738 > UBA4738 > HRBIN12 > JAOUEA01. The sequence continues at coordinate 29,077 of DASTBT010000053.1, forward strand.
CCCACGAGGTTTGGCCCCGTGCGGGCCTCGTTCCCGGCTCGTTGCTCCGCCGCCACAGGTCGGCGATCGTCTACGGAGAGGCGCTCGTGCCGCACCCGGGTGAGTCGCCCACAGCGTTCCGCGAGCGTTACCGGGAGGCTCTCGAGGCGACGGTTTCGCGGGCCCGCACGCTCGCGGGAGATGGCGCGTGATCCCACCCGACGACACACCGAGTCCTTGGAAACGCACCTCCCGGCGCCTCGTCTACGAGAACGCCTGGATCCAGGTCTTCCACGACGAGGTCCTTCGGCCCGATGGCGAGGCCGGCGTGTACGGCGTGGTGCACCCGCGCACACACGCGGTGGGCATCGTCGCCCTCGACGACCGAGACCGGGTGCTGCTGGTGGGGCAGTATCGGTACACACTGGACCGGTACTCGTGGGAGATCCCGGAAGGCGGGGTGCCGGTCGGCCACGATCCGGTGGAAGGTGCCCGTCGCGAGCTCGCCGAGGAGACGGGCTACCGAGCCGACGACTGGCGCGAGCTGATGCGCTTCTCGCTGGCGAACTCCGCGACCGACGAGACCGGCGCGATCTACCTCGCGAGCGGGCTGATCGAGGGCGACGCGGCCCCCGACGAGACCGAGCAGCTCGCTGTGCGCTGGATGGCCTTCGAGGAAGCCGTCGAGCGGGTGCGATCCGGAGGGCTCTTCGACTCGATGACCCAGATGGGCATCCTGCGCGTCGCCCTCGACCGAGCCACCGGGCGGGCCTGACGCCCAACCGTGTCACGGCACGATCGCCCGTCGGTCAGACGCGGGCGGCGATCTCCTCGGGCAGCCAGAACCACCGGAGCTGTTCGAAGTCATCTCCCATTTCGAGATGCCCCGGATCGCCCGCCATCGCCGGCGGTTCGGCGAGCACCTCTCGCGCCCGTTTCAGATATGCGGCGAGCGCCGCTTCACGTGCGCGGTGGCGATGACCGGCGAAGCGCATGGTGCCATCCTCGTAGACCACGCCGTCGAGCGACATCGGCGGCTCGGGTTGTCCGTCGGCGTGGCGCCACATGCCCGTCGCGGGGTCGAAACGGTACCGGGGCAGCAGGCGCCACCCGTCCGAAGCCACGATGTCGACCGCATCCAGCACGTACCCGAACACGGGCTCGCTGATGAAGTAGTTGAAGTTCACGCGCACCCAACCGGGCTTGATACCTTCGCATCCCCGCGCGATCTCGCGCTCGAACTCGTGAGAGGTGTCGAGGTCGATGCCCAGCAGCCGGTGACCGTACGGGCCGGCGCACGAGCACCCTCCCCTCGCCTGGATGCCGAACAGGTCGTTCAGGATGGCCACGACGAAGTTGTGGTGCAGGTATCGGCCGTCGTGGCGAACCACGAACGACACGATCGACAACCGGGGAAGCTCTCGGCTCCCGAGGATCTCGATCGCGGGGTTCTCCTGCCAGCGGCGCATCGCCCGATCGGTGAACGATCTCTCGCGATCACGGATCGTCTCGACACCGACCGCCTGCTTGAGCTGGAACACGAGCCCCGCGCGGATCGACTCCACGATGGCGGGGGTGCCGCCTTCCTCTCGGTGCTCGATCTCGTCGAGGTAGACGTGCTCCGTGGGATTGACGTAGGCGACGGTGCCCCCGCCGGGCACGCTCGGCACCCGGTTGCGGAACAACTCCCGCCGCGCGACGAGCACGCCCGGCGTGCCCGGTCCGCCGACGAACTTGTGCGGCGAGAGGAACACCGCGTCGAGCCGCGCCGGGTCGTCGTCGTTCCTCATCTCGATGCCGACGTACGGGGCCGCGGCCGCGTAGTCCCAGCACGACAGGGCCCCGTACCGGTGCAGCAACGTGGAGATCGCCTCGACGTCGGACAGGATGCCCGTCACGTTCGACGCGGCCGAGAAGCTGCCGATCCTGAGCGGTCGATCCTCGTGTTCGGCGAGCGAACGTTCCAGCGATCCCAGATCGATCCGGCCGTCGTGGTCCTCGGGCACGGTCACGACGTCGGCGATCGACTCGCGCCACGGCAGTTCGTTGGAATGGTGCTCGTACGGACCGACGAACACCACGGGCCGCTCGTCGGCGGGGATACGTTCCAGCAGCCC
>DASTBT010000054.1:0-21626 GCA_035711865.1 Actinomycetota bacterium
GCGCTCAGCCGCTTCCTCCCGACTTGCCGATCAGCGCCTCGAACGACGGATCGTCGCGGATCGCATCGAAGTCGGGGTCCTGACGTGCATCGGCGCGATGCTTCTCCGACGCCCCGACCGCACGTCGCAGATGCTCGATCGCGTCGGCTGTGTGTCCGCTCAAGCTCTCGCTGCAGGCCAGGTTGTAGACGAGCATCGGGTACTGCGGATTGGCAGCGATGAGGTCTCGGAGCCGGGCGTTGAGCTCCGCGTACTCACCCTCGTCGTAGAGTGGCCTGAGCGGCGCCCAGAGCTCCCAGCCGGTCGCGTCGTACGCCTTCCCCGGCGTGCCGTCGACGACGAGGATCGTGGTCCCCGGCTCCCTCGCGACCGCCGTTCGCAGCGTGCCCGGCGCCGTGTAGACGAGCGTGCCCGGCGTCGCCTCGACCGTCTCGCTGCCGAGCTCGAACTCCGCCCGCCCGCTCACGACGACGAAGAGCTCCTCGGCAGGCTCGGAGTCTTCGTCGTACTCGTTGATGATGGGGTCACCTTCTGCAGCGCCGACCCAAGCGGTCACGCCGAAACTCGTGATGCCGAGGTGGTGCCGCACCGGTCGATAGCGGTAAGCCTCGTCGGACAGCGCGTCGATCTCGTCCAGGCGCGCGGTGGCGTGCCTCGCCATGGGATCCTCCCGTTCTCGTGTGTCGGTCGCGATCCTAGTCGCACGATGATCCTCAACAGCGCGACCTCGGCCGTGTGGGAGGCTGGTGGCATAGCCTGGAACCACATGGTCGAGGGTCGCCGCAACGACAGCGTCGCGCGCGGAGCGCGCGGCAGGCACGTCGAGATCCGCGATCTCGGCGAGCCCGAGGTCGTGGTGGACGACGAGCTCGGTGTCAGCCAGCAGGTCCGCCTGGCCGGGACCGTGGTGACCCGCCACATCCTCCAGCCCGGCTGGAGCTGGCGCGAGCACGGGCAGCCCGTGGTCGGAACCCCGTCGTGCGAGCTCTACCACCGCGGCGTGGTGCTCACCGGGCGGATGGGTGTTCGGACCGACGAGGGCGAGGAGGCCGTCATCGAGCCGAACCACGTCTTCGACCTCCCGCCCGGACACGTCACCTGGGTGGAGGGCGATGACGAACTGGTGATGGTCGACTGGGCCGGAGGCGCCGGATTCGACCCCCAGCCGGGCAGGCAGTCGCGTGTCTTGGCCACGATCCTGTTCACCGACCTCGTCGACTCGACCGGCCTCGCCCGAGACGCGGGTGATACGTCCTGGAAGCGGACCGCGGCCATGCATGACGACGTCATCCGCAGCGTGATCGCCGGCTTCGGCGGTCGTGAGGTCGACACGGCCGGGGACTCGTTCCTTGTCGTGTTCGACAGCGCCGAGGAGGCAATCCGGTGCGGGCAGGCACTCGTCGGGGCTCTCGCCGCGATCGACCTCTCGGTCCGGGTCGGCATCCACAGTGGTGAGGTGGTCAGGAGCGGGGACCAGGTGCTGGGGCTGGCCGTTCATACGGCGGCGCGCATCATGGCCGAGGCCGGTGGTGGAGAGGTGCTCGTGTCGGGCACGACGCGAGATCTCGCCGAAGGCGCCGTCGGCCTGACGTTCGAGTCTCGGGGCCGACACCGACTCAAAGGCCTGGAGCGAGAGCATGAGCTGTTCGCAGCGGGATCGTCCGCAGGGTAGGGGACAACGGCGGGCCGGGCGGTTCATCGGGATGACCCCACTCTGCACGCGCGCGCATCGGCGTTAGGGCACCCCTCTCGATCGGGCCGGCGATCACTCCCGTCTGTGTAGCATCGCCCCGCTGATGGACATCGCCGAACGCGAGAGGATGGCGAAAGCCGTCATCGACGGCAACGGTTACATGACGCTCGGCACGGCCGGTGCCGATGGACTGCCCTGGGCGTCGCCGGTCTGGTACGCGCCCGCGTCGTATCGCGAGTTCTTCTGGGTCTCGAGGCCCGGTGCCCGTCATTCCCAGAACATCGCTGTCCGCCCGGATGTCGGCATCGTCATCTTCGACTCGACCGTCCCGATGGGCATGGGCGAGGCCGTCTACCTCGCCGCTCGGGCCGAGCAGGTCACTGCCGCAGGGGAGATCGAGCGCGGCATGTCCGTCTTCTCTCGGCGGTCGCTCCAGCGAGGCGGCAGCCGATGGACGCCGGACGACGTCGCCCCGAACGCGCGCCTGCGTCTGTACCGAGCGACGGCGTCCGAGCAGTTCGTCCTGTCACCGAAGGACGAGCGGCTGCCGTTCCACCTCGAGTAGCGGCGGGCTCCGCACCACCCCGAGCTTGTACAGGCCACCAGATAACAACGAAATCGAGTCGCGCCGCCGGCGTCGGCGCCCGGATGGTCGTGGAGATCTCCGACGCACTCGGGGGTTCTCGGGAGGTAGGTCGCCTTCCTCGCGAACCTCGTGATCAACCCGTGAGCTTCAGCTGCCCGGTATCGTCATCAGCAGCAGCTGTCCGTCCTCGCGCTTGATCGTGAGCTCCGGACCCGTGCCGAGCGGGTTGGGCACGATCTCGCTCTCCTGGAACGTGCCGTGCGCCTGCACCGTGAGCAGCCAGGCTCCCGGACCGAACCACCGAGAGGCGTCGACGATGCCGCTCGACTCGCCGATCGGGTCCACGACCGTTGCCGCGACGCTCCAATCGCTCGAGCCGAAGTCGTACCGCCAGATCTTGGCGTTCGCGGCATCCTCCTGCATCATGAGGCTGTTCGCACTCGAACCCAGGTTGTCCGGGCTCGTGATCGGCACGAAGGCGTCGTCAGTGGCATCGTCGCCTTGCGCGAGCACCGTGAGGCTCTTGACGATCCGCGGGTTCCGACGAGCGAACACCATCTCGAACACCGACCCCTTGTCGGCCTGCCCGACCGTGCCGCTGGGTCCGCGCACCAGGCGCCCGCTGGTCGGATCGGGAACGACGCGGTCCCGGCCCGTGTCGGCCACGTAGATCGTCCGTGGGTCGTGAACGTCGGCAGCCAGGTCCTCGAGTCGGATGAACTGGAAGACGTTGCGTTCGTTCGACCACTGCTCGAGAGCGGCCTGCGGTGGGAGACGGGTGGTGCCGTCGGCGATCCTGTCCGGCACGCGGATGAATCGGCCACGCAGTTCATCGCCGGGCCGCAGATCGAGGTAGTCGTTCGCCCCGTTGAACGCATCGCCTGGAGTGACTCGCTCTCCGTTCTTCCTCGTGGCCCGGAACGCGAACAGATGACCTCGGTCGTTCCAGACCGCTCGGTCGTTCCTCGCGAGGTAGAGGTAGAGCTGGGCGGACGGGCCGTCGAACGTGTCGTCGGTCGACAGCAGCCCGATCTTGCCGTTGCGGTTCCCGTTCAGCGAGATCGTGTTCTCGTGGTTGTAGCGACCGAGACCCTGGATCGGGCGATAGTTGCCGGTCTTCGTGTCCAGCGCCACGGCGTAGCCCGCCTGACGCTGCGGAGCGGTGGAGGGATCGGGTCCGTACGGCGCGTTCGGGGGCACGTCGATCACGTCGTTGGACTCCTCGTTGGCGAAGAACGTCGGGTGATCGAACCCGTCGGCCCGTCCGGCCATGAACGCCGAGCAGAACCTGATGAAGCCCGCGCTCGCCGGCAGCGCGACATCGGCATCGAGTACCTCGCCCGTGCGCGTGTCGAGGGTGAGCTTCGAAACCGAGGCGTCTTCGAAGTCCGTGAGGGGCGGTCCGAGCGATCCGTCGAGCGGTGGGAAGGGAACCTCCGATTGCTCGTGGGCGACGTAGACGTCCACCGTGTGGCGCGCCGCGCCCTTCGTCAGCCCGATCCCGTCGGGGATGCCCTCGAACAGGAAGCCGCCAAGGGTCTCACCGACCGTGAGGATCGGGAGCACGTCGCCGCCGCCGGTCAACGTGATGTAGGGATCCGCATCGGTCAGGAACCCCGGAGCCGCCGACGAGGTGGCAGGCACGGTGCCCAGGACGAGCCCGGCGATCAGCGCCACGAGCGACGATCGAGTCAGGCGTGACTTCATCGCGGGTGCCTCCTCCCTCCCGAGACGCTCACCGTGGAGCCGCCCGGGGCACGGGGACGTTGACGAAGCGCATCACTACCCTGGTGCTTCCGCGGGATACGTGCAAACGGCCTGGTCACCTTCGTCGGTGTCGCGGCGGGCGTGTCTACCTCGTCGCGTAGACTGGCCGCCCAGCTGCGGCGGGGTGGCCGAGTGGTTAGGCAGAGGCCTGCAAAGCCTCGTACACCGGTTCGATTCCGGTCCCCGCCTCGAAGCTCCCGTGTAGCATCGGGGGACCAGGGCGCTTAGCTCAGGGGGAGAGCGCTTCCTTGACGCGGAAGAGGTCAGAGGTTCAAATCCTCTAGCGCCCACCAAGGGTTTCCTCCCTTCGCCCGTTTCGGGCAAGGATCCACGAGTAGCGCCAGCACTCGGACGCGCTTCTCCTTGCCGATCCGTTCTTGGATCCGTGCTTGCGGCAGGGTCAGTTGGGTGGCGTTCACGTGATCTCGTGCGGCGTCAGCTCGAGCCCTTCGGCACGGGCAGCCTGGTGAAGGCGACGATCCCAGGTCGCGAGCTGAAGGTCGTATGGACCCAGGACGAGGGCGGCAGCGAGGTGTACGGAGTCGAGGCTGCGCAAGTCGTGATCCAAGGCGAGCGCGGCGGCATGCTCGACTAGCGGTTGATCCACCTCGACGATGCCGAACGCGGGCCACTCCTCCTTCGCGACCCTGGTCGCCCTCGCTCCCGCCGCCAGGCCGATCGCACGGATCGTCTCGACGAACCCGATGCGGCAGATGAACCAGGCGTCAGCTTCACCCATCGCCTCGCGAACCAGGTCGCTATCCGGCTCGGCCACGTAGCGCTTGACCAGAGCGCTGGGGTCGAGATAGAGGTTCAGCGCTCGGCTTCCCGTTCGGCGAGCACGAGCGCGGACGCGCTTCGAGCGCCCGGGGTCATCCGAGGCGGGCGGCGTGGGTGCGCACGGGCCGGAAGCTGGACACGGCCCTGCGCAACGAGCTTGCGGAGCCGATCCCCTGCGTCTGCCTCGCGAGCGGGAACGATGTCCGCGATGGGTCTTCCCCGCAGGGTCACGCGGACGTGCTCTCCACGGCCGACGGCCCGCAGGACCCGACTCAGGGACTGCTTCAGCTCACGGACCCCCAGCTCCTTCATGTGGACACCTTAGCATCAAAGGGTCCACTTCTCATCCAGACGCTGAGGGACGCGGCAGGACGTCTAAGCGCCACCTCCAGCGCGGCGAGCTCACGGGTCGCGAGGAGCTGTTCGACGATCCGGTTGCCACCTGCCTCTGATCGACTCGGAGCGCGACCCGAAGAGCTAACCCTCCGGGAGCGCCCTCAGCCTGGTGAGCGCGGTCGCCCACCCGGTCCGACATCGCCTGGCATGCTCTGCAGGTTGCGCTCCGAGACCATCAGCGCCGTCGACGGATCTTGATCTCGGGCCAGCCCGGGTGGCTCGGTTACCTTCCCCCTGGAATCCGATGAAGCTCTCCGGCCAGTGGGTAAGAGGCGCGTTGACTGGTGGAGACAGACCGCAGATCCGAGGCCATACCGCACGTTCCTGGCTTCTCGCTTGGAGCCCAACGACTTGGTTATTGGGAGGTACGCTCTAAGAACCAGCTGATCGCGCGAGCGTGACGCCGAACCGCGTCCCGGACCTCGCGGTCGTCTCGACTCTTGCGCGCGCCGACGATGTCGTCGGCCTTGAGGAGCCCTCGGTTCGCGGCGAACGTGTCGATGTCTCCGATGTGGCGCTCGGGCCATGGCGCCATCTGTTCGTAGCCCGTCCGAAGGGCCTCTCGGTACGGCCAACTGGCCTCGTCCTCCCCAACCTCCCACATCGTCACGCCGAGGTCTTGGACCGGCCAGGCGAGCATGCAGTCATCGAAGTCGACGAACGCCACCTCGCCGTCGTGGACGAACACGTTCTCCTGATGCAGGTCGCCGTGGACGATGCGCGGCGGCTCCTCGCTCCAGAGCCGCTCGATCGCTCGACGGACTGCATCGGCCGCGCGCTCGAAGACGACGCTGGAGGCATCGTCGACGACGTCTGCGTGGGCTCGGTCGAACAGCGATCGCTCCCCGTGCGGGAACGGACTGTCCCACCGGCGTAGTCCCCGGGTCGCTTCGAACTGCCGGCCGTGCTCGTGCAGCCTGGCGATCGCCTCGCCGAAATCGACGACCGCCGAGCGGGCCGGATCATCACCGAGGCGCTCGCCCGGGATCCAAGTGAAGACGGCCGCTCGCCACGGCTCCGGGGAGTCCGAATCCTCGACTCGCACGAAGGCCGACCCGTCTGACGCGCGGATGGGTCGCGGGATTCGAAGGCCAGCATCGGCGAGGGACATCAGCCAGGCAACCTCCGTTTCGATCTCGTCGTCAGTCCGTCGGGTCGGACGGTAGATGCGAAGGGCGTATGCCGCGCCGTCGCTCGTGTCGATACGGAAGGTGTGGTTCCATTCGCTCGACACGAGCTGGACGTCCCTCACGTCCAGCGCGTACGCGCGCGTCGCGAAACGGGCGATCCGGCCAAAGCCATGGGATTCGCTCGCCTTTGTGATGCCGCCTCTCCAGGAACGCGAGTCAGGTCACCCACGCCAGATCGTAACTGGATCTGGGCAGGAAGGTAGCGGTGTCGATCCGGTGAGGTGCGGGTTGGAGGCTCCCAGAGCTCACGCTCGATCGGCGACGGCCGCCCGACGACTTCGTGTCTCCCGGTCAGGAGGTCGCCAGGTCGCGTCAATACGGGCCGCAGGTCCGCGTTGATGGAAGAGTTGACGGAACGGCGGGACGAGGAACCGCTCGATGGAATCGAGGGAACTCAAGTGGACGGGTGCTGACCTGCGGTTCTCGGGATCCGAGCCCGTGACCAGCGGCTTCGGACGACGTTCCGCTTTGCTTGACGCGGAAGAGGTCAGAGGTTCAAATCCTCTAGCGCCCACGTCGAAGGCGACGATGAACGATACGGGGAGGTCGGGCGCGTTCGAGGGGCCGTCGCTCGCGTGCCAGGCCGAGGTGCCACCGGCCCGGGGCCCTGTGCGATCTAGGATCCCTCTCGAGGAGGGCCCGTGATCGAAGCCGAGCGAGTGCAAGCGATCCCGTTGTTCGGCGACCTCGACGCTCACGATCTCGCGCACGTCGCGCGTTGGATCGAGGAGGTTCGCGCCGGGCCCGGTGATCTCCTGATCGAGCAAGGCACGATGCCCTATGAGCTGTTCATCATCGAGGAAGGGTCGGTCGATGTCGTGCGCGATGACGAGCCGCTCGCGACGCTCGGTGCCGGGGACGTGGTGGGCGAGATCGCGCTGATGGCGCAGCGTCGTCGTATGGCGTCGGTGATCGCCCGGAGCGACGTCCGTGCGCTGGCGCTGTCCGTCGAGGCGCTCCAAGAGATCACCACCGAGATGCCCGAGCTCGGTGGCGAGTTGCGCAACATGATGGACCGTCGTCGAGCGGAGAATGCCGGGAATTGAACGCACGAGATGTGCCCCTTACGGCCCTTGCAGTTGTCCTGTCACCGTGAGAGACTCCGCCCTTGTGGTTGTCCGGGCCTCCGGCCCGGGCCGACGGCGGCACGACGCGGGCACGTGCCGCCGTCACCTTCTCTCGTCGCAGCTCGACCGAACCGGCGGAGCCTCGAGTTGCTATCGTGGTCATCCCGGGCGCGTAGCTCAGCGGGAGAGCGCTCGCCTCACACGCGAGAGGTCGCAGGTTCAAAACCTGCCGCGCCCACCGGGATGACCTGCGAAAACGCTCGGTCGCCGACCGAGACCAACCACTACCTCGTCCAGGAGGTCCCTGAACCCCTCGACGCTCGACCGGTGCGATGCTCCTGGGGATGAGGAGTCGAGACGTCAGGGGGCCGAGTCGTGAGTGAGCTGTTGGGTATCGCTCGATTCAGGATCCACGAGGGCAAGGTCGACGAGTACAAGCGCTTGTCCGCGCAGGCGATGGAGATCGTACGGACGAAGGATCCCGGCCCCCTGCAGTACGACACGTATCTCAACGACGACGAGTCCGAGTGCGTCCATCATCGAGCGGTACAGGGACTCGGAGGCCGCCATGGCGCACGCCGCCAACCTCGGCGACATCTCGGCAGTGGTCCGAGCGATCGTCTCCGTTGGTTCACGGCGAACTCCTCGGTGAGCCGAGCGCCGAGCTGAGAGCGAAGTTGGCCGACAGCGAAGTCCCGGTTCCCTTCACGCCCTATGAGTCGATGTAGACGGCACCGGCCGAGTCGAACGACGCGGCAGCGGGTCCTCGTGGCAAGTCTGCCGGTCCACGGGACCGACCTCCGTCGCACTCGGGGGTGGGTAGTCGCGAGCATCGCTCGGTAGGGTTGGGGACGTTCCCGAGAGAGGACCCGATGGAAGCCACGATCCCCGAACCACTCCCGTCGTCGTCGGCAGCGCGTGCGAGCGGCCTCCGCAAGGTCTACGGCGAAGGCGATGCGGCGGTCGAGGCATTGCGCGGCATCGACATCGAGTTCGTGCGCCGTGAGTTCACGGCGATCATGGGTCCGTCCGGATCCGGGAAGTCGACCCTGCTCCACTGCCTCGCCGGCCTCGACAGCCCGACGACCGGTTCGGTGTGGATCGGCGACGTCGACCTCACGACGCTGAACGAGAAGCAGCTCACCGCGCTTCGCAGGGACAAGGTCGGGTTCGTCTTCCAGGCGTACAACCTCGTTCCCACCCTCACGGCGGCAGAGAACATCACGCTGCCGCTCGACATCGCGGGACGAGGGGTGGACCGCACGTGGTACGACCAGGTGGTCGACACGATCGGGCTCCGCGACCGGTTGGGGCACCGGCCCAGCGAGCTTTCGGGCGGACAGCAGCAACGCGTTGCGGGCGCCCGTGCCCTCGTGAGCCGGCCCGAGATCGTGTTCGCCGACGAACCGACCGGCAACCTCGACTCGCGATCGGGGGCCGAGCTGCTGGGCTTCCTGCGCGAAGCCGTCTCGACGTACGACCAGACGATCCTGATGGTGACGCACGACGCGAGCGCGGCGAGCTACTCGGATCGGGTGGTGTTCCTCGCCGACGGCCGGGTCGTCGACGAGATGCGTGGTCCGACCGTCGACGGTGTGCTCGACCGCCTGAAGTCGCTGGAGTCGTAGCGACGATGTGGCGTGCGACGTTCAAGGCGCTGGTCGCCAACAAGCTCCGGCTGCTCCTGACCGCCCTGTCGGTCGTGCTGGGTGTCGGGTTCGTCGCCGGCACCTACGTGCTGACCGACACGATGAACGCGGCGTTCGAGCAGTTGTTCGACCAGACGGCGGGGGCGGCCGACGTCGTCGCGCGATCGAGCACGGCGTTCGACGCCTCGCTGACCGAGGGCTCCGGCGGCGGTGGATCGGAGGAGCGGCAGCCCTTCCCCGAGGCAGTCCTCGACGATGTCGCCGCGTTGCCAGACGTCGACGTCGCGACCGGCGATGTGCAGGGGTACGCACAGATGGTGGATCCGCGGACCGACGAGGTGATCGGCGGGGTGGGGCCGCCGACGATCGGCACGAACTGGAGCGAGCTGGCGGACCAGATCCTCGACATCCGTGTGGGTTCGCCACCCGCCGGGCCCGACGACGTCGTGGTCGATGCGGCGACGGCCAGCAACGTCGAGCTCTCGGTCGGCGACCGGATCCGCATCCTGTTCCAGGGGCCGCCCAGGGAGTTCACCGTCTCGGGCATCGCCGGGTTCGGGGAAGCCGACAACCTGGCCGGCGCGACCCTCGCGGTCTTCGACCTCGAGACGGCACAGGAGGTGCTCGAGAAGGAAGGCGTCTACGATCTGATCAACGTCGTCGGACGGGACGGCGTCGCGGCCAGCGAGCTGCGTGCGTCGGTCGCGGCCGTGCTGCCCGACGGCATGGAGGCCGTCACGTCCACCACCGTCGCTGACGAAGCCTCGGACACGCTCAAAGAGGGGCTGGGCTTCTTCCAGACCGCGCTCCTCGTCTTCGCGCTGATCGCGCTGTTCGTGGGCTCGTTCATCATCTTCAACACCTTCTCGATCATCGTCGCTCAACGGACCCGCGAGCTCGCGTTGCTGCGCGCCCTCGGCGCGTCGAGGCGGCAGGTGATCGTGTCGGTCGTCACCGAAGCGTGCGTGGTCGGCCTGATCGCGTCGGTGGTGGGGATCGTCGTCGGCATCGGCATCGCCATCGGCCTGCAGGGACTGTTGGGCCTGTTCAACATCGACCTGCCGAGCACCTCGATCCAGCTCTTGCCTCGCACGATCATCGTGTCGTTGGTGCTCGGAGCCCTCGTCACCGTGGCCGCCTCGATCCTTCCGGCCCGGCGGGCAGGCACGGTCGCGCCGATCCAGGCATTGCGGGAGGCGGAGGACGCGCCGCCGACCCGTGCCCTGATCGGCCGCAGGCTCGCGGTCGCGGTGCTCGTCACCGGCGTGGGAGTCGCCGCGATCCTGTACGGGTTGTTCGGTGCGGAGTCGAACGAGGCGACGCTGGTTGGGCTCGGCGCCGCCGTGACCTTCATCGGTGTCGCGATGCTGTCGCCGCTCGCCGCGAGGCCGGTGGCGGGCGGCCTGGGAGCCCCGCTGCGCCGGCTGTCGATCCAGGGCCGGCTGGGCCGCGAGAACGCGATGCGCAGCCCGAAACGAACCGCCTCGACCGCGACGGCGCTGATGATCGGTCTCGGGCTGGTGTCGATGGTGGCGATCCTGGCGGCTTCGCTCAAGGCGTCGTTCGACGCCGCGCTCACCGAGACGTTGAAGGCCGACTACACCCTGTCGACCAGCTCGTTCACGACGTTCAGTCCCGACGTCGGGGAGCGGGTCGCCGCATTGCCCGAGGTCGGCGTCGCATCGGCCTTCCGGCAGGACGGCTTCCGGGTCGGCGACGCCTCGTCGTTCCTCACCGCCGTCGATCCGGCGACGGTCGAGGACGTCGCCACGATGGAGGTGTCGGAGGGATCGGTCTCGGAGCTCGGCGAGGAGGACACCGTGCTGGTCCACCGAGACGTCGCGGAGGAGCGCGGATGGTCGCTGGGTGACGAGGTGCCCGCCCGGTTCGCCTCTTCGGGCGACGTGCCGCTCACGATCGTGGGCATCTACGACGAGAACCGCCTGGTGGGCGACTACGTGGTCTCCCTCGACACGTACGAAGTTGTGTTCACCGAACAGCTCGACGCGTTCGTGCTGGTGACGGGCGCCGAGGGCGTGCCGCTGCCGGAGGTCGCCGATTCCATCCGGGCCGCGGTGGCGGAGTTCCCCAACGTGCAGGTGCAGGACCAGGCGGCGTTCCGCGAGCAGCAGGCCGGCTTCATCGATCAGCTGCTCGCGCTCGTCACGGCGCTGCTGTTGATGGCCATCGTGATCGCGCTGTTCGGCATCGTGAACACGCTCGGGCTGTCGATCTACGAGCGCACGCGCGAGCTCGGGTTGCTGCGCGCGGTGGGGATGAGTCGGCGCCAGGTCAAACGCATGATCCGCTGGGAGTCGGTGATCATCGCGGTCTTCGGCGCGCTGGTCGGCATCGCGATCGGCGTGCTGTTCGGATGGGCATTGCAGCAGGCCCTCCGCAACCAGGGCGTCACGGAGTTCGTGCTCCCGGTGGGGCAGCTCGTCGTGTACCTCGTGCTCGCCGGGCTCGCCGGCGTGCTGGCGGCGATCTGGCCGGCACGCCGGGCCGCCAAGCTCGACGTGCTCGAGGCGATCTCGTACGAGTAGGCGGGGAGCGGCCGCGATGGCGGTCGCTATCATGCCCGGATGCCGAGCCTGACGCTTCCCGAGGGCCTCACCGTCGAGCTCCCCGAAGGGGAGCCGGTCGGCGCCGCGCTCCCGAAGGGCACGATCGCGGCACGTGTCGAGGGGGAGCTCCGCGACCTGTCGTTCGTTCCGTCCGAGGCCGCGGCCATCGAGCCGATCGACCCCCGGTCCGACGATGGACTGCACGTGCTGCGGCACTCGACCGCGCACGTGCTCGCGCAGGCGGTCTGCGAACTCTTCCCGGGAACGCGCTACGCGATCGGTCCTGCCGTCGCCGACGGGTTCTACTACGACTTCGACATCCCCGATCCCGTGCACGCCAAGGACCTCGCGGCGATCGACCGCAAGATGCGCCAGATCGTGAAGCGGAAGCAGCCGTTCGTGCGCGAGGAGCTCTCACGCGCCGACGCCCTGGAGCGCTTCGCCGACCAGCCGTTCAAGCGCGAGATCATCGAAGCCGGCGACGACGCCGACGGCGAGACGGCCGCGGGCGACACGGTCTCCGTGTACACCAACGGCGAGTGGGCCGACCTGTGCCTCGGCCCGCACGTGCCGCACACCGGCATGCTGGGCGCGTTCAAGCTCACCAACGTCGCCGGCGCGTACTGGCGGGGTGACGAACGCAACCCGCAGCTCACCCGCATCTACGGCACGGCGTGGGCGTCCCAGGACGACCTCGACGCGTACCTCCACCGGCTCCAGGAGGCCGAGCGCCGCGACCATCGAAAGATCGGTCACGACCTCGACCTCTTCTCGTTCCCCGAGGAGATCGGATCGGGGCTCGCCGTGTTCCATCCGAAGGGCGGTCTGATCCGGCGGCTCATGGAGGACTACTCGCGGAAGCGGCACGAGGAGGCCGGCTACGAGTTCGTCTACACGCCGCACATCACGAAGGCAGAGCTGTTCGAGATCAGCGGGCACCTCACGTGGTTCGCCGACGGCATGTTCCCGCCGATGGAGCTCGACGGGGGCACGCAGTACTACCTGAAGCCGATGAACTGTCCGATGCACATCCTGATCTACCGCAGCCGGACGCGGAGCTACCGCGAGCTTCCCCTGCGGTTGTTCGAGTTCGGCACGGTGTACCGCTACGAGCTGTCGGGAGTGGTGCACGGGCTCACGCGCGTGCGCGGCCTGACGATGGACGACGCTCACATCTTCACCTCGCACGAGCAGCTCGGCGACGAGCTGCAGTCGCTGCTCACGTTCGTGCTCGACCTGCTGCGCGACTACGGACTCGACGACTTCTACATGGAGCTGTCGACCAAGCCCGAGGGCAAGGCGGTCGGCAGCGACGAGGAATGGGAGGACGCGACCGAGACGCTGCGGCGGGCCGCCGGGACCATCGACGTTCCGCTCGAGATGGATCCAGGCGGTGGTGCCTTCTACGGTCCGAAGATCAGCGTGCAGGCGCGCGATGCGATCGGTCGCACCTGGCAGATGTCGACGATCCAGGTCGACTTCCAGTTCCCGCAGAGGTTCGACCTCGAGTACACCGGCGACGACAACGCCCGGCACCGGCCGGTGATGGTGCATCGCGCGCTGTTCGGATCGGTCGAGCGGTTCTTCGCGATCCTGACCGAGCACTACGCGGGGGCGTTCCCGCTGTGGCTCTCGCCCGAGCAGCTGCGCTTCGTCCCCGTCGCAGATCGTCATGTCGAGCATTGCGAGGAGCTCGCGGCCAAGGCGCGTGCCGCGGGGCTGCGTGCGGTCGTCGACGATTCGAAGGAGAGTGTCGGGAAGAAGATCCGGGCGGCGCAGCTTGCCAAGGCTCCCTATACCCTGGTCGTCGGCGACCAGGAAGCGGCCTCCGACGCGTACACCGTGCGCGACCGAGCCGGTACCGAGTCGGGCGGGGTGACGTTCGATCGCGTCATCGACGGCCTGGTCGAGGAGGCGTCGAGCCGCTCGATCGCGCAGACCGACTTCGGGTCCGCCTGAGGCGTTCGATGGAGCATCTCTGGAGTCCCTGGCGCATGCAGTACATCGAGACGGCACGCGACGAGCTCGGGGAGGAAGGCTGCGTGTTCTGCGTCGTGCCCGAACGTGAACCCGAACGGGTGCTCGCACGCGGGGACCTCGCCTACGTGGTGTTGAACAAGTTCCCGTACAACCCGGGTCACATGTTGATCGTGCCCTTCCGTCACACGGGCGATCTCGAAAACCTCACGCCGCAGGAGAACGGCGAGCTCCAGACGATGCTGCAGCGTTCGGTACGAGCCTTGCGGGAGGAGTCGGGTCCGGATGGGTTCAACGTCGGTATGAACCTCGGCTCGATGTCGGGGGCGGGCATCCCCGACCATCTGCACTGGCACGTCGTTCCCCGATGGAACGGAGACACGAACTTCATGCCGGTCGTCGGCGAGGTGCGCGTGCTGCCGGAGCTGCTGGCCGAGACCGCTCGGAAGCTGAGCCCGAGGTTCGCCATTGGGTGAGCTCGATGCCGGGATCGTCGAGCTTCCACACGGCGGCAGCCTCTACTACGAGCTGGCGGGTGAGGGAGCGGTCGTCACGCTGTTGCACCCCGGCCTCTGGGATCGCCGCACATGGGATCCGCAGTTCGAGCCGTGGTCCGACAGGTTCCGCGTGCTCCGATACGACCAGCGAGGATACGGACGGTCCTCACGCCCCGATGGATCGCCGTATTCGCACGTTCGAGATCTCTTCGCCGTGCTGGACCACCTCGCCATCGGCGCCACCGCGCTCGTCGGCTGCTCGATGGGCGGGGCGTTGGCGATCGACGCGACGCTGACCTCGCCCGAACGGGTGTGGGCGCTGGTGCCGATCGCCGCGGGCCTCGGCGGCTTCGAGGAGACCCCCGACGAGGAAGCGTGGTGGGACGATCGAGCCGCTCCGATCGAGGCCGCGGTGGCCTCGGGCCAGCTCGAGGAGGCACAAGACCTCCTGCTTGAGATCTGGGCTCCGTTGGGCGTGGAGGACCCCGCCGGCGCTCGGGTCCGGTCGATCGCCCGCGACAACATCCATGAGCTCACGATGGACGAGTCCGCGGCGGTATCCCTGGATCCCCCGGCGGCTCGGCGGTTGGGTGAGATCGACGTGCCGACGCTTGTGATCGAAGCAGCCTACGATCCTCCCGACGGTCGTCGCGTGTCGCAGCTGATCGCCCGGGAGGTGCTCGACGGACGGCTCGTCACGATCGAGGCCGACCACGTGGTGAATCTCCGCGCTCCGGATCGGTTCGACGCGGCCGTGCTGCCGTTCCTCGACGAGCACGCTCCCGGCTGATCACCGGGGAAGAGGCGCTACTTCCGTTCGGCCTTCGCGGTCTCGAACTCGTCGATGACCTTCTGGGCGAGATGCTGGGGCATCTCCTCGTAGTGGGAGAAGGCGGCCGTGTAGGCACCCCTGCCACCGGTCATCGACCGCAGGTCGATCACGTACCGGGCCACCTCGGCCTGTGGCACCTGAGCGGTGATGCGCGCCTTGCCCCCGGCGATCTGCTCCATGCCCCCGATCTTGCCCCGCTTCGAGTTGAGATCGCCCATGATGTCGCCGGTGTACGCCTCGGGCACCACGACCTCGAGGTCGACGATCGGCTCGAGGAGCGCGACGCCGGCCCGTTCCACCGCGTCCTTCAGGGCTATCGAACCGGCGATCTGGAAGGCCATGTCGCTGGAGTCCACGGCGTGGAACTTGCCGTCGACGAGGGTCACCTTCACGTCGACCATGGGGTTCCCGCTGAGCACGCCCTCGGACATCGTCCTGACGATGCCCTTCTCGATCGACGGGATGAACTGCTGCGGCACGGCGCCGCCGAAGATCTTGTCCTCGTACACGAAGCCCTCGCCGTGGGCGAGCGGCTCGATCTCGATGTTGCACACCGCGTACTGACCGTGCCCGCCGGTCTGTTTCACGTGCCGTCCGACCCCGGCGGCCTTCCTTCGGATCGTTTCCCGATACGCGATCTTCGCTGGTGCGGTGCTGACCTCGACGCCGAACTTGCGCTTGAGCCGTTCGATCATCACTTCGAGGTGGGCCTCGCCCATGCCGTGGATCACGGTCTCGTGCGTCTCCTCGTTCCGTGTGACGCGGAGCGTGGGGTCTTCCTCTCGGAGTCGGGCGAGACCGGTGGCGAGCTTGTTCTCGTCGCCCTTGGTCTTCGGGGCGATGGCGTACGCGAGCAGCGGCTCGGGCAGATCGAGCGCCGGCACGTGCACGGGGGCGTCCTTCGAGGCGAACGTGTCACCGGTGTGGGCGTGCTGCAGCTTGGCCACGGCCCCGATGTCACCGGCGGCCACCTCCGGAACCGAGTCGTGCTCCTTGCCGACGAGCGTGAAGAGCTGCCCGATGCGCTCGTCCGTTCCCTGCGTCGCGTTGTGGACCGTGGAATCCGGGCGAAGCGCTCCGCTGAAGACCCGGAACATGGTGATGTGGCCGACGAATGGGTCCGACAGTGTCTTGAACACGAACGCGGTCAGCGCGCCGGCGGGGTCGGTCGCTCGTTCGTCCTCGGAGCCGTCGTCCTTCACGACGGTGACCGGAGGGCGCTCGAGCGGGGAGGGGAACTCCTCGACGATGAAATCGAGCAGCCGGTCGACGCCGATCGCCTTGGCCGCCGATCCGACGATCACCGGAGCCAGCCGGGCGTTGGCGAAGCCGAGCTTGGCGCCCGAGACGATGTGCTCCTCGGGAAGCGTGCCTTCCTCGAGGTACTCCTCGATCAGGGCGTCGTCGGACTCCGCGACGGCCTCGATCAGCTTCTCGCGCGCCGGATCGGCCATCTCGTGGATGTCGTCGGGCCACTCGGACTCCTCGGCCCTGGGCCCCGAGGGATAGAGGTCGGCCTTCTCGTGCAGCAGGTCGGCCACGCCCACGAATTCGTGCTCCGCGCCGATCGGCAGCTCGAACGGTGCGACCTGATTCCCGAACGCCGCGACGAGCTGTTCCAGGGTCGCCTGAAAGTCGGATCGCTCACGATCGAGCTTGTTCACGAATATCGCCCGGGGGAGCCCGGCCTCGACCGCAAGCTCCCACGCGACCTCCGTCTGCACCTCGACGCCGTCGACCGCCGAGACGACGACGATCACGGCGTCGACCGCGTTGATCGCCGAGCGGACGTCACCGATGAAGTCGGCGTAGCCGGGCGCGTCGAGCACATTGATCTTGGTCTCGTTCCACACGACGGGCGCCATCGACAGGGAGACCGAGATGCCCTTGCGCTGTTCGTCGGGATCGTGGTCGCCGACCGTGCTCCCGTCCTCCACCGTGCCCATGCGTGTGATCGCGTCCGATGCGAAGAGCATGGCTTCGAGCAGGGTCGTCTTGCCGGACCCTCCGTGGCCGATCAGCAGGACGTTGCGGATGTCCTTCGCATCGTAGGTCTGCAAGCTCGCGCTCCTTCGGGGCTCGGACGGGACGATCGGTGTGCGAGGTCGGCATCCTACCCAACCGCATGGCGGGCGGATGCGGCCGGCTGAGTTGCTACGCTCGCCCGGTCCTCGCCCATGGTGCGCTTCGAACGACAACCGCCGGGCACCGCCATCACCCGCTCGATCCTGTCGGTGGGTGCGCTGCTCGCCGCCCTGGCCGGATGGCTCGTGATCGCGCGGGAGCCAGAGCAGGCAGCCGTCGCGGCGCTGGGCTCGGGGGTGTTGCTCCTGCTCGGCGGCCACCGTGCCAACCACGGGGCCGGTGGGCCGACCGATCGCATGCTCGACGAGCTCCTTGACCGCGTCTGGGACGCCGCGATCCTCGGACCGATGGTGTGGGTGGCGGTGACCAACGACAGGTCCGTCGCGATCGCCTCGCTGGCGGCGCTCTGCCTCAGCGCGCTCTCGGCCTACGTCCGGGCCCGGGGAGCATCGCTCGGGTACAGCGTCGAGGAGAGCCATCTCACGCGAGGGGTGCACTACACGCTGGTCGTCGCGGCTCTCGGCTCCGACCTCGCCTGGGTCCTGTGGGTCGCCGTGGCGGTGTCCGCTCTGACGGTGCTCGTCCGGGCCACGCAGGTCGCCCGTGAGGAACGCTCATGACCGCGGGCCCGCGTGAGCCGACCGCCGCCGTGAGCGGGTCGGATCCGATCCCGGCAGACGAGACGCTTCGAGAGACCGTCGCCTTCCACGCGTACCGGTCCGTGGCCTGGCTCGCGCGGGTCCTGCCCGAGAGGATCGGACGGCGGGCGTTCCGCTTCGGGGCAGCGATCGCATTCGAGCTCTCCCCGGCGACGCGAGGGATCGTGGCGCGCAACCTCGCGCGAGTGCTCGGCCGGCACCCGGGCGACCCGATCGTTCGCGACGCCACGCGAGGGGCGTTCGATTCCTACGCGCGCTACTGGTACGACTCGTTCCGGTTCGCCGTCACGCCGCCCGCCGATGTCGCGTCGCGGTTCGAGTCGGTGGGGGACGATCACCTCTGGCAGGCGCTCGACGAAGGGAAGGGTGCGATCGTGGCCCTCCCGCACATCGGGAACTGGGACGCCGCCGGTCCGTGGTTGCGCTCCCTCGACCGCCCTCTCGTCGCGGTCGCCGAACAGCTTCGGCCGCAACGCCTGTACGACCTGTTCGTCGCGAACCGGACCGTGTCCGGCATCGAGGTGGTGGGATTGGGCGAGGACGGGATCGGGCGGATCCTGGCGGCACGGCTCGCCGACGGCTACATCGTCGCCCTCGTGGCGGACCGCGACCTCGCGGGACGCGGCGTCGAGGTGACGATGTTCGGGAAGCGGCGACGGCTGCCCGCCGGCCCGGCGTTCCTGTCGCTCACGACGGGTGCTCCGCTGCTCGTCACCCCGGTCTACCAGACGGAGCGGGGATGGCGATGCGTGATGACGCCTCCCCTGGTCGTCGAACCGACGGGCGACCGCCGTGCCGATGTCGCCACGCTCACGGCGCGGATGGCCGAGGAGTTCGAGCGAGCGATCGCGGCCGCCCCGACCGACTGGCACATGTTCCAGCCTGCCTGGGAGGACTGAGGCGTGCGGATCGCGGTGGTCTGCGCGTACGACCTCGACGCGCCGGGGGGTGTGCAGGTGCACGTCGACGAGCTCGCAGGCAGGCTGGCGGAACGCGGGCATGCGGTCGAGGTGTTCGGCCCGGGACGCGGGGGCCTGGGCACCCCGGTCCGGGTTCGCTACCGGGGCACGGTCGCGCCGATCGCTCCCTGGCCGTCCGGTGTACGGACGGCCCGGCGGGCGCTCGCCGCCTTCGCGCCCGACGTGGTGCACGTGCACGAGCCGTTCACGCCCAGCTCGTCGATGTGGGCTTCGTTGGCGGCCACGCGGCCCGTGGTGGCGACGTTCCACGCGTGGCTCGACCGGTCGCGGCTCTACGAGGTGGCGGGGCCGCTCCTGGGCCCCGTGCGGCGTCGCCTGGCCGCAGCCATCGCGGTCTCCGAGGCCGCCGCCGCCTTCGTGCGCCGGGCGCTGCCCGATCTCGATCCGGTGGTGATCCCCAACGGGCTCTCGGTGGCTCGGTTCGCCGGAGCCGTGCCGTTGGCCTGGCCCCCCGGCCGGCGGATCGTGTGGGTCCACCGCCTCGATCGGCAGAAGGGGTTCCCGGTGTTGGTCGAGGCGTTCCGCCGCGTGGCCGAGGATCGCGACGACGTGTTCCTGACCGTCGCAGGCGACGGAACCGATCGCGGCGCCGTCCACGGGCTGCCCGCGGCCCTGCGATCGCGAGCGATCATGCTCGGTCGGCTCGAGCACGACGAGGTTCCGTCGCTGCTCGCGGGCGCGGACGTGGCGGTGGCGGCTGCGACGGGGCAGGAGAGCTTCGGCTACTCGGTCGTCGAGGCGATGGCCGCCGGCGTGCCCGTGGTGGCCACGGACATCGAGGGGTACCGGCAGGTGGCGACCGCCGGCGACGATGCCGTCCTGGCGCCGCCGGGCGATCCCGGCGCCCTGGCCGCGGCGATCGGCCGGGTCCTCGACGACGAGGCGTTGTCCGCTCGACTGGTCGAGGCGGGCCGGCGAACCGCGACGTCGTTCGACTGGGGGATCGTGACCGATCGCATCGTGCGCGTGTACCGGTCGGTGCTCGAACGGTCGTCGCTACGATAGGCGCATGTCACCGACGTGGTGGATCGTGATCGGGCTCCTCGCCGTCGTGATCGGCGCGCTCGTCTGGTTGTACAACCGTCTCGTTCGGCTCCGCCTGCGCGCCGACGACGGCTGGGCCACGATCGACGTGCAGCTACGCCGCCGATACGACCTGATCCCGAACCTGGTCGAGACCGTCCAGGGATACGCCGCACACGAGCGTGAGGTGTTCGAACGCGTCACCGAGGCCCGGACCCGCGCGATCGAGGCGGGCGGCATCCGGGACCAGGCCAGCGCCGAGGACGCCGTGACGGCCGGGCTCGGCAAGCTGATGGCCGTCGTCGAGGCCTATCCCGAGCTCAAGGCCGACCAGCACTTCCTCGCCCTGCAGGAGGAGCTCGTGGGCACGGAGTCCAAGATCGCCTACGCCCGGCAGTTCTACAACGATCAGGTCCGCCTGTTGAACACCGCGATCGATTCGTTCCCCTCGAACCTCATCGCGCGGACGTTCGGCTTCGAGAAGCGATCGTTCTTCGATATCGAGGACCCCGTCGCCGAGCCCGTGCAGGTCGACCTCGGGCGGAACGAGTAGATGCACGAACAGATCGCGGCGAACAAGCGGAAGTCGGTGCTGCTCGTCGTCGGCGCGTTCGTCTTCTTCGGCGCGGTCGGGGCCCTGCTCGGCTACGTGTTCGGCACGGGGGTCACCGGGCTCGTGATCGCGCTCGTGATCGCGACGGTGCTCTCGATCAGCTCCTACCTCTACGGCGATCGCCTCGTGCTGGCATCGTCGCGGGCGCGCGAGGTCAGCGCCCAGGACGAACCGCGCCTGCACAACCTGGTCGAGGGGCTCGCGATCGCCGCCGGGGTCCCCAAGCCACGCATCCACGTCGTGCCGGAACAGGCGCCGAACGCGTTCGCGACCGGGCGTGATCCCGAACACGCGTCGATCGCCGTCACCGATGGGTTGCTGGCCACGATGGACCGGGTCGAGCTCGAAGGTGTGATCGGGCACGAGCTCGCCCACGTGCTCGACCGCGACATGCTGCTCGGCACGATCGTCGCCACCCTGGTCGGCGCGGTCGTGCTGATGTCGGAGTTCCTGATGCGATCGTGGTTCTGGGGCGGGCTCGGCGGGCGTCGAGGGAACGACAACCGCGGCGGTCCGGCCACCCTCATCCTGTTCGGGGTGGGGTTCGCCCTGATGGTGCTCGCCCCGGTCGCGGGGGAGATCATCAAGCGCGCGGTCTCTCGCAACCGAGAGTTCCTGGCCGATGCCCAGGGGGCGATGCTCACCCGATACCCCCCGGGACTGGCCTCCGCCCTGCGGAAGATCGGCGCGTCGTCGTCGGCGATGCACTCGGCGAACAACGCGACCGGGCACCTGTGGCTCTCGCAGCCGTCCCGCATCGAGGGACAGAAGCTGGGTCCGATGGAGAAGATCTTCGCCACCCACCCGCCGATCGCGGAGCGGATCCGTCGCCTGGAGGAGATGTGACGTTCGTGTCGAACTCGCGCGGGGTGTTTGGAACGACCTCGTTCGCGGTCTAGCATCGCTGCGCCGATCCGGCGGATCGGATCCCTGTCAACCTCACGATCGTTCGAACCCACCGACGTCCCTCAGGAGGTCCCCTCACCGTGGCTCTCACCTCACGCGGCAAGGCGGCTGTGGCCGGCGGTGCCGTCGTCGCCGTGCTCGGCGGCGGCATGGCCGCGCTCGCGCTCAGCGGCAACGCGCCCGACCCTGTGCAGGAGGCTCTGCACAAGATCGGGGTCATGCCCGCGCCCGCCGAGCCGTGCCCCCTGACCGGTGAGACCCTCCCGGGCGACAAGCAGCCGCCCGACCGGCCGGTGTTGGCGATCAAGGTGGAGAACACGCCCGACGCGCAGCCGCTGGCCGGTCTCCAGAACGCCGAC
>DASTBT010000055.1:0-24611 GCA_035711865.1 Actinomycetota bacterium
AGATGGAACGCCCGATGGTCGACGCCTGAAGCGTCCGGTTCCGCCGGGAACCGACGAGCGGCGACCGCCAGATCCGACGAGGAGGTACCGATGCTCCGGCATAGCGCGTTCTTCATGCTCAAGGAGGGCAACGGCGAGGAAGAGATGCGGTGGATGCAGAAGGGGTCGGCGTTCATGCGTTTCACCGCAGCCGGGCCCTCGGCCATCGACTTCGGGCAGGATCTCTTCGGGGGCTCGCTCCATCTCTCGGAGACCAAGCCGTGGGAGCGCACCCCTCGGTGGCGGGCGGCGACCGAGGGCCCGCCCTGCAACTACGACGTGGCGCTGCACCTGGACTTCGACGACGAGCACGGCCTCGAGGTCTACAACAAGGACGACGTGCACCACGAGATCGCCGTCTACAACGCGGCCGTCTGTCAGGGCGAGCTGACCGCGCGGATCGACTGGTGGTACGACGGTGGGCCGCTGATCGAGGCGGGGCACGTCCGCCACGCGGCGATGTTCATCTGGAAGGACGACGTCGACGATGCTCGGAGGACCGCTGCGCACGATCGCGTGCGAGCGCTCGCGGATGAGGCAGGGGTCGAGCGGCTGACGCTCGGGACCGGGGTCGGCAGCCTGCGGACCGACTACGACTGGATCCTCGACGTCCAGCTCGCCGATCGTGCTGCGGCCGAGGCCTTCGTCACCGGAGATGCCTACCGCGAGGTCATGGCCGATGTGGCCGGCGCGACGAAGTACGAGTGGACGGCTCGCATGACCCACACGATGCACGGGCACTGACGGCTCCGGCGGACGAGACAGGCGGGGGACACCTTGATGAGCGACGGCACGATCGTCGACGTGCACTGCCACTGCACGCTGGAACGGTTCCGGCGGGCGGTGCTCGAGGAGGGACGCGACTGGCACGGCATGACGACCGAGCACGGCGAGCTCGGCAACCCCAAGAACCTCTGGGACGTCGACCGCCGGCTCGAGGAGATGGACCGGCTACGGATTGACGTGCAGCTGGTCTCGCCGACCGACGTCTTCTATCAGTACGACCAGGAGCCGGAGGTCACCGAGCGCATCGCCGGCGAGGCGAACGAGGAGATCGCGGGCATGGTCCGCGATCACGCCACTCGCTTCATGGGCCTCGGCACGTTGCCCATGAACGATCCGGCCCGGGCCGTCGCGGCGATGTCCCGGGGCATGGGGGAGCTCGGGTTGACGGGGTTCATGATCGACGACCATGTCCGTGGCGTGACCTACGACGACGAGCGGTTCGCGCCCGTCTGGGAGGCCGCCGAGGACCTCGGGGTGTTCTTCCTGATCCACCAGTACCAGCACACGACGGTCACGTATCGGACCGAGCGGTACTTCCTGCTGAACTCGATCGGGAACCTGGTCGACCGCACGATCACGTTCGCCTCGTTCATCTACGGCGGCGTGCTCGACCGGCATCCGGCCCTCAGGATCTGCCTGGCCCACGGCGGCGGGTACGTGCCCTACGCGCTCGACCGCCTCGACAAGGGTTGGGACGTCTGGCCGGATCTCCGCGGGCGTTCCCAGGACCGACCGAGCGCGTACGTGCGACGGTTCTACTACGACACGGTGGTCTACACCGAGCGGAACCTGCGGTTCCTGATCGACGTGGTCGGCGCCGACCGGGTCGTGTTCGGCACCGACTGGCCGGCCCCGATGACGTTCGACGACCCGGTGGGACGGCTGGAGACGATGGCGGGTCTGAGCTCCGACGAGCGAGAGGTGCTGTTGCGCGGGACCGCCGTCGAGCTGTTCGGCGCCCGCTGAGGGCCGCCGCGACCCCAAGGAGGAACGGTGAAACCGAAGGTCTTCGTGGTCCAGCCGGTGATGGAGGTCGGGCGCTCCGCGCTGGAGGAGATCGCCGAGGTCGTCGTCTTCGAGTCGGAGCGCATGATCAGCAAGCCGGAGCTGCTCCACGGCGTACGGGACTGCGACTACCTCTGGATGCTCGGGGACACCCCGATCGACGACGAGGTGATGGAGGCGGCTCCGAAGCTGAAGGGCATCGCCACGATGGCGCTGTTCCCCAACGTCGTGGATGTCGATGCGGCGACCCGTCGTGGATTGCCCGTGACCGTCGTGCCGCACGTGATCACGAAGACCACGTGCGACCTGACATGCGCGATCGTGATCGGCCTGGCCTGGCGGCTCGTCGAGGCCGATCGGTTCGTGCGCTGCGGCCGGTTCCATCAGGAGCAGTCGACGACGTTCCTGACCACCGAGCTCTCTGGCAAGCTAGTCGGCATGATCGGCCTGGGGGAGATCGGCACGGAGATCGTCCGCCGGCTCAGTGCCTTCGAGATGGACGTGATCTACACGAAGCGGAACCGTCTGCCGGCCGAGCGGGAACAGGAGCTGGGGGTGACCTGGGTCGCCGACCGCGACGAGCTGCTTTCCCGGTCGGACTTCGTCGTCGTGATGACCACCTACAACGCCTCGACCCACAAGATGATCGGCGCCCGCGAATTCGACCTGATGAAACCCACCGCGTTCTTCGTCAACACCGCGCGGGGGCGCATCGTGGACGAGCCCGCGCTGATCGAGGCGCTCCGCGAGGGGAAGATCGCCGGCGCGGGCCTCGACGTGTACTGGCAGGAGCCCCCGGTCGGGGAACCGTCGCCGAGCCCGGAGCTCTTCGACTTCCCGAACGTGATCCTCACGCCCCACATCGGGAGCGCCACCGTCGAGGCCCGGGAAGCGATGAGCCTCGCGGTCGTCGACAACCTGCGCGCCATGATCGCCGGCGACCGCGCCCCGGGCGTCGTCAATCCTGAGGTCTACGGGGAGGCAGCGGCGGAGCGTCCCGACCGGCTGGGCTGACCGTTCAAGGCTCGGGCGCCATCAGCGACAGCAGCTCGTAGGCGACGTTGGCCGCCGCGATCGACGTGATGTCCGCGTGGTCGTAGGCGGGCGCCACCTCGACGACATCGGCACCGACAAGGTTCGTTCCCCGAAGACCGCGCAGGATGCCGAGCAGCTCTCGGCTCGTGAACCCACCGGCCTCGGGGGTTCCCGTGGCCGGCGCGAAGGCAGGGTCGAGCACGTCGATGTCGATCGAGAGGTACAGCGGGTGGTCGCCGACGCGTTCGGCGATCCGCTCGACGTAGCCCCGGATGCCGATGTCCTCCATCTCCCACGTGCCGAGGACTCGGAATCCGAACCCCGCGTCTTCCTCGAGATCCTCGGGCCCGTACTTCGAGCCTCGGATCCCCACGTGCATCGAGTGATCTTTCGAGAAGAGCCCCTCCTCGGCCGCCCGGCGGAACGGGGTGCCGTGCGTGTACGCGGCACCCATGTAGGTGTCGTAGGTGTCGACGTGAGCGTCGAAATGCACCAGCGCGACCGGGCCGTGACGCCGATGTGTGGTTCGGAGCAATGGCAAGGCGATCGTGTGATCGCCGCCCAGGCTGACGAGCCTGCCGCCGCCGGTGGTGAGCTCCGTCGTCGCTCGCTCGATAGCCGAGATCGCGTCGTCGATCACGTACGTGCTACACGCGATGTCCCCGGCGTCGACCACCTGGTGTGCGGCGAACGGCGCCACCTCGAGGTCGGGGTGCCAGTTCCGCAGGGTTCGTGAGCCGAGGCGGATGCCGAGGGGGCCGAACCTTGCGCCCGGGCGATAGCTCGTGCCGATGTCGAACGGAACACCGACGACGGCCACGTCCCAACGCTCCACCTGGTCGACCCTCGGCAGACGGGCGAACGTCGACGGCCCCATGAACCGGGGGAAGACGCGTCCGTCGGGCGGTCCGAGGTTGCCGCCGGCATCGGTGAAGTCGATGTCCATCCTGCGGCCGTCAGATGCCCAGCAGCCGGGCGGGATTTTCCGACAGCACCGCGTTCTTCTCCTGGGACGTCAGGCTCTCCATCGCCTGGATCCACGGCACCGGGTCGGGCTCCATCATCGGCGCAGGGTAGTCGGTACCGAGCACGACGCGATCGCTGCCGACGACGTCGAGGAGATACCGAAGGGTCGACTCGGTGTACGTGCACGAGTCGTACCAGAAGCGGCGCACGTACTCGCTGGGTGCTCGTTCCAGGAAGGTCCTCGCGTCCTCGAACTCGGGCATGTTCTCCATGGCGCCCGCCTGCCACCCCTTGTCCATGCGTGCGACGCCGAACGCCGTGTATCCACCGGCATGGCCCAGGCAGAGCTTCAGGTCCGGGAACCGGTCCATGACCCCGCCGTAGACGAGCGTGCCGAACGTGATCGCGCGGTCGACCAGGTTCCCGATCACGTTCGGCAGTCCGTACCGTGTCGTGCGGCTCTCGACGACGGTCGAGCTGCACTGATGGAAGAAGACGACCGCACCGAGCTCCTCGACCGCCTTCCAGAACGGAGCGAAGCTGGGGTCGTCGAGCGTGACACCGTTGACGTGATCGCCGATCGTGATGCCTCGGAATCCCCGTTCGCTCATCGCCTGTGCCATCACGTCGATCGCTGCCGGCACGTCCTGCAGCGGGACCGAGGCGAGCCCGGTGAACCGATCCGGGTGATCCCGCATCATCCCGGCGAGCTCGTCGTTGCACTCGTCGGCGATCGTCCTCGCGAGCTCGGCGTCGAGGTCGTAGCGGAAGAACCCGGTGTTCACCGTGAGGCAGTGGATGTCGACGCGCATCGCGTCCATCTCCGCGATGCGCTCCTTCGGGGCGATCGAGAACTTCGGGATGTGGAGCTCGCCCACGTCGGGTCCGAGCGTATGCCAGCTTCCCTCGCGCTCGATCGCGTCGACGAACCGCCGCGGGGTCACGTGGTTGTGGATGTCGATGACGGGCATCAGAACCCGACGTGGGCCGAGACGTCGTCGGATCGATCGATCACGTTGGCCCCCCTGGCGCTCGGGACCCGTCTGAGTCCCGTCTAGGATTGCACAACGCAAGGTACATGATGTTGGACGCCCTCGAAAGGAGCTGCACCCTGATGAAGCGGCACGATCCACCGGGCGTCGCGGGGCCGTTCGCGAGCTACTCGCACGGGGTCGAGCTCGACGAGCCTGTGCGATTCCTGTTCGGTGCGGGGCAGGCGGGCGTCGACGCAGACGGGCGCATCGGCGAGGGCATCGAGGAGCAGGCGGCACTGGTGTGGCGCAACATCGGCGAGGTGCTCCACGCGGCCGACATGGGGATCGAGCACCTCGTGCAGATCACGATGCTCTTGCTGCACCGTGAGGACTACCCGGCGGCGCGAGCGGTGCGGGAAGGTGTCCTCGGCGACCACCGGCCGGCCTCGACCCTCGTCTACGTGAACGGCCTCGCGAACCCCGAGTGGTTGATCGAGATCGACTTCGTCGCCGCGGCTCCGGCCTGACGGGCGTTTCGTATCCTACGGAACGGTTCGCGACGGCGAGGGCGGCTCGGTCGAGGAGGGGCGATGTCGGGAGGGGCCACGGCGGGCGGAGCGGCCTCCGGGCCCGCGCCCGATGAGGAGCACGGCACGTTCGATCCGGCGGACTACGCGGACGAGTTGGCGGCGGCCCCCTCGAACCACGATCTCGGCACCTCGCTGTGGTTCGAGAACGACCACGTGCGGGTCTTCGAGGTTCGGCTGGATCCGGGCGCACGCGGGCCGTTCCACGTGCACGATCGCACCTACTTCTGGACCGTCGTGGAACCCGGCCGAGGACTGCAGCGCTTCGCCGACGGCACGTTCGTGGTGCGCGACTACGTGTCGGGTGAAACCCGATACCTCGTGCACTCCCCCGAGGACTCGCTCGTGCACGACCTCGAGAACGCGGGGGCGACGACGTTGCGGTTCGTCACCGTCGAGCTGAAGCGGTAGCCGTGGGCGGGCCCCCGCACGGGCCGAGGGTGGGCGTCGTGGGCGGGTCGCTGGGCGGGTTGATCACGGCGTTGGAGCTCCGTGACGTCGGGTGCGACGTGCAGGTGTACGAGCGATCCCCGACCCCGCTCGAGGGCCGAGGCGCGGGCATCGTGCTGCATCCCGAGACCACGTCCTACCTGGAGCACCACGGCCTGATCGAGCTCGGACGCGTGAGCTCGGTCGCACGCATCCTGCGGTACCTCACCGCCGAGGGCGGTGTGCATCTCGAGGAGCCGATCGCGTACCGCTTCACGTCGTACGCCACCCTCTACGCCGCGCTCGTCGGCCACCTCGAGCCGGAGCGGTACCACCTCGGCCGCGAGGTGGCCCGCCTCGACGATGACGAGGGGGGCGTCGGCATGTGGTTCGCCGACGGCGACCTCGAGCGATTCGATCTCGTCGTGGGAGCCGACGGCATCCGCTCGACGGTGCGATCGCTGCTGTTCCCCGGCGTGCGTCCCCGCTACGCCGGGTATGTCGGTTGGCGTGGCACGCTCCCGATCGATCGTCTTCCCGCCTCCGGCCTCGACGTGCTCGCCGGGGTGCTCGCGTACCACGTGGGGGAACGCACCCATGTGCTCTCCTACGAGATCCCCGTCGAGGAGCGCAGCGGTGCCCGCTCGATGAACTGGGTGTGGTATCGCAACGTCGCCGGGGGCGAGCAGCTCGACTCGCTGCTCACCGACCGCGACGGGGTCCGGCACGACATCTCGCTGC
This sequence comes from Actinomycetota bacterium, assembly GCA_035711865.1. Lineage (GTDB taxonomy): Bacteria > Actinomycetota > UBA4738 > UBA4738 > HRBIN12 > JAOUEA01. The sequence goes on from DASTBT010000055.1 coordinate 6,563, forward strand.
CTCCGGGAGCGGTCGGCGACGAGCATGTCCTGGAGCTCCGGTCGGCGGCCACAGCGTTGCCGCCGCCGTTCCGGGACCTCGTGGGGGCGACCTCCGAGCCGTTCGTCCAGGTGATCGTCGACATCGAGGCGCCGGCGATGGTGGTCGGCCGGGTCTGCATCCTCGGCGACGCCGCCTTCTCCCTTCGGCCGCACATCGCCGTGGGAACCGCGAAGGCTGCGACCGATGCGCGATCGCTCGCGGACGAGCTGCGGGCAACCGCGGGCGACGTCGACGCCGCGCTCCGGCGATGGGAACCGCGCCAGCTCGCGCTCGGGCGAGCCACGTTGCGGAGGACGCGCGACGTGGGGGAGCGGGCACAGGTGACCGGCACGTTCGTGCCCGGCGACCCGTCGGTGGCCTTCGGCCTCCGAGAACCGAAGGACGGCAACTTCCCAGATCTCGCAGCTCCCGGCCTCTAGTTGAGGCGCTGGTCGTCGCCTCCGTACCAATCGACGCCGTGGGGAGCGGTCCGCACCGTGATCGTGCGGATGTTCGTGAAGTCGTGGAAGGACTCCCAGCCACCTTCGCGTCCGGTGCCGCTGTCCCTGACCCCACCCCATGGTGCCGCGGGATCCAGCCGATGGTGGTCGTTCACCCACACGATCCCGTGCGAGGAGCGTTCGGCCACCCGCAGGGCGCGAGCGACATCGCGGGTCCAGATCGACGAACCGAGGCCGTACGGGGAGTCGTTCGCCTGGCCAACGGCGTCGTCCTCGTCGTCGAAGGGCACGACGACCGCGACCGGGCCGAAGATCTCCTCACGGGCGCAGCGCGACGCGTTCGTGAGGCCCGTGATGACCGTCGGCTCGACGAAGAAGCCGCCCTCGAGCCCCGGCACCTCGGGGGTGCCTCCACCTGTGCGGACATCGCCGCCTTCCTCGGCCCCGAGCTGGACGAACCCGAGGACCCGGTCGCGCGCCGCGGCGGAGATCAACGGGCCCAGCTGCGTCGAACCGTCGAAGGGGTCGCCGATGCGGATCGAGCGGGCGACGTTCACCAGCTCGTCCACGAACGCGTCGTGGATCGAACGCTGCACGATCAACCGGCTTCCGCAGATGCACGTCTGCCCGGCCGCCACGAACGCGCCGAACGCGACACCCTTGGCGGCGTCCGCGATGTCGACGTCGTCGAAGACGAGCACCGGCGTCTTCCCGCCCAGCTCCACGGTCACCTTCGCGAAGTGCGCGGCCGCGGCCCGCGCGACCTGTCGCCCGGCGGCGGTACCGCCCGTGAACGTCACCTTGCCCACGTCGGGGTGGGCGGCCAATCGCGCGCCGGCGGTCGCCCCGATGCCCGGAGTCACGTTCAGCACCCCGGCGGGCACCCCGGCTTCGAGGGCGATGCCGCCCAGCAGCAGGCTCGTGAGCGGGGTGAGCTCCGACGGCTTCAACACGACGCTGTTGCCGGTCGCGAGCGCGGGCGCAAGGCTCTTCGATCCGATCATCATGGGGTGGTTGAACGAGCTCAGGATGCCAGCGACCCCGATCGGGAACCTCGTCGTATAGGTGTGGTACGGACCCGGCATCTGGATCACGTCGGAGCGGTCGGCCATCAGCAGCGCAGCGTTGTACCGGTACCACTCGGGCAGCCTGGCGAGCTGAGCTCGCGTCTCGCCGATCGGACGGCCGTTGCAGAGGGTCTCGAGCTGGTACAGATCGTCGATGCGATCCTCGATCGCGTCGGCGAACGTGCCGAGGGCTCGCGCTCGGGACGCCGGCGTCATGCCGCTCCACGCGCCATCGTCGAAGGCCGCCCGGGCGGCGGCGACCGCGGCGTCGATGTCTTCCTCGCCGGCGCCGGCGACATCGGTGACCGGTCGTCCGGTCGATGGGTCCGTGACGGTCAGCCGGTCGCCCGAGCGCGCCTGCACCCACTCCCCGCCGACGAGCAGCTCCCGAGGCACGTCGATCGAGGCCAGGACATCCTCGGCCCTCGTGGTTCCTTCCGCGCGCTCGATGGCCATGGGGGCGGCGCTCCTCAGCTCGCGATCGACGAGGCCTTCGCGGCCTCGACCTCGGCCTGCATCGTCTCGAACCGACCGAGCAGCTCGGCCTGCATCGTGGCGACCTGCGTGTCGGACGCCTTCCGGGGCCGCGGGAGATCGACCTCGACGTCGGCGTAGAGTCGGCCGCCGGGGGCCAGGACGATGATGCGATCGGACAGCTGCACCGCCTCGGCGACGTCGTGGGTGACGAACAGGACGGTCTTCTGCGTCTTCGCCCAGATGTCCTGGAGCTGCTCTCGCAGCGACCGAGCGGTGATCGCGTCGAGGTGGCTGAACGGCTCGTCCATCAGCAAGAGGTCGGGCTCGACCGCGAACGCCCGCGCGATGCCCACCCGCTGCTGCATGCCGCCCGACAGCTGGGCGGGGAACTTGCCGTCGGCATCACCGAGCCCGACGAGCTCCAGATACGTGGTGGCGCGCTCCCGCGCGGTCGATCCCGTCTCGTCGATGACGTAGAGCATGTTCTGCATCACGGTCCGCCATGGCAACAGGCGCGGGTCCTGGAACACGTAGCCGAGACGCGCCGGTCGTTCCCCCTCCGAGACGGTGGCCGCGCCGGAGCTCGATGTCTCGATGCCGGACAGGATGTTCAGCAGGGTGCTCTTGCCGCACCCGGACGGGCCCACGACCGACACGAACACGTGCCCTTCGATCGTGAAGCTCAGGTCGTCGATCGCCGTCGTCGGCGAGGAGCCACGTTCGATCGCCGGGAACGTCTTCCTCAGGTGGTCGACCGTGAGCGTGGCCACTCTCCAACTCCTCTCGTTGGGCGGCTCAGGCGCCCTTGACCCCGACGTCGATCTCTTCGGCCTCGCGCTCGATCGTGGACAGCTGCGCGTCGCGCCAGCGGAACGCTCGGCGCTGCAGACGTACGAGCACCAACCGGTCCAGCGCCACGATGAACCCGATGAACAGCACCACCCACGCCACGAACCCACGGTAGCGGTTCGCGTCGTACCAGTAGCGGCTGCGCCAGCCGACCCCTTCGCTCGACGAGAACCATTCGGCGAGCAGGACCGCGTTCCATCCGATGATCACCGCGAACCGGAAGCCGGCGAAGATGTACCCGGTGATGGCCGGAATCTGCATGTGGCGCAACCGCTTCATCCGCGACACGTGGAACGCCCCCGACATCCTCCTGAGCTCGCGCGGGATCGCCTGGATCCCTTGTACGACGTTGACGGAGACGAAGGGGAACGCAGACAGGAACGTCGTGATCACGACGGCGTCGTCACCGAGTCCGAACCACATCTGGGTGAGGAACGCCCAGATGATCGCGGGGAGCGCGACGAGCACGAGCAGCGTGTCCTTGAACAACGCCTCGGCGAGCTTCGATCCGCCGATCAGCACCCCGACCGCGATCCCGAGCACCAACGAGATCGCGATCCCGAGCCCGAAGCGGGGGAGCGTCGAGGCGAAATGCTCGATGAACTCACCCCGGACGATGCCCCCGTGCGACCCACCCGTGACCTCGATCCAGAGGAACTGGAACGTTTCGAGCGGCGCAGGGAACCGGTCCTCGTACACCGATGCGAGCCACCAGATGAACAACAGGAACACGTAGCTCGCCGCGCGAGCGAAGCGCTGTGACCGGAGGAACCGCCGGACGGAGTCGGCCCCGCCGCCGCCCGACGACCCTGCCCGCGTTCGATCGATCGCGATGCTCATGGCTGGTCCTCGATCCGCCACCGGAAGAGGTACCGCTCGAGCCTCACGAGGACGAATCGCTCGACGAGCAGCATGAACAGGATGAACAGGAACACCCATGCCAACGTGCCGGGGATCGAGAAGTCCTCGAACTCGCGGCGGATCTGGAACCCGACGCCGCTCGACGAACCGAAGACCTCGGTCAGCTGCTCCACCTTCCACGCGAGCGCGAACGACAGGCGCACGCCCGCGAACGCGAACGGCGCGATCGTCGGGACGAGCACGTGTCGAACGACGGCCGACCGTCGGCGGCCGAACGCGTCGCTCATCGTCACGAGCTTGCGATCCACGGAGTCCAGGCCCTCGGCGACGTTGATCGCGATGTACGGCATCGAGACGAGCGCGACCGAAACGACCGGCCCGAGGATCGAGATGCCGAACAGAACCAGGGCCAGCACGGCATACGTGATCCCCGGGATGCTCCCGGCCACCATCACCATGTCGTGGAAGAACGCCCGCCACCATCGGCTGGTGCCCATCAGGTACCCGACGGGGAAGCCGATCGCCAAGGCGAGCCCGAAGCCGTAGAGCAGCCGCTCGATCGTCGCCCAGAAGTTCGTCGCGAAGGCGCCAGACTCGACGATCTCCCACATCACCTGCCCGATCTCGAGCGGCGGCGGCAGGACGAACTCGTCGAAGACGAACCTCGACAGGACCGTCCAGAGCAGCAGGAACCCGCCGGCCCCGATGATCAGGCCGGTGACCCCGCGGACGCGGCGGCGGGCGGCGAGCGACAGGTGAGCGCTTCCGCGCGGGCCGTGCCCGGCGGCGGTCGGGGTCGCTGCCACCTCTCAGCTCACCTGTCGCTCGCTCCGAACCTGATCTCCGCTACGGCGCCGGGACCACGTCGAACGTGGGAGCATCGGGGTTATCCGACAGCCCGGCATCGTTCAGCATCGGGAAGAGCTGCGACTCGGTCTCCACCCATGCGTCGTCGAGATAGATGGACTCCACGAACCAGTCGTGTTCGGCGAGGTAATCCTTCATGAACTGGATCTCCTCGTCGGTCTCGACGGCGAAGTGCTGTGGGTAGCTCTCGATGATCGCGTCCTGGTTCGCCTGCCACTCCTGGATACCCCGGTCCCACATCTCGAGGAAGAACGCGACCTCGTCGGGGTGTGCGTCGTACCAGTCCGTCGGGGCCATGAAGATGTTGATCATCGGCCCCTCGTGGTCCGGAGCGTTGACGACGTCCTCGGCGTAGATATCGGCCGCGGTCCGCCCGTCGTAGAGCGGCACGATGTCGCCGTTCACCAGCGGCGGCACGTTGAAGTCCGGGAGCACCAGCGCCGCATCGACCTCACCGTCGGCCAGAAGCGCTCCGGTGTTCGTGAGGTCGGTCAGCACGAGCTCGAAGTCGCCGCCCCCGGTGCGGAAGTCGAGCCCGTACAGCTCGTTGGCGAGGATCCCCCAGATCACGGTCGACGACACCGTGTCCCAGACGGCGATCTTCGCGCCCTGCAGGTCCTCGAGGCTCTTCGCATCGGAGTCGGGCCGCACCGTCAGGATGCTCCGGTCGATGTTGTACTTCCCGAAGATCGTGGCGGGGTTCCCCGTTTCCTCCTCGAGGAGCGGCACCTCGAACGACGCGATGGACACGATGTCGGCGTGCCCGCCCGCGTAGAGCCCGAACTCGTCCCAGCTCGCCTGCTCGATGATGCGGATGCCGGATTCGGCCTCCATCTCCTCGCGGATGCCGGAGTCCTTCAGGTAGTCCCACACCGGGTCGGGCGCGAACGTGAACCGGATGACGCCATCCTCGCCGGTGGTCTCCGCGCCTTCGTCACCCCCACCCCCACCCCCGCCGTCGTCGGAACACGCCACGGCGACGAGCGTCATCGCGAGCACGAGGGTCAGCGCCTTGAACCCGTTCCTCCCCCTCATCGGATCTGCATCCCCCTTCCGTCCGTCGACCGGACAGTCGCCCCGAGGCCGATAGCCTCCCGTTCCGCAGGCAATCCGTTGATTGCGCACTGTATATAATGTCTAAGCAGACTGACCCCTCGGACCGTATCCGTCAAGGCAACGGCGGGGAGCTCAGAACTTCCCGACCACTCGGAGGCCGCTGAACACCAGCGCGTCCACCGATGCCTCCGATGCGGTCGCCGGATCCATCGCTCGTGTGAAGATCAGGAAGTGCTTCATCTCGCGGAGCGCGAATGCGTCGATCTGCTCCAGGCGCGCGAGGCGTTCGTCGACGCGCTCCGCGAGTCGATCGCGCGGGACGATCTCGGTCACGAGTCCCGCTCGCTCCGCACGTTCGGCGCCGATCGGGTCGCCGGTCGAGACCATGTCGTAGAGCAGTCGGGGAGGCAGCATGAACCGTGCCCAGCTGATCACGACGGCGGGCGCGAACCCCGCTCGGATCTCCGGGAACGTGAAGGTGGCGCCGTCTGCGGCGACGGCGATGTCGCTGGCGCCGACGATGCCGACCCCGAAGCCCGCTGCGCTGCCGTTGATCTCCGCGACGACCGTCAACGGAGTCGTGCGAAGCGTCTCGAACACGGTCGAGATGCGACGGGCCATCGCGCGTATCTCATCGGGATCGGCCCCGCCCTTGTCCCTGCCCAGGCAGAAGGTGTCTCCCTCGGCACGAAGCCGGATGAAGCGGAGACCCTCGTTGTTCCCGGCATCGGCCACCGCGCTCACGAACTCGTCCATCATCCCCCGCGAGAAGCGGTTCCCCTCGCCGGAGTCGAACGTCACGGTCAGGGTCGCGCCCGTCGCGTCGATCCGCAGTCCGTCAGCACTCATCTCGTCCTCCTCCTGCGCCGTCGGCGCATCGATCCGTCATCGGGCGTTCGGTCGATGTCCCCGAACGCGATCCAAGCCCCGGCGAGGCCGCACAGCGCAGCGACCGCGGCGAACGCCACCGCCGTACCGCCGCCCTCGACGGCCGTGCCGCCGAGGATCCCGCCGATGCCGAACGATCCGAGCCTCAGCACGTTGAGCGTCGACATGCCGACCGCGTTCGCGCCGGCCTCCGTGCGGCTGAACGCGGTGAGCGAAGGGGCCAGGAGCCATCCGGCCCCGATGCCGAGCATCACGAGAGCGGGGACGGCCGGCCACCAGGACCCTGCGGCGGCGGCAACGGCGAGCCCTGCGAGCCCGGCGGAGCACCCCAGCAGCCCCCGCCGGAGGCGCCGCTCGTACGGCACGGCATCCCGACGCCCGGTGATCGGTCCCAGCGCGGCCATCGTGAGGGTCATCGCCATCACGGTCGCAGCGGCGGCCCCGGCGCCGAAGCCGCCATCGACGATGAGCCATGCCGGCACCGCCACCTGCACCAACCCGACGGCCACCATCTGCAAGGACGAACCGAGGCTCGACCGCCGGGTGGCCCGGTCGCGGAGCCACAGCCGAGGTGCCGCCAGTGTTCCGCCCGGGCGGCTCAACCGGACCGCCCCAGCGACGCTGATCGCGCAGCACGCTGCGGCCGCCGATGCCAGAGGCCACGCCCCGACCGAGAGCGCGGTGAGGGTCGCCATCGTCGTGCCGGTGAGCATGGCCACGGTCACCACGCCCCGCAGCGGGATCCCGTGATCTCGTCGGAAACGGGCCGGGAACGCTCGAAACGCCGTGATCACCAATGCGATGCCGAGCAGGCAGGACGGCACGGTGACCCAGCGCCATCCGGCGATATCGATGATCGCACCGCCGATCAGCGGTGCGAAGGCGAGACCGAGCCCGTTCGAGGCGCCCCACCATCCCAGCGCTTTGGCTTGAGCGTCGCCGTGGAGCAGATATCCGGCCGCCTGCACCGAGACGGGGACGACCGCTGCGAGCGCGACCCCCTGCGCGAAGCGGGCGATCGCGACCATCGTCAGGCTCGGGGAGAGGGAGAGCAGCACCGAGGCGGCGAGCACGAGCACGCCGGACACCGAGATCAATCGCCGCGGGCCGAAGCGGGCCGAGGCCGCCCCCGCGAGCGGCATCGTGAATGCCATGGCAACGTTCAACAACACGACCACGGCCGCCACCAGCGCGATCGAGGCGTCGAACGAATCGGCGATCGCGGCCACGGCAACCGTCGCCGACGTGTTCACGACGGTGCCGGAGAGCCCGGCGACCGCGAGCTCGGCCGTCACCCACGAGGTCGTACCACTGGGCCGGGCACGCGCGGACAGCATCTCGTGCACGATATCCGGTCCGCACCAGGTGCCGGCCGCGGACTCGCGCCCTCGAGTGCCCGGCGCGGCAGGCGTCCGACGGCGCCGTTCAGCTGCCGCTCTGACAGCTCTTCACTTCCCGCTCAGCGGTGAGCGGTGCTCAGCCCCCAACGCTCGCGCTCCAAGCGAGCGAGATGCTGGACGGCCTCGCGAACGGGGTCGTCGTCGGGGTGATCGGCCAGCCATGCGCGGGCCTCGGACATCGCGCTCGACGTCTGGTGCGGGGTCGCCGCCGACGAGAGCACGCGGAGAAGGTCGTCGCGATCCATGCAGGCAGTTCTACCCCGATGCGGAGCCGATGCCACGGAACGGAGGCCGTTTTCACAGCAGCGTCACAAGCTCCCATCGGTAGACTCACCGCGACATGCCTGCATCGATCGTGCTCGGCACCCAGTGGGGCGATGAAGGCAAGGGCAAGGCGGTCGACCTCCTCGCCGACCGCATGGACCTCGTCGTCCGGTACCAAGGCGGGAACAACGCGGGCCACACCGTGATCGCCGAGGGCCGACTGCTGAAGCTGCAGCTGATCCCGTCGGGCATCCTCTACCCCCACATCACCTCGGTGATCGCCGACGGGGTCGTCGTCGATCCGCGCCATCTGATGAAGGAGATGGATGACGTGCGCGAGACCGGCGTCGAGGTCTCCGGGCTCGTCGTCAGCGGCAACGCTCACATGATCATGCCGTACCACCTCGAGCTCGAGAAGGTGACGGAGAGGTTCCTCGGGAAGAACGCGCTCGGCACCACGAAGCGCGGCATCGGGCCGGCCTACGGCGACAAGGCGGCCCGCATCGGCCTGCGCATCCAGGATCTGTTCGACGAGAAGATCTTCCGCGAGAAGCTCGACGTCGTCCTGCGTGAGAAGAACTTGATCCTCACGAAGATCTACAACCGGTTGCCGCTCGACGCCGAGCGCATCGTCGAGGAATACATGGTGCTGGCCGATCGTCTCCAGCCGCACGTGACCGACACGGGCGCGCTGCTCTACGGGGCCCTGTCGCGAGGGGAACACGTGATGTTCGAAGGGGCGCAGGGCGTGTTGCTCGACCTCGACCATGGCACGTACCCGTTCGTGACGTCGTCGAACCCGGTCGCGGGCAGCGCGCTCGCGAGCGCCGGCGTGGGCCCCCACTGGGTCGATCGCGTGGTCGGTGTCATGAAGGCCTACGTCACGCGCGTCGGGGCGGGGCCGTTCCCGACCGAGCTCTTCGACGAGACGGGAGAGCGGCTCGGTACACGCGGCAAGGAGTTCGGCACCGTGACCGGGCGCCAGCGGCGATGTGGCTGGTTCGATGCCTGCCTGGGCCGGTACGCGGCGAGGCTGAACGGGCTCACCGAGCTGTTCGTGACCAAGCTCGACGTGCTCAGCGGGCTCGAGTCGCTGAAGATCTGCACGGGATACCGGGCCTATGGTCAGACGTTCGATGACATGCCGCCGCACCAATCGGTCTTCCACGAGGCCAGCCCGATCTACGAGGTCCTCGATGGCTGGCACGAGGAGATCGACGGATGCCGGGCGTTCGACGACCTGCCGAAGCAGGCCCAGGGCTACGTCCGGCGCATGGAGGAGCTCGTCGGCGTGCCGGTCGGCGTCGTGAGCGTGGGACCGGCGCGCGAGCAGAGCCTGCCCGTGGCATGAACGCACCGGCCGGCCGGGCCCGGGCAGCCCGCCTGCGGCGGATCGCCCTCACCCTGACATTGCTCGGGCTGTTCGCCGCGGTACCGATCGCGATCACGTGGCTCAACGGGCGGGAGCTGCCGTCCGGCCCCCCCACGGGGCTCGCGGTGCTCTCGGCGGCGGCGTTCTCGGCAGCCAGCATCCTGTTCCTGGCGACCGGGCGGTCCGCCGGGGCGGTGGTCGCGCTGCCGGCCCTCGCGACCGGCGCGCTCCTGGACGATCCCGAGACCATGGCGATGATGCTGCTGTTCACGGCACCGGTGGCCGAGGTAGCCGGCGTGATCGCGGCGCAGGGGTTCCCCGCTCCCGTGGCGGCCGCATGGCGCCGTTCGTTCGCCGAGATCCGATCCGCGACCGGACGCGCGCTCGCGTCGGGCCCCGTTCGCATCCCCACGGATCGCCCATGGGTGCTCGACCGATCGGCCGTCGGCGGGGCCATCGTGGCGAGCACCGCGATCCTGGGGTGGGGACTGCTCGTGATCGCGTTCGGCACGGGCGACGACCCCCTGACACGCACCGTGATTGCGAGTGCCACCGAGTTCCCCTGGGTGCTCGGCGCGGGGCTGGCTTGCGCGGTCGCCTCGGCCGCCCTGTGCTTCCTCACCGGCCGCGTGCCCGGGGTCGTGATGGCGCTGCCGGTGGTGCCGGCCGTCTGGCTCGATGCTCCCCAGCGTTCGGAGGTCGTCGTGCTGGTCCTGACCGCCGCCTGTGGGCTCGTCGCCGTGCTCGCGTCGCCGGTCCCGGCGGGCGAGGCGCCCCCGACCCCCACGTCGGACGTTCGGTGATCCTGGGGAACCCGCGTCCCCGCGGATACCGACTTCCGAGGATCCCTTGCTCGCCCAGTTCGCCGGGCGGGGGCGGCTGGGCGGCGCGAACCCCGGATTCGGAACGCGGCGACGATGCCCAGGAACCTCGTCGACATCAGGACGGGCGAAGCGACACGGTTCCTGCGTCGACGTCCGAACGGGAACTCGACGGAGACGCCCGTCGTTCAACTCTCTCGCGAGCATCGTCGCCGGTGTGCCGCCGGTGCCAACGACTGCGGCGCCTTCCTCGACGCGGCGACCGATGCCTGGGGGACGCGGCCTCGCACCACCTGGCAGGCGCCGGAGCGGGCCTGACGATCCCGTGGGGCATCGCCGTCGACGGCGACGACAATCTCTGGGTCGCGAACTTCACCGGCCAGCGCCTATCGCACCTCTGCGGCGCCCGCGCGGGCACGTGTCCTCCCGGCACGATCGGCCACGCCATCTTCGCCCGACACGGGCTATCCGTTCGACGGGCTCCCGTGAGGACCCCGCTGATCGGGATCCCCCAGCAACCGTAGGTGCGACGTTCCAGGCCTGGGGGATGCCCTGGATAGACTCCGTCCATGAGCGCCGAGGGCCACGTGGGGCCGGGGTCACGATGAAGGTGCTCGTCGTCGGCTCGGGCGGCCGGGAGCACGCGATCGCCTGGGCCCTCGCGCGGAGCCCGCGCGTCACCGAGCTCGTGGTCGCGCCCGGGAACGCAGGCATCGCCAGGTCCGTGCGCACGGCCCCGGGGGTGCCCGCCGACGACCTCGCCGCGGTCGTCGAGCTCTGCGCGACGGAGCGACCCGATCTGGTCGTGATCGGCCCCGAGGCCCCGCTCGTCGCCGGACTCGCCGACGCCCTCCGCGAGGGCGGCTTCCGCGTGTTCGGGCCGGAGGCCGCGGCCGCTCGCCTCGAGGGATCCAAATCGTTCGCCAAGGAGCTGATGCTCGAGGCGAACGTGCCCACCGCTCGCTCCGCGGCGTTCGTCGACATCGATCCGGCCGTGGCGTTCGTCGACGAGCTCGGCGGACGCGCGGTCGTGAAGGCCGACGGGCTCGCCGCCGGGAAGGGCGTCACCGTCGCGGTCGACCGAGAGGGCGCGGTGGCCGCCCTCCAGGATTGCCTCGAAGGCCGACGATTCGGCGACGCCGGGGAGCGCGTGATCGTCGAAGAGGTGCTCGACGGACCCGAGATCTCCGCGTTCGCGCTGGTCGACGAGCACACAGTGGCGCCGCTCGCGCTCAGCCAGGACTTCAAGCGCGTCGGCGACGGCGACACGGGGCCGAACACCGGTGGCATGGGGGCGTACTCGCCCCTGCCGTGGGTCGACGCGCCGACCGAGCATGCCATCTGGACGATCGTGGACGACACCGTCGCGGCCCTGCGCGCTCGGGGCATCGTCTATCGAGGGCTGCTCTACACGGGGCTCATGCTGACGCCCGAGGGCCCCAAGGTGCTCGAGTACAACTGCCGCTTCGGCGATCCCGAGACCGAGGTCGTGATCCCGAGGCTCGCAGTCGATCTCGCGGACCTGTTGGAGGCGACCGCCGCCGACCGGCTCGGCGACCAGAAGGTCGCGCTGCTCGGGGACGCAGCCGTGACGGTGGTGCTCGCGAGCGGCGGATACCCGGCCTCCTCGACGAACGGCGTCGCTATCGATGGACTCGATGCCGCCGAGCAGGTGCCCGGGGCCACCGTCTTCCATGCCGGAACGGCGCAGCGCGACGATACAGTGGTGACGGCGGGAGGACGCGTGCTGGCGATCACTGGCACCGGCGCCACGGTCGCCGACGCGCGGGCGGTCGCCTTCCACGCCGCCGACCACATCGCGTTCGAGGGCAAGACGTACAGGCGAGACATCGCGGCCATGGTGGCCCGGCTCGCACGGGAGGAGGAGCCGTGACCGACGAGACGCCCCGCGCCGGGGTGCTGGCGGCTTCGCCGAGCGAGCTCGGCACGATGCGCCAGGCCGGCCTCATCCTCGAGAAGTTCGGTGTCGGCCACGAGATCCGCATCATGTCGTCGTCGAGGAACCCCGATCTCGTCGACGAATACGCTCGCACGGCGTTCGAGCGCGGCCTCAAGGTGATCATCTGCTCCACCGGCATGTCCGGGCACCTCGCCGCGGCGGTCGCCGCACGCACGATCCTGCCGGTGATCGGCGTGCCGATCGCGTCGTCGCCCCAGATGCTCGGCTACGAGGCGCTCGCGATCACCGCCCAGATGCCCACGGGCGTGCCGGTCGCGACGGTGGGGGTCGACGCGGCCGTGAACGCGGCGGTGCTGGCGGCGCAGATCGTGGGCATCGGCGACCCCGACGTTCAGGCCGCGCTCTGGCGCTTCAAGGACGATCTTGCGGAGGGTCTGAAGCTTTGATCCCGCGATACGACGTGCCCGGGATCTCGTCGATCTGGTCCGACGAGACGAGGCTCGGGCATTGGCTCGAGATCGAGCTGCTCGCCGTCGAAGCGTGGTCCGAGCTCGGGGTCGTGCCGGCCGCCGACGCGGTCGCGTGCCGGGAGCGCGCGTCGTTCACGGTCGAGCACGTGCTGAAGCGGGAGCGGGTCACGCGCCACGACGTCGCGGCCTTCGTCGACGTCGTGTCCGGCTCGATCGGCGAGCAGGGGCGATGGATCCACTACGGCCTCACATCGAGCGACGTGCTCGACACGGCGTTCGGGCTGCAGCTCCGGGCGGCGGCCGACGAGCTGCTCGTGCGGCTCGAGCGCCTGCTGGGGGGCGTGAAGGACCTGGCGCTCCGACACCGGGAAACGCCGATCATCGGTCGATCGCACGGGGTGCACGCGGAACCCACCTCCTTCGGGCACAAGCTCGCGGTCTGGGCCTTCCAGCTCGATCGCGACCGCGAGCGCTTGCGGCGGGCGCGCGAGGCGGTGAGCGTTGGGGCGATCAGCGGGGTGGTCGGGTCATACGGCACCGTCGACCCGCGGGTCGAGCAGGTGGTGTGCGCGAAGCTCGGCCTGTCGCCGGCCGAGGCGAGCACGCAGGTGATCCAACGCGATCGTCATGCCGAGTACATGGCGACGCTCGCGATCGTGGCCTCGACGCTCGATGCGATCGCGACCGAGATCCGCCACCTCGCCCGGACGGAGGTACGCGAGGTGCAGGAGCCCTTCGGGGAAGGCCAGAAGGGCTCCAGCGCGATGCCCCACAAGCGCAACCCGGTCGCCTGCGAACGGGTGAGCGGCCTGGCCCGGGTGATCCGCGGTCACGCGCTTGCCGCGATGGAGAACGTCACCCTCTGGCACGAGCGAGACATCTCCCATTCGAGCGCGGAGCGCGTGATCTTCCCCGACGCCACCGGCCTGCTCGCGTTCATGCTCGACGAGCTCTCGCGCGTCGTCGAGGGGATCGTCGTCTTCCCCGAACGCATGCGGGAGAACCTCGATGCCAACGGCGGCATCGCCTTCAGCCAGCCGGTGCTGCTCGCGCTCGTCGACGCCGGTCTGTCCCGCGACGACGCCTACCGCATCGTCCAACGCGCGGCGGCCGCCGCATGGGACGAGGGCGCGAGCTTCCGGGAGTCGGTGTCCTCGTACCCCGAGGTGCGTGAACGGCTCGACGCGGCCGAGGTCGCGGCCCTGTTCGACCCCGCTCGGTTCCTGCGGAACCTCGGGCCGGTCTTCGAGCGCCTCGAGAAGCTTCCCGTGGAAGGACCGTCGTGACCGTCGCCGGGCAGCTCGTCGCGCGTGGCAAGGTGCGCGACGTCTACGCGGCGGGCGACGACGCGTTGCTGCTGGTCGCCACCGATCGCATCAGCGCCTTCGACGTGGTGCTGCCCGACCCGATCCCCGGCAAGGGCCGGGTGCTCACGGGTCTGTCGCTCCACTGGTTCGAGCGGACGGCCGACCTGGTCGGCAACCACGTGGTGAGCAGCGATCTGGGGGAGTTCCCGGCTCCGTTCGGCGCCGAGGAAAGCCTGGCGGGCCGATCGCTCCTCGTCCGCCGCGCCGACGTCGTGCCGCTCGAGTGCGTCGCGCGCGGCTACCTCTCCGGGAGCGGCTGGGTCCAGTACCGCGAGTCGGGCTCCGTCTGCGGGGTCGACCTCCCTGCCGGCCTGGTCGAATCGGCCCGGCTTTCCGAACCGATCTTCACCCCGACCACCAAGGCAGCCGAGGGTCATGACCTGCCCGTGTCGCCGGCCGAGGCGATCGAGACCGTCGGCCGAGGTCTGTACGAGCGCCTCAAGGAGCTCACGCTCGGCATCTACGAGCGGATCGCAGCCGGCGCGATCCGCCGGGGCGTGATGGTCGCCGACACGAAGCTCGAGTTCGGCTTCGCCGACGGAGAGCTGCTCCTGGTCGACGAGGTCGGCACGCCGGACTCCAGCCGTTTCTGGCCGGCCGACGCGTACGAGCCCGGACGCCCCCAGCCGAGTTTCGACAAGCAGTTCGTGCGGGATCGGCTCGACGCGAGCGGGTGGGATCGCGATCCGCCCGCCCCCTCGCTCCCCGTCGAGGTCATCGAGGGAACCGCGGTCCGGTATCGAGAGGCGTTCGAACGGCTGACCGGCGAGTCGTTCGACGAGTACCGTGCGCGCACCGGGGCCACGAGCGATGCCGCCTCCGATGCGACCGCTCTGGATCGCTTGCGGGAGCGAGCATGAGGTACAGGTTCGAGGTGCTGGTGACGCTGAAGCCGGGTCTCGCCGATCCCCAGGGCAAGGCGGTGGAAGCCTCGCTGCCGGCCATCGGGTTCCCGAGCGTCACCGACGTGCACGTGGGGCGCCACGTTCGGCTGGACGTCGAGGCAACGAGCGAACCCGAAGCGCGAGCGCAGGTCGAGGAGGTCGCGCGGCGCCTGCTCTCGAACCCCGTGATCGAGGACTTCCGCGTGCTCGAGCCGGCCGAGACCGACGCCGGATCGTGACCCACCGATGACGATCGCGACCCCCCGCGTCGGCGTGATCACCTTCCCCGGGTCCCTCGACGATCGCGACGCGCTGCGCGCCGTCGAGACGATGGGGGGCGAGGGCGTCGAGCTCTGGCACGCCGATCACGACCTGCGCGGCGTCGACGCGGTCGTGCTGCCCGGCGGGTTCAGCTACGGCGACTATCTGCGCTGCGGCGCCATCGCCGGTCACGCGCCGATCCTCGACGAGGTGCGGTCCTTCGCCGACCGGGGCGGGCCCGTGCTGGGCATCTGCAACGGCTTCCAGATCCTCTGTGAAGCGGGGCTCCTGCCGGGGGCGCTGATCCGCAACGCCTCGCTCCGGTTCATCTGCGTCGACGTGTTCCTACGGGTGGAGACGTCGCAGACGACGATCACGAGCGAGCTCGTGCCCGGCGAGGTGGTCGAGATCCCCGTGAAGCACGGCGAGGGACAGTACGTCGCCACCACCGAGCAGCTCAGACGGATCGAAGACGAGGGGCTCGTGGTGTTCCGCTACGCCGATGCGCGGGGCGAGGTGACCGAGCGGGCCAATCCGAACGGCTCCCTCGACAACATCGCGGGCGTGCGCAGCACGGCGGGCAACGTGGTCGGTCTGATGCCGCACCCGGAGCACGCGGTCGACCCCGACGTCGGCCCGACCGGCGGGCAGCCCTTGATCGCCTCGCTGCTCGCGAGTGCCCTGGCGGGAGCGAGCGCGTGAGCGGGTGGGGCGAGGAAGCGGGAGCGAGCGCGTGAGCGCGAGCGACGAGCTCCGACATCGGCAGCTGGGCCTCGCCGACGACGAGCTCGAGCGCATCCGCGCGACGCTCACGCGCGATCCGCGCCCGGCCGAGCTCGCGATGTACGCGGCGATGTGGTCGGAGCACTGCAGCTACAAGTCCTCGAAGCTGCACCTGAAGACCTTGCCCACCGAGGGCGATGCGGTTCTCGTGGGCCCGGGGCAGGATGCCGGGGCGGTCGACCTGGGCGACGGCATGGCGGCCGTGTTCAAGATGGAGTCGCATTCGCACCCGAGCGCGATCGAGCCCTATCAGGGCGCCGCGACCGGGGTCGGAGGCATCGTGCGCGACATCGTTTCGATGGGCGCGCGACCGGTCGCGCTGCTCGATCCGCTGATGTTCGGTTCGCTCACCGAGCCGCGGAACCGCTGGCTGCTCGAGGGCGTCGTCGCCGGCATCGGCGGCTACGGCAACTGCATCGGGGTGCCCACGGTGGGGGGAGAGATCCGATTCGCCGAACCGCACACCGCGAATCCGACCGTCGACGTGATGTGCGTCGGTCTCGCCGAGGCCGACGGGCTCGTCACCGGCACGTCGCTCACCCCGCACATGGGATCCCTCATGGTGCTCTACGGTGCGACCACCGGCCGGGACGGCATCGGCGGGGTCAGCGTGCTCGCGAGCGCCACCCTCGACGAGGGTGACGACGCGCGGCCGAGCGTGCAGATCGGCGATCCGTTCGCTGAGAAGCTCCTGATCGAGGCGTCGCTCGAGCTGATCTCGGATGGGCTCCTCGAAGGGCTCCAGGATCTCGGGGGTGCCGGCATCACGTGTGCCGTCAGCGAGTCGGCCGTCCGGGCGGGCATGGGCGCCCGCCTCGACCTCGACGCGGTGCCGCTGCGCGAGCAGGGCATGGAAGCGTTCGAGATCCTCACGAGCGAGTCGCAGGAGCGGATGCTCGCGATCGTGCATCCGTCCCGTCTCGACGAGGTGCGCGCCGTGTGCGAGCGGTGGGGGCTGCAGACCGCCGTGATCGCCGAGCTCGTCGAGGGCGACATGGTCTCCGCGACGCACCACGGCGAGATCGTCGCGGAAGTCCCGGCGACCTCGCTCGTGGACGAGGCTCCCGTGTACGACCGTCCTCGAGCGGCTCCGACCGCCGTGCCCGACCCGGTCGACGACCCGGCGTTGCTGCCGTACGAGGGCGAACTCCTCGATGCGCTGGAAGCGGTCTTGGCGGCGCCGAACGTGGCCTCGAAGCGTTGGGTCTGGCAGCAGTACGACTCCGTGGTGCAGGGGCAGACCGTGACCGGCTCGGGGAGCGACGCGGCGATCGTGCGCGTGCCGGGATCGATGAAGGCGCTCGCCCTGTCGACCGACGGCAAGGGGCGCTTCGGCGCGCTCGATCCGTACCTCGGCGCGATGCACGCGGTGGCCGAGGCCGCGCGCAACGTGGCCGTGTGCGGGGCCCGTCCGCTCGCGATCACGAACTGCCTGAACTTCGGGAACCCCGAACGGCCGCTCGTCATGTGGCAGTTCGCGGAATCGATCCGGGGCATGCGCGACGCGTGCCTGGCCCTCGACACGCCGGTCACCGGGGGCAACGTGAGCTTCTACAACGAGTCGGGCGACTCCGCGATCTGGCCGACCCCCGTGGTCGGCATGTTGGGCCTGCTCGACGACCATCGACTGGGAGTGCCCTCCGGGTTCCCGGAGGCGGGCCTGGCCGTCTACCTGCTGGGGGAGACGTTCCCCGAGCTCGGCGGCTCGGAGTTCGCGGAAACCGTGTTGGGGGTCGTCGCGGGGCGTCCGCCCGCGCTCGACCTGGATCGGGAACGCGCGCTGCACGCCCTGCTGATCGAGGCCGCCTCGATGGATGCGATCGCGAGTGCGCACGATTGCGGCGACGGGGGCCTCGCGATCGCGCTCGTGGAATCCGCGATCGAGGGAGGGCATGGGTTCGCCGTCACGATCGCGACCGACCTGCCCGATCACGTCGCGTTGTTCAGCGAGAGTGCCTC
>DASTBT010000056.1:0-7338 GCA_035711865.1 Actinomycetota bacterium
TGCACGCCGAACCGCAGGTTCTCGCCCTCGACGTCGTACCACGCGATGTACACGTTCGCGCCGTCGGGACTCGTACCCACCGACGGCGCACGGCCGCCGATCGTGTCGAGCGTCTCGAGCGGCGTGAACGTCTCGCCGTCATCGGAGGTCGCGAGCACCACGCCGTCGGCGTCGTCCCACGCGGCGACCATCGCGCCCTGATCGTCGACCGCGATGCTCGTCGTGGGTGCGAGGTTCCCCACGCCGTCGGGCTCCGCGGGCTGCGCGTCGGCGATCTTCGCGACCGACCACCCCGCACCGCTCTGGCGGGCGAGCTGCACGCCACCGTCGTCGTCGAAGAACGTCAGCATCGCGTTGCCGTCTGCGTCGACCGCCATGTCGAGGCCCTGGCCGCTGACGCCGCCGGCCACCTCGGTCGTTACCCACTGTTCGCCCTGCAGAGACGACACGTTGACGGCGCCGGCGGCGGTGTCGACCCACGCGACGGTGGGGCCGGCGGACGTCACACCCACGCGGGTCGGCATCGGTGGCGGACAACCCTCGCACCTGGGGATCGACGCGACGGTCTCGGTCGCCCACGCGTCACCCGACCGCGAGGCGACACGCACCTCCTGCCCCCGGCGGCTCACCGTGTAGGCGACCATCGGATCGCCGGCATCGTCGACCGCAACGGATGCTCGGCCGAGAGGTCCGCTCTTGCGCAGGCCGAAGCCGTAGTCGAACACCCGCTCCACCGAGAACGAGTCGGTGCCACCGGCGTAGTAGATGCCGTTCTGGCCGGTCCAGACGACGTGTTTGCCACCCTCGCCGTCGATCGCGATGTCGGTGCCGTTGGTGTTCTGGGCCGTCGCGCCGACCAGGGCTTGTTCGAACGCGGGGCCGTAGGGGATGACGACGCCGGTCGGGGTCTCCCGCACCTGCGCGGCTGCGCCCCTCGTCCACACACCCTCTGCCGAGAGGCTCACCACGCCGATGGCCGCGCCGTCCTTCGGCTCGGGATCGTCGGTGGTGATGTAGGGCGCCCCGATGGGCCGCCCGACGGGGATCTCCCCCTCCTCGAGCTCGGCCGGGAAGATCCAGTACGACGTGGAGGGCACACCTTCGGCGTCGACGGCGACCGCATTGCCGAGGCCGGCGTCGTCGAGGAATTCTGCGACGAAGGGCACGAAGCGAACGCCCTCGCCGCCGACGACCTCACCCTCGGGGATGGAGCCGCAGCCGGCCGCCGCGAGGGCGAGCACACAGAGGATGGTCGGCAGGCGCGTGGACACGTCGGCGGGGATACTAGCAAGCACCGGGGAGCCTGGCGGCAGCCTCGATCAGGCCCTGGGGGCGACCGCCTCTGCGGACTCGAGCGGCAGCTGGGGACGCTCCAGCACCTCGGCCAGGAACCGCCCGGTGTGCGAGGCAGGCTCGGCGGCAACCGCTTCGGGCGTGCCGGTCGCCACGACCTTGCCGCCCTGGTCGCCGCCCTCGGGGCCGAGGTCGATCAGGTGGTCGGCGGTCTTGATCACGTCGAGGTTGTGCTCGATCACGATCACCGTGTTGCCGGTCGAGACGAGCCGCTGGAGCACTGCCAGCAGCTTGCGCACGTCCTCGAAGTGCAATCCGGTGGTCGGCTCGTCGAGCACGTAGAGCGTGTTGCCGGTCGCCCGCTTGTGCAGCTCGGAGCTGAGCTTGATGCGCTGGGCCTCGCCGCCCGAGAGGGTCGGCGCGGGCTGACCGAGCTTGACGTAGCCGAGGCCGACGTCGGAGAGCGTCTGCATGTGCCGCTTGATCGGCGGGATGTGCTGGAAGAACTCGAGTGCCTCGTCGACGCTCATCTCGAGCACGTCGGCGATCGATCGGCCCTTGTACCTGACCTCGAGCGTCTCCCGGTTGTACCGCCGGCCCTTGCACACCTCGCACGTCACGTAGACGTCGGGCAGGAAGTGCATCTCGATCTTGATCTGCCCGTCGCCTGCGCAGTGCTCGCATCGCCCGCCCCGGACGTTGAAGGAGAACCGGCCCGGCTGGAAGCCCCGCAGCTTGGCCTCAGGCACCTGCGCGAAGAGCCTGCGGACATGGTCGAAGACGCCCGTGTAGGTCGCTGGGTTCGATCGCGGCGTGCGTCCGATCGGCGACTGGTCGATGTCGACGATCTTGTCGACCTGTTCCCACCCGACGAGCTTGCGATGTCTCCCGGGCATCAGGCGCGACCGATAGATCTTGCGCATCAGCGCCCGAAGCAACACGTCCTGCACGAGCGTCGACTTGCCGGAACCGCTCACGCCGGTCACGCAGACGAACAAGCCGAGCGGGATGTCGACCGTGACGTTCTGCAGGTTGTGCTCGCGGACACCATCGAGCCGTAGGCGGCGGTCGCCGGGGGTGCGGCGCATCTCCGGCGTGGGGATCTGGCGCCGCCCCGAGAGGAACGCCCCGGTGATCGACTCGTCGCACTCGAGCAGGCCCTTGAGGTCGCCGGAGTACACGATCTCGCCGCCTCGCTCGCCGGCGAGCGGTCCGATGTCGACCAGGTGATCGGCCTCGAGGATCGTGGCCTCGTCGTGCTCGACCACCACGAGGGTGTTGCCCAGATCGCGGAGCCGCACCAAGGTATCGATCAACCGCTTGTTGTCGCGCTGATGCAGCCCGATCGAGGGCTCGTCGAGGATGTAGAGCACCCCCACGAGCCCCGAGCCGATCTGCGTCGCCAGGCGGATGCGTTGCGCTTCGCCCCCGGCCAGGGTGCCCGCCGGCCGCGAGAGCGAGAGGTAATCGAGTCCCACGTCGACGAGGAACCGCAGCCGCTCCCGGATCTCCTTCAGCAGCCGCTCCGCGATCATGAGCTCGCGTTCGCTCAGATCGATCGTCTCCACGAAGGCGAGCGTGTCGCGGATCGAATGGTCGGTGAGCTCGGCGATGTTGAGGCCGGCCACGGTGACGGCCAGGGTCTCGGGCCGCAGGCGAGCGCCCTTGCACGCCCGGCACGGGATCTCGCGCATGAACTGCTCGAGCTTCTCGCGCTGGGACTCGGAGTCGGTCTCGCGATGCCGCCGTTCGACGTTGGTGACCACCCCCTCGTAGGTGGTCCAGTACGAGCGCTGGCGGCCGTACCGGTTCTTGTACCGGACGTGGATCTGCTCGTCGCTGCCGTGGAGCAGCACGTCGCGCTGTCGCTTTGAGAGCCGCCTGAACGGCGCGTGCAGGTCGATGTCGTTGGCCTCGGCCACCGACTCGAGGACTCGGTTCCAGTACTCCAGGGTCGCGCTGGCCCACGGTGCGAGCGCCCCCTCGCTCACCGAGAGATCGGGGTCGGGAACCACGAGCTCGGGGTCGACCTCGAGACGGGTGCCGAGGCCGTCGCAGGTCGGGCACGCGCCGTAGGGCGAGTTGAACGAGAAGTTCCGAGGCGCCATCTCGTCGAACGAGAGCCCGCAGTGGGTGCAGGCCAGCGATTGGGAGAAGTTCTGCAGCTCCTCTCCCCCGTCGTGGGTCTGCACCGCGATCGAGGCGATGCCCTCGGCGAGCTCGAGCGCGGTCTCGATCGAGTCGGCGACGCGCCGGCGGATGTCGGGCTTGGCCACGAGTCGGTCGACGACCACCTCGATCGTGTGCTTGTAGGTCTTGGGAAGCCGGATCGGCTCGGAGAGCTCCCGCACCTCGCCGTCGATGCGCGCCCGTGGGAAGCCCTTGCGCGCCAGCTCGTCGAGCAGCTTGCCGTACTCGCCCTTGCGGCCGCGGACCACCGGCGCCAGCACCTGGAACCGAGTGCCCTCGGGCAGGTCCATCACCTGGTCGACGATCTGGTCGGGCGTCTGGCGTCCGATCGGGCGCCCGCAGTTGTAGCAATGGGGATGCCCGACACGCGCGTACAGCACGCGGAGGTAGTCGTAGACCTCGGTGATCGTGCCGACGGTGGAGCGCGGGTTCCGCGACGTGGACTTCTGATCGATCGAGATCGCCGGCGAGAGGCCCTCGATGAAGTCGACGTCGGGCTTCTCCATCTGCCCGAGGAACTGCCTGGCGTACGACGACAACGACTCCACGTATCGGCGTTGTCCCTCAGCGTAGATCGTGTCGAAGGCCAGCGACGACTTGCCGGAGCCGGACAGCCCGGTGAACACGATCAACCGGTCACGGGGGAGCTCGAGCGTGACGTTCTTGAGGTTGTGCTCACGGGCGCCGTGGATGACGAGGCGGTCGGTGCCCATACGGCCAGTCAGTGTAGTGGTGCCCGCCGACATGCTCGGTCCGAACCCCTATCCTTCGCCCGATGGAACGCGATCTTCGCGAGACCCCGCTCTATCGGGAGGTCGAGCGCTTCTTCCTCTCGGTCCTCGAACCCGGCTTCGGGCAGGCATGGCCAGCAGGCGATCCCGTGCCTTCCCCCGATGGGGCCGAGATCGCGTTCCGCGGGGAACGGCTCGACCAGCTCGAAGGGCACCCCGCCGGACGCATCTGCCTCGTCGGCTCAGACGGGGCAGACCTGCGGACGATCACCGACGGTCCGAACGACGACAGCGAGCCACTCTGGTCGCCCGACGGCCGGCGCCTGACGTTCCGTTCGGACCGGGAGCGGAAGGGCCGCCATCGCCTGTACGTGCTCGATCGCGGGGCGATCGGAGAGGCCTGCGCCCTGGCGAGCTTCCCCGGCTCGGTGGAGTGGCACCGGTGGTCGCCCGACGGCACCCGCATCATGGTGGGGGTCGCCGGCGACGCGGCCGAACAGGCCGACGCCCTCGGATCGGGCACGCTGGGCGGCGAGCGAGAGGCCCCGCCGTGGGTGCCCGACGTCGAGTCGTCGGACCTGGGCGACGCCGAGCGCCGGACCATCTGGCTGGTCGAGGCGGCGACCGGCGTCGCGAGTCAACTGTCCCCCGCGGACCGCAACGTCTGGGAGGCCGACTGGTGCGGCACCGACTCGATCGTCGCGGTGGTGTCGGAGGGCGCCGGAGAGGACGCGTGGTACGGCGCCGAGGTCTCGATCTTCGACGCCGGGTCCGGAGATGAGCGCTCGCTCGTCTCGAGCGACGTGCAGCTCGGCTGGGTCACCGGATCGCCGTCGGGCGAACGCATCGCGGTGATCGAGGCCGTGTGCAGCGACCGGGTGGTGATCTGTGGAGACCTGCTCGTCGTCGATGCCACCACGGGCGCGACCACGCCCGTCGACCTCGGCGACGTCGACGCCTCGCTCGCGCGCTGGCTCGACGACGATCGCCTGCTCGTGTTCGGCCGGCGCGGTCTCGAAAGCGTCGTGCTCGAGGTCGGGCTCGACCCTCCGTCCGTGCACGAGCGGTGGGTGACGTCGGGTTCGGTCGGCGAGCTGTACCACCCCTCCGGCGCCACGCTCGGCGACGGCGTCGTCGTGCTGACCTCGTCCCACTCCCGGCCGCCGTCGATCGTGGCGGTCGACGGCGACGGCACGGAGCGCGACGTCGCGGCCCTCCGCCACGCCGGTGACGACGTGGTGCTCGCCGCGGTGGGCACGAGGAGCCCGATGCGATGGAGCGCGCCCGACGGGCTCGACATCGAGGGGCTGGTCACCACGCCATCCGGGGAGGGACCGTTCCCGCTCGTGCTCAGCGTGCACGGCGGCCCGATCGGCACGTCGGACGACCGCTTCCCCGGGGTGCTGCACGCCCTGTTGTTGAGCAGGGGGTTCGCGATCCTGCAGCCGAACCCCCGCGGGTCGGCCGGACGCGGTCAGGGGTTCGCGGCGCGCGTCGTGGGCGACATGGGCGGCGCCGACGTGGGCGACGTGCTCGCCGGCGTCGACGCGGCCGTCGAGGCGGGCCACGCCGATCCCGACCGGTTGGTGCTCACCGGGGGGAGCTACGGAGGCTTCATGGCGGCCTGGATCCCGACGCAGGACCGGCGGTTCAAGGCGTCGGTCGCGGTCTCGCCGGTGACCGACTGGTGGTCGGAGCGGTTCGATTCCAGCCTGGGCGCCTGGGTCGGCGACTTCCTCAAGGGGGAACCGCACGACGTTCCGGGCGAATACACGGCGCGGAGCCCGGTGCTCGGCGCGGCGAACGTGACCACCCCGGTGCTGCTGACGGCCGGCCGGCACGACCGCGCGACCCCGGTCGGCCAAGCCGTCGAGTACTACCGGGCGCTTCGGGAACGCGGGGTGCCGACCGAGGTCGTGGTGTATCCGCAGGAGGGACACGGCGTCACCGATCTCCCCGCGCTCCTCGATCTCGCCACGCGAACGGTCGCCTGGTTCGAACGGTTCCTGCCGGGCGGCGACGGCGGGCGTTAGGCTTGCCGGCCATGACGACCCGCGAGGAACTCGAAGCTCTCCCCACGAAGGAGCTCTACGACCGGACGATCGGCACGGCGAAGCGCCGGATCGACGTCGGCTTCTTCTGGGACCTGTTGAAGGCCCTGCCGGTGGCGGAGGAGGTCATCGGCGACGACCAGCGGAGCAAGACCGACATCCGCCGGCCCCTCGCGCTGTTGAACGACCTGCTCTACGACGCGGACTCCGGCCCCCTCGGAGAGGCGTTGCGGCCGATGTACGTCGACTACCTGCTCGAGCACGAAGGCAGCGAGAGCACCCACGATCCCACCGCGACGGAAGGCGGCGACGACGCCTGAACGCGACCTCATCTCGTACCGAGACGAGTTTCCGGTCCTCGATCGCACGTCGTACCTGATCAGCGCGTCGCTCGGTCCGGTTTCCCGACGTTCGCGGGCGATGCTCGACGACTACCTCGACGCGTGGGCGGCGAAGGGCGCGCCCGACCTCGTGTGGTTCGAGGACATCTTCCCCCGCATGGGGGGGCTGAAGTCCTCGTTCGCCGCGCTCGCCGGGTGCGACGCCGACGAGGTCGCGATCACGACGAACGTCTCGATCGCGCTCTCGACGATCGCGTCGGCCCTCGATCTCTCGGGGAAACGCCGGCGGGTGATCCTGTCCGAGCTCGACTTCCCCACCGACGGACACGTCTGGCTCGCCTGGGCGGAGAGGGCCGGGGCCGAGATCGTGTGGCTGCGCTCCGCCGACGGTCTGACGATCCCGCTCGAGGCCTACGACGAGGCGATCGACGAGCGGACGGCCCTCGTGATGGTGAACCGTGTGCTCTACCGGTCGAGCGCGATCGTCGACGCCGCCGCCGTGTGCGCGATCGCCCGCGAGCGTGGCGCCCTGTCGTTCGTCGACGACTACCACGGGCTGGGGATCGTCCCGCTCGACCTCCACACCCTCGGCTGCGACCTCTACACGGCGGGCACGCTGAAGTGGATGTGCGGCGGTCCGGGCATGGTGTTCCTCTACGCACGACGCGAGGTGCTCCCGACGCTCGAGCCCGCGGTGACCGGCTGGTTCGCGACCGAGGAGCCGTTCTCGTT
>DASTBT010000057.1:0-7043 GCA_035711865.1 Actinomycetota bacterium
TCGCCCATCTCGCGTTCCCACCCGAGGAGCTCGGCGACCAGGTCCGGCGCGGGCTCGATGTCGGCGGCTCGCAGCACGAGCGTGACGTCGCCCTCGGTGTCGGCCGTGGCGCCGGTGTTGCGCGCCGACCGAGACCGGGAGAACGCGTCGCCCATCTCGCGGACCGTGATGCCGAGACGGTCGGCGAGCCGCCCCTGCCACGCGTACCAGTCGCTCCAGACGAGCGTGTCGTAGAGATCGAGCAGCACCGCGTCGTAGCCCATCGATCGAAAGGCTACCCAGGATCCCCTCGGCCGTTCACTCGGCCCACAGGGCCGTGAGGTACTCGTCGACGTCGACGCTTCCGGTGAGGTCGACGAGGTCGGAGTCCTCACCGTCGACCGACGGGCCGATCTCGGTGAAGGTCGAACGAACGTCGGGCGGTTCGAGGAAGCGGGAGAGCTGCGAGTACGAGTGGGGATCGCCCCTCGGCCGGCGGTAGTAGCGCATCGGCCGGTAGACGTGCAGCGCGTCGCGCGCCCGCGTCATCGCGACGTAGAGCAGTCGCCGCTCCTCCTCGATCTCGTCGTCGTCGCCGGTGGCCATGTCGCTCGGGATCATGCCGTCGGCCGCGTGGATCACGTGCACGACGCTCCACTCGAGACCCTTCGCGGAATGGATCGTGGAGAGCACGAGCCAGTCCTCGTCGAGCAGGGGCGCCCCGGCGAGATCGCCGGTGCTCGACGGAGGGTCGAGCGTGAGCTCCGCCAGGAAACGCTGCCGCGTCTCGTAGCCGGCAGCAAGCGCGGCGAGCTGGTCGAGGTCGTGCAGGCGAGCCGCCGACGCGTCGTACCGACGCGCGAGCACGGGTGCGAGGAACGTGCGCAGGCGCTCGATCTGCGCGGCCGGCGGGAGCACGGTCTCGTCGACGCACCCTCGCAGCGCCGAGCGAAGCTCCTGCACGCCGTCGAGCGCCGCCTTCGGCACCTCGACCGGCTCGTCGAGGAATCGACCGAGCGGCGACTCGGCCACCTCGTCGCGCACGCCGATCGCCTGCATGAGCCGGCGCGCAGTGGCCGGCCCCATGCCGTCGGGAAGCTGCAGCACGCGGAACCACGCGACCTCGTCGTGGGGGTTCTCGAGGACGCGGAGGATCGAGAGCGTGTCCTTCACGTGGGCGGCTTCCATGAACTTCAGGCCGCCGTACTTCACGAACGGGATGTTCCGCCTCGTGAGCTCGACCTCGAGCTGGTCGCTATGGTGCGCCGCGCGGAAGAGCACCGCCTGCTGCTTGAGCGCGACGCCCTCCTCCCGGTGGGCGAGCACCGCCTCGCAGACCGACCCGCATTGCTCCGCCTCGTCGAGGCAGGTGCGCAACGTCGGCCCGACGTCGCCCCGCCGCGCGGACCAGAGGGTCTTCTCGTGACGTTGGGGGCTCAGGGCGATCACCGCGTTCGACGAGCCGAGGATCGGCGGCGTCGATCGGAAGTTCTGTTCGAGCCGCACGATCGAGGCGCCCGGGAACCGCTGCGGGAACTCGAGGATGTTGCGCACCGTCGCCGCTCGGAAGCCGTAGATGGCCTGGGCGTCGTCACCGACCACCGTCAGGTTGCGCGGTGTGCCCTGGGGCCGCAGCCCCTCCAGGATGTCGGCCTGTAGTGCGTTCGTGTCCTGATACTCGTCGACGAGCACGTGGTCGAACATCTTCGCGAGCGTTGCGCCGGTCGCAGGCGACGTCGCCAGCGCCTTCCAGAACAGCAGCAGGTCGTCGTAGTCGAGCACGTGCTGGACGCGCTTGCGATCGCTGTACGCGCGGAAGATCTCGCGGATGTCGTCGACCTCGTCGAGGCACCACGGGTAATGCCGATGCAGCACGTCGGTCAACCGCTCGCCGGCGTTCACCGTTCGCGAGTAGATGCCGGCGAGCGTCTCCTTGCGAGGGAAGCGTCGCTCCCGCCCGCCGAACCCGAGCTCGTCGCGCAGCAGGTTCATGACGTCGGCGGCGTCGGCCTGGTCGAGCACGGTGAACGACGGATCGATGCCGAGTGCTCGGCCGTGCCGGCGCAGCAGCCGGTTCCCGATCGCGTGGAACGTGCCGCTCCAGATGCGGGAGGCGTCGGCGCCGCAGCCATGCTCCGCGGCGATTCGCTCGGCACGCGAGGTCATGTCGCGCGCTGCCCGCCGGCTGAAGGTGAGCAGCAGTAGCCGTTCCGGGCGCACGCCCTGGGCCAGCAGCCACGCCACACGCGATGCGAGGGTCGTGGTCTTGCCGGTGCCTGCCCCGGCCACGATCAGCAGCGGCCCACCGCCGTGGGTCGCCGCCGATCGCTGTGCGTCGTTCAGCGCATCCTCGAACATGCGTTCGAGGATGCTACACCCTCGGGCCGAGCCCGGGGTGGACGTCGATCGGCCGGATCGTCTTCCGGGGCTTCAAGGCATGTGACAAGCGCATCGTACGGAGCCACGATGGGTTCGTGGACATCGGTGATGAGAGGCACGAGCCGCGGATCTTCGTTGAGGAGAACGGCCCGTACCGAGTCGGCGGCGGTGTGCCGCTCGGTCGCACGGCGCAGGTCGAGACCGAGTACGGCGAACCCGTCGGCTGGGTACCCGACGAGTCGCTCGACGATCCCGGGGAGGGATACAAGCTGTGTCGTTGCGGTCGTTCCGACGACAAGCCGTTCTGTGACGGCAGCCACGAACGCGAGGGGTTCGACGGCACCGAGACGGCGCCTCGGTCGACGATCTCGGAGCGCCGCTACGAGTTCCCGGCAGGGAAGGGCACGGTCAGCTTCGACCTCGCGACCTGCGAGCACGCCGGGTTCTGCGGCGACCGCTTCACGAACTGGCGCCGCATGGCGCGCGAGGCCGACGACCCCGCGGTGCGGGAGCGGTTGATGCAGATGGTCCGCCTCTGCCCCTCGGGCGCGCTCGAGATCCAGCCCGAGGCCGACGGGGAACAGCTCGAGCCCGCGTTGCCGGTCAGCGTCGGCATCGTGCGCGACGGCCCGTTGTGGGTCCGCGGCCGCATCCCGGTGACGAGCGCCGACGGCGAGACCTACGAGGTTCGCAACCGCATGACGCTCTGCCGGTGCGGGCACTCGGAGACGAAGCCGTTCTGCGACGGATCGCACAAGCACGTCGGGTTCACCGACGGATGATCCGGTCGTGCGTCGTGAGCGCCTGACCTGCCGCTAGGTCGAGGCTTCGGAGCTCACCAACCCGAGCCGCTCGAGCAGCCCCGCCGGCAACACGTGGCAGTACGGCTCGTGGCCGGTCTGCTCGTAGTAGCGCTGGTGATAGTCCTCGGCGGGGTAGAAGGGACCGGCGTCGACGATCTCGGTCGCGATCGGTCGGTCGAAGCCCGCCTGGGCGCGATCACGGGATGCCTCCGCCGCCGCCCGCTGCTCGGTTGAGTGAGTGAGGATCACGCTGCGGTACTGCGTGCCCACGTCGGGCCCCTGGCGGTTCATCTGGGTCGGGTCGTGCATCGCCCAGAAGACCTCGAGCAGCTGGTCGTAGGTGACCGATGCGGGGTCGAACTCGACCCGTACCACCTCGGCATGCCCGGTGGTGCCGGTGCACACGAGCCGGTAGTCGGGATCCTCGACGGAACCTCCCGCGTACCCGGAGGTTGCCTCCACCACACCGGGAACCTTGCGGAACACCCACTCCACTCCCCAGAAGCAACCTGCGCCGAACGTCGCGATCTCAGTCATGGCCGATGGTCCTTCCTGATCGGGTCCACACACCATCTTCTCGCGGACCGGACGTTTCGTTGCTCCGACGCTCCCACCGTGACGAGCCCCGGAACCGTATCCCGTCGGGGGCGGCCCCGCTATCGGGATGACGTCACCCCGGTGTAGGCTTCCCGGAACCTTGAATGGAGATTCAGTTGTCCCAGTCACCGTCGAACAGGTACGACGCCATCGTGGTCGGAGGCGGGCACAACGGCCTCGTCGCCGCCGCGCTCCTCGCGAAGCGCGGCGCCCGTACGCTCGTGCTCGAGAAGCGACACAAGACCGGTGGTGCCGCCGACACGAGCGAGCCGTGGCCGGACGAGCTTCCCGGCGTGAAGGTCAACACGCTCAGCTACACGATGTCGTTGATACCGCCCTCGCTCCGCGCCGAGCTGCAGCTCGAGCGTTTCGGCTTCAAGCTCCTGCCCCTCGGACAGGGCTACATGCCGATCAGCCGCGGCGGCTCGATCATCCAGGCTGAGGACGAGCGGACGACCCGTGACTCGATCGCCAAGGTGTCCAAACGCGACGCCGACGCGTACTTCGAGTTCTACGAGTGGATCTCGCGCATCTCCGACATCCTCGGGCCGCTGCTGATGGAGACGCCGCCCCACGTCGGGTCGAAGGCGCCCGCCGACCTCTGGGACCTCGGCAAGCTCGCCTGGAAGCTGCGCTCGCACGTCGACGAGACCACGGTGGCCGACATCACGCGCCTGTTCACGATGAGCGCCACCGATCTGCTCGAGCGGTGGTTCGAGTCGCCCGAGATGAAGGGGTTCATGGCGGTCAACGGCATCATCGGCACCTGGGCCGGACCCGACGCCCCAGGCACGGCCTACGTGTTGATGCACCACTCCGTGGGCGACATCGGCGACGGGCACGTGGCGAGCTGGGGATTCATCGAGGGCGGCATGGGCGCCGTCTCGAAGGCCTGCGAGGAGTCGGCTCGCTTCTTCGGCGCCGAGGTGCGCGTGAACGCCCCCGTGCAGACGATCACGACCTCGAACGGCCGGGTCACGGGCGTCGTGCTCGAGGCAGGCGAGGAGCTGCGAGCCCCGATCGTCGTCACCGCGTGCCACCCGAAGATCACCTTCCTGCAGCAGATCGACCGCGCCGAGCTGCCGAGCGGGTTCGTGCACGACATCGAGCACTGGAAGACCCGCAGCGGCACGGTGAAGGTGAACCTCGCGATCGACCGGCTCCCGACGTTCACCGCCGACCCCGACTTCGACCCCGAGATCCACGGCGGGGCGATCGAGCTGCTCGACGACGTCGAGCAGCTGGAGCGGGCGTACCAGCAGGCGCGCTTCGGCGAGGCCGCCACCCGGCCGTTCAGCGACACCGAGATCCCGACCGTCGTCGACCGGACGCTCGCGCCCGAGGGCATCCACACGGTCTCGATGTTCACGCAATGGGTGCCGGCCGACTGGGCCGACGACGACGACGATCACACCGCGGAGCTCGAGGCGTACGCCGACCGCCTGATCGATCACATGGAAGAGGTCGCTCCCGGCTTCCACGACAGCGTGCTGGCCCGTCAGATCATCGGACCGAAGCAGATGCAGGAAGGCTGGGACCTGATCGGCGGGAACATCTTCCACGGCGAGCTCACGGTCGATCAGCTGTTCCACATGCGGCCGGCCGTGGGATACGCGGACTACCGCTCGCCGATCGACGGCCTCTACCAGGCGTCGAGCGCGACCCACGCCGGGGGCGGCGTGACCGGGCTCCCCGGCCACCACTGCGTCCGCGAGATCGTGCGAGACCGGAAGGCGCGCGGCAAGCGATAACGACGGGACCGATGTCGGTGCCCCTCCTCACCGATGTCGCGCGGTCGCTCGCTCGTCGATGACGGCTCCCTCGAGACCCATCGACAGATACACGGCGCGACTGACGAGGTTCGAGGCCGGAGGCGATGCAAGCAGGTGGAGCGCACCTGCCAACACGACCGAGGTGACGTCGTTGAGGTCGCGCAGGTTGATGGCGGCGCCCGACAGGACGAGGAGGATGCCGAGGGTCGACGCCTTCGCGAGCGCGTGCAGCCGAGCAAGGACCTCGGAGAACCGGACGACGCCGACGGCAGCGAGCAGCACGAGCGTCGCGCCGACGAGCGCGAGCAGCTCGCCGATCACGACTTCCTCGCTTCGATGAATCGAGCGATCATCCCGTTGCTGATCGGCCCGACGAGCGCGATCGCGACGAGCGTCGGGAGGAACGCGCCCACGGCCGTGTGCGCCGCCTGCGTCGCGATCGCGGCCATCCCGACGATGACGAGCCCGTTCAACGCGACGACCCGATCAGCCAGCGATGGTCCGATGCAGAGGCGGAACGTGAACAGGGCTGCGGCGACGGTGAGGACGACGAAGGTTGCCTGTGTCATGACGACTCCTTCCGGGGAGCTGCAGGGCGGCGATCGGGGTCCCGCGCCTTGAACGCCCCCGAGGCGATCCGCTCGAGACGGTCGAGCGAGGCGCGCGCGGAGTCGACGTCGCGAAGGAGCAGGAAGTGGACGTAGATCGTCGTCGATGCGGGATCGACGTCGACGGTCATGGTGCCCGGGCTGAGTGCGATGACGCTGGTCATCAGCATCACGATCTCCTCGGAGGGCGTCTCGAGGCGGTGGGCGAGCACTCCCGGACGGATGCCCGGGTGTCGCCGCAGGATCTCTCGGGCCATGACCACGTTGGACGTCACGAGCTGCACCGAGACGTAGGCGACGAGGCGGGCGACCCCTGTCGGGTTCAGGGCGACGCCCGGCGTGCCGGGGCGCGCCACCGCGGGGAAGGCCACGAGCAGCGCGGCGGCCACCGCGAAGCCGCTGACGAGGTTCGCGACGCTGATCTGGCCCCACGCGAGCAGCCAGAGCGTCACCAGGAGCGCAATGCGGCCGGCGATCCTCACGGGCCGAGCACCTCCCCGATGTACGCGTCACGATCGAGGAGGTCGCGAGCCGTGCGCTCGCTCAGCGAGTAGAGGGGGCCGGCGGCGACCGCGATGGCGAGGCTGCACGCGACGAGCAGGGCCGTCGGGGCGATCATGAGGGCTCGGCTCGCGCCGCTCGACCATCGCAGGGGCTTCGCCGTGGCCAGATCCTCCGGTGGGCTCCAGAACGCACCCATCCAGATGCGCATCATCGAGAAGACCGTGAGCAGGCTGACGACCAGGCTGACCGCGATGACGGCGAGGTGTCCTCCCTCGATCCCGGCTTGGACGAGTGCGAACTTCGAGATGAAGCCGGACAGCGGTGGGATGCCGGCCAGGCTCAGCGCGGTGACGAGGAACAACGCGGCGACGAAGGGCGCGGTGCGAACCATGCCCCCGATG
>DASTBT010000058.1:0-2427 GCA_035711865.1 Actinomycetota bacterium
CGCCGTTGCCCTCTTCGAGCATGAAGAACGCGCTGTGCCGGAGCATCCGTTTCCCTCCTCGTTCGGACCTGTCTGGCCGTTGCGCTCGGTTCCCGATGCACGGGAACCGAGCAGCTCACGCGTCGACCATCGGGCGTTCCATCTCCTCGAACAGCTCGAGGATCTCGCTCTGCTGGATCGCCACGTCGCGATCGGTCTGCCGCCGCGGGAATGGCAGGTCGATCGTGAGATCGCGGAAGACCCGGCCCTGGCTGCTCATCATGATCACCCGGCTGGACAACAGGACCGCCTCGAGCACATCGTGGGTGACGAACAGGATCGTCGTGTCGGTGTCGAGCCACAGCCGTTGGAGCTCGACGCGCAGGTCCCTGGCAGTGATCGCGTCGAGATGGCTGAACGGCTCGTCCATCAGCAGCAGGTCCGGCTCGATCGCGAGGGCCCTGGCGATGCCGACCCGCTGCTGCATGCCGCCGGAGAGCTGACCCGGATACATCTCCGCCGATCCGCCGAGATTCACCTTGTCCAGGAACTCCCGCCCCCGGGCGACGCGCTCCTCGTGCGATCCTTCGTCGAGCACGTATTCCATGTTCTGGATCACGGTCTTCCACGGGAGCAGGCGGGGGTCCTGGAACACGTAGCCGATCCGCGCCTCGTCGGCCGCCTTGCCATTCACCTCGAGCGTGCCCGCGCTCGGGTTGTCGATGCCCGAGACCATGTTCAGGAACGTGCTCTTGCCGCACCCCGACGGGCCGACGAGGGTCACGAACGCGTGCCCCTCCGCCTCGAAGCTGATGTTGCGGAGCGCGACCACCGGGTCCTGGCCCGTCCTGGTGGGCGGGAAGACCTTCATGACGTCGCGCGCGACCAGTCGGGCCACTCGTCTCACCCCTCGTGAACTCGTCGGTCGGCGTGGATCACGACCATTGCTGCCCCCCGATGCGCCACCGCCGGAAGTGGGTGACGACCCGGTCCATCACGAGCCGGTCGAACGCCAGGATGATGATCATCATCACGAGCCCCCACGCCATCATGCCGTCGAAGCTCCGCGCGTCGTACCAGTAATGTGCGCGGAACCCGACGCCCTTGTCGTTGCCGAACCACTCGACGAGCAGCACGGCGCCCCACCCCGCCAGGATCGCGCTGCGGTACCCCGCCGCGATGTACTCGGCCATCGAGGGGATCACGAGCCATCGGAACTGGCGGCGGTTCTTCACCCGGTAGGCGTCGGACATCGAGAGCAGCTTGCCCGGGGTCGCCGTCGCTCCCTGGAACGTGTTCACCACGAGCTGCGGCGTCGCCGAAACGATGCACACGGCGATCGGACCGATGTTGCTGAAGCCCCACCACATGACGACGAGCAAGGCCCAGATGAAGGCCGGCAGCGTGATACCGACCAGGATCAGATCGGTGAGGAAGTACCGCACGCGCCACCACCGAGCCATCGCGATGCCGATCGCGACGCCGAACACCAGCACGAACGCCAACCCGATCGTCGCCCGGATGAGGCTGATCGCGACGTTGGGCCACACCTCGCCGGCCCGGAATTCCTCGATCAAGAACTCGACCGTGCTGAGGGGGGTGGGGATGTCGTCGAAGACCGTGCCCGCCCACTGCCAGATCAGCAGGAACATGATGCGTGCCGTGTACCGGGCCGCACGGTCCGAAACGATCCATTTCCACCACGGGCGGGCGGGCGGCGCGAGGAGGTCGGCGACCTCGGCCGGCAGCCCGCTGCGTACGTCCGCGACGGATCCGCTCACGTCTGCTCCTGCCGGACGCTCGCCGGATCGCGCCATGCGAAGACGCGACGTTCGGCCGGCGTGATGAGGAACCGCTCCACCAGGATCACGAAGATCACGAAGAAGAACATCCACGCGAGCAGGCTGACGACCGAATAGACCTGGAACGACTTCTCGAGCTGATAGCCGACGCCGAGGTAGCCGCCGAACGTCTCGGCGAGGGCCGCGAGTTTCCACGAATTCGCGAACGAGACCCGCCCGCTCGCGAACAGGAACGGCACCACGGAGGGCACGACCACGCTGCGGAGTGTCTGGCGGCTCGAGCGTCGGAACGAGCGGCTCATCGACAGCAGGCCCCGATCGACCGATTCCACACCGGCCGCGGTGTTCAAGGCGATGCCGGTGTAGGCCTCGAGTGCGACGACGAATGCGGGGCCCCACGGGCTGATGCCGAAGACGATCAAGGCGATCACGGCGTACACGAGCAACGGCACGTTCGCGAAGATGTAGACGAAGTCGTGGAAGAAGGCCCGGGCGTACCGATACCGGCCCATCAGCAAACCGATCGGGATGCCGATCGCGAAGGCCATCGCCCACCCGGCCATGGTCTTGAGGAAGCTGCTGGCGAAGTTGACGAAGACGGCTCCCGAGATGGTGAGCTCCCACATCTCGACGAGCACCCGCCCCG
>DASTBT010000059.1:0-7839 GCA_035711865.1 Actinomycetota bacterium
CGCCGCCGCCCCTCGAGGAGGGCGCGGAGCCGCCCCAGGAACCGCCGGCGGAGGGTGCCGCGTGAGCGCCCAGGAGTATGCGTTCGTGGTGCTCGCCGTCGTCGGCAGCCTCTCGGCGATCGCCGTCGTGACCTCGACGAACGTCGTCCACGCCGCCCTCTACCTCGTCGTCGCCCTGCTGTCGGTCGGGGGCGTCTACCTGCTGCTCGGCGCCGAGTTCGTGGCATGGGTGCAGATCCTGATCTACGTGGGGGCCATCGTGATCCTGTTCCTGTTCGGCCTCATGCTCACGAAGGCCCCGATCGGACGGGACGCCCTCGACAACCAACAACGATGGCTCGGGGCGATCATCGGCGTCGGGGTCTTCGCCGGGCTCGTGTTCCTGATTCAGGATGCCTTCCCGATGCAGGACGCCCAGGCCTTCGAGCCGGCTCGCGGCACCACCGACGTCGTCGGCGAAGCGATCTTCCGCAGCTACGTGCTGCCGTTCGAGGCGGTCTCGTTCCTGCTGCTGGCGGCGCTGATCGGGGCGATCGTGCTCGCGAGGAAGGACGATTCCACGTGATCAGGCTGCCGCTCGTGCTGATGTTCTCGGCGCTGCTGTTCTCCGCGGGGGTCTACGGCGTCCTCGCCCGGCGGAACGCCATCATGGTGCTGATGGCCATCGAGCTGATGCTGAACGCCGTGAACGTGAACCTCGTCGCGTTCGCCGCGCTGCTGCAGCAGATGACCGGGCAGGTGTTCGCGTTGTTCGTGATCGCGGTCGCCGCTGCCGAGGTGGGCATCGGGCTCGCCATCGTGATCCTGCTCTTCCGCACGCGTGAATCGATCAACGTCGACGAGGTGAACCTGCTCAAGTGGTGAACGTGCTCGCCGCCGAGGGGGGGGTGGCCTTCGAGGCCACGACGAACGGGATCTGGTTCGTCGAGCACGCCTGGATCGTGGTGCTGCTGCCGCTCGTTTCCGCCGCCTTGATCTTGTTCCTCGGCTCTCGCACCCCCGGCAAGGGGGCGGTCTACGGCATCGCCGCGGTGGGGGCGGCGTTCGTGTTCTCCATCGGTGTGCTGTGGCACTTCGTCGAAGGCGGAGGGCCGTTCGAGGGCAGCATCGACTGGTTCACGATCGGACCGCTCCACCTCGAGCTCGGCATCCTGGTCGACGGCCTGACCGGCGTCATGCTGGTGGTCGTGACCGCGGTCTCGCTGGCGGTGCACGTCTACTCGCTCGGCTACATGCACGGCGACGAGCGGTTCACCTGGTTCTACGTGGTGCTCTCGCTCTTCACCGCAGCGATGCTCACGGTGGTCGTGTCGAACAACCTGATCCAGCTGCTCGTGGGCTGGGAGGTCATGGGCATCTGCTCCTACCTGTTGATCGGCCACTGGTGGGAGGTCAAGGAGAACTCCGACGCCGCGATCAAGGCGTTCATCACCACGCGGGTCGGCGACGTCCCGTTCATGTTCGGCATCATCGCCCTGATCGCCGTCACCGGGTTCACGACGACGAACATCGGCGAGGTCTCGCACGAGCTCGGGCTCGGCGAGGTCTCGCCGTTGTTCGTGTCGGTGGCTGCGCTCCTGCTGTTCGGGGGCACCGTCGGCAAGTCCGCCCAGTTCCCGCTCCACGTGTGGCTCCCCGACGCGATGGCCGGCCCGACGCCCGTCTCGGCGCTGATCCACGCGGCGACGATGGTGGCCGCGGGCGTGTACCTGATCGGCCGCCTCTTCGAGGTCTTCCTGCTGGCCGACGAGTGGGTGCTCACCGTCGTGAGCATCGTCGCGGCGATCACGGCGCTGGGGGCGGCACTGCTCGCGATCGTGCAGGACGACATCAAGCGCGTGCTCGCCTACTCGACGCTCTCGCAGCTCGCCTACATGGTCGCGGGACTCTCGCTCGGCGAGCTCGGCCTCACGGCCGGGTTCTTCCATCTGTTCACGCACGCCTTCTTCAAGGCGTTGCTGTTCCTGTGCGCCGGTTCGGTGATCCATGCCGTTCACTCGAACAACATGAGCGAGATGGGCGGTCTGAGGAAGTACATGCCGATCACGTTCTGGACGATGCTGATCGGTTCGCTCGCACTCGCCGGCATCATCCCGCTCGCTGGGTTCTGGTCGAAGGACGAGTTGTTGGTCGTGGCCCACGAGGAGCACGCGACCTGGCTGTTCGTCGTGTTCCTGGTGACGGCCGTGATCACCGCGTTCTACACGATGCGCATGGTGATGCTCACGTTCTTCGGGGAGTACGAGGGCGAGGCACACCCGCACGAGTCACCGAGGACGATGACCGGTCCGCTGGTCGCGCTCGCGGCGGCCACCATCGGCGTCGGACTGCTCGGAGCCCCACAGCTCAACGCGGTCTTCGGGAAGTGGGTCTTCTTCGAGGAGATCCACGAGGCGGTCTTCGTGCCGTGGATCGCGCTCCTGTCGACGGCGGGCGCGCTGCTCGGCCTCGCCGCCGGATACGTGCTCTACAGGGAGCGGAAGGCGCGGGATCCGCTGCAGGCGCCGATCGGACCCGTCTGGAACCTGTTGCAGCACCGCTACTACATCGACGAGTTCTACATGCGGGCGATCGTTCGGCCCGTTCGCGACACCTGGTCCGCGGGTGTGAACTGGTTCAACCAGGTCGTGTTCGACGGCATCGTCGACGGTGCCGCCGTGGTCACGAGGTGGGTCGCCCAGCTGGTGGCTTGGTTCGATCGGACCGTGATCGACGGCGCCGTCAACGGCGCCGGCGAGGTCGCCGGACGCACCGGCAACGCCCTGAGGTACCTGCAATCCGGCAACGTGCAGTGGTACGCCGTCGGGCTGTTCGTCGGCGTGATCGCGTTGGCCGTCGTGTTCATCCGAGTCGTCGTCTGAGAGGAAGCGTGGAGGCCACATGACCTGGGAGAACTCGGCCATCACGATCGCGACCCTCCTGCCCGTCGTGGGCGCGATCGTGATCGCCCTGATGCCGAAGTCGAAGGAACGCGCGATCCGAGGCTTGGGCATCGTGGTCTCGGGGGCGGCACTCGCGATCGCGATCGCGATCGCGATCGGGTTCGACTACGGCACCGATGGGCTGCAGTTCGAGCTCGACCTGGACTGGATCGGCGCGATCGGGGTGCGCTACCACGTGGGCATCGACGGCATCTCGCTGCCGCTGTACGTGCTGACGTTCCTGCTCTCCTTCCTCTGCGCCGTCTACACGTGGCGATTCGTGCCCGACCCCGGCCGCACGAGGGGGTTCCTGGCGCTGATGCTGCTGCTCGAGACCGGCATGGCCGGCACCTTCATCGCATTCGACCTGATCCTGTTCTTCGTGTTCTGGGAGCTGGTCCTGGTGCCGATGTACTTCCTGATCGCGATCTGGGGCTCCGCCAACCGCGAGTACGCCTCGATCAAGTTCTTCCTCTACACGCTGTTCGGCTCGATCTTCATGCTGCTGGGCTTCCTCGCGATGTACTTCCAGGGGCCCGATCCGCACACGTTCGACATGGTGGTGCTCCGCGACTTCGGCGCCGGGGGCGGGTTCGGCCAGACGTTCCAGCTGATCGTGTTCGGCGCGGTGGCGCTCGGGTTCGCCGTGAAGGTGCCGATGTGGCCGTTCCATACGTGGCTGCCCGACGCGCACACCGAGGCGCCGACGATCGGCTCGGTGCTGCTGGCGGGCATCATGTTGAAGATGGGAACCTACGGGTTCATCCGCATCGCGATCCCGTTCCTGCCGTACGGTGCCGAGAAGTACGCGCCGTGGATCGGCGCGCTCGCCGCGATCGCGATCGTCTATGCCGCGCTCGCATGCCTCGCCCAGAAGGACCTGAAGCGCCTGATCGCGTTCTCCTCGGTCGGCCACATGGGGTTCGTGATGCTCGGCATCGCGACGCTGACCGAGATCGGCATCCAGGCGGCGATCTTCGGCATGGTGGCCCACGGCGTGATCACCGGCATGCTGTTCTTCTGCGTCGGGTCGATCTACGACCGGTACCACACGCGCGAGATCGCCAGGATCGGCGGCGGCATGATGCAGACGATGCCGAAGCTCGGCGGTGTGTTCGCCTTCGTCGCGATCGCTTCGCTCGGATTGCCGGGCCTGGCCGGGTTCTGGGGCGAGATCATGGCGCTGCTCAGCTCGTTCAGCCCCAGCGAGGTCTTCCTGGCCGATCGGGTCGGTCTGTTCCGGCTGTACATGGTGATGGGCGGCATCGGCACGGTGCTCACGGCCGGCTACTTCCTGTGGATGCTGCAACGCGTGAACATGGGCACCCTGCCCGATCATTGGCGGGAGGCCGGCCTGCGCGACGTGCTCGCCGTCGAGTGGGTCTCGTGGTTTCCGCTGTTGGCGTTGATCCTCGTGCTCGGCCTCTATCCGAGGCTGGTGTTCGGGGTCACCGACGATGCCGTGGGCGGCTTGATGCGCCTGCTGGGGAGCTAGAACCACCCGATGGACGTCGACTACCACGCCCTGCTGCCGGAGTTCATCCTCGCGGGCACGGTCCTGCTCGTGCTCGTCGTCGACGTCTTCCTGCCCGAACGCACGAAGTGGTTCGCGATGCCGCTGGGCCTCGTCGGCGTCGTGGCCTCGCTGGTGGCCGTCGCCACGCTGATCGGGGCCGGAACCCGGGTGAGCTTCGGTGGCACCTACGTCGTCGACGAGTTCGCGCTCCTGTTCAAGGGCTTCTTCCTCGTCACCGCGGTCGTGGTGCTCGCGGTCTCGCTCCGCTACTTCCGGGAGGGCGGCTTCTACCAAGGGGAGTACTACTTCCTCCTGCTGACCTCGTTCCTCGGCTGCGTGATGATGCCGAGCTCGCGCGACCTGCTCTTGCTGTTCATCGCGCTCGAGCTCGTGTCGGCGCCGGGGTTCCTGATGGCCGCGTTCCGCAAGGGCGACGTCAAGTCGAACGAGGCCGGGGTGAAGTTCTTCATCATCGGCGTGCTCTCGACCGCCGTGATGCTGTTCGGCATGAGCCTGATCTACGGCGTGACCGGCGGCGAGACGCAGCTCGCCGAGATCGCGTCGGCGCTCGCCGACGTTCCCGGTGAGCTGCAGACCCTGACGTACGCGGCCATCCTGTTCGTCGTCGTGGGGTTCGCGTTCAAGGTCTCCGCCTTCCCCTTCCAGTTCTGGGCTCCCGACACGTACGAGGGATCGCCGGTGCCGGTGGCGGCGTTCCTGGCCGTCGCCTCGGCCGTCGCGGGCTTCGCCGGCCTGTTGCAGCTGATGTTCGTGGCCTTCGCGGAGCAGCACGAGTTCTGGGTGCCGATCTTCGCGTTCCTGTCGGTCGCGACGATGTCCGTGGGGAACTTCGTGGCGCTGCGCCAGACGCAGATGGTGCGGCTGCTCGCGTACTCGGGCATCGCGCAGTCGGGCTACATCCTCATGACGTTCGCGCTCGTGACCGACGACGCCGCGTCGAACCGCACGGCGTTCGCGGCGGGGGTCGCCTACATCTTGATCTACGGCATCATGAACCTCGGCGCGTTCGCCGCCACGGTCGCCGTCTCGAGGCGCCACCCGGCGCTGCTGATCGCCGACTTCGCCGGGCTGCGCGAGACCGCGCCCGTGATCGCCGTGGGCATGGCGGTGTTCATGATCTCGCTCGCCGGCGTGCCGCCGACCGGCGGGTTCTGGGGGAAGCTGCTGATCTTCCAGGCCGCGATCGAGCGCGGCGGGGGCCTCGGACCGGCGCTCGCCGTCGTGATGCTCGTGAACTCGGTCGTGAGCGTCTTCTACTACCTGCTGGTGCCCCGGCAGATGTTCCTCCGGGAAGCGGCGGATCGCTCGCGGCTCCGTGTGCCCGCCCTCGTGACCGTGGTCGTGGGCGCGGCGACGATCGCGCTCGTGGGCATCTTCGTGCTGCCGAACCCGGTGGCGCGGCTCGCCGAGATCTCGTCGTTGGTCGGCCTCGGGCCCTGAGGGAGGACCGGACCGGGATCCGACGCCTCGTATCGACCTGCCTGTGGCACCATTGGTCTCGAAGGAGTGATGACGGTGACACCTGGGATCAACCGCGCCAAGACATGGGTGCTGATCGCCGGACTGCTCGGGCTCTTCCTGCTGGTCGGGTACCTGATCGGCGGGCGGGCGGGCATGACGGTCGCGCTCGTGCTCGGCCTCGTGTTCAACTTCGCGATGTACTGGTGGTCCGGCTCGATCGCGGTCCGCTCGACCCGTTCGCGCGAGGTGAGCGAGCAGGAGTACCCGCAGCTCTACCGCATCGTGCGGGAGCTGACGCAGGCCGAGGGCATGCCGATGCCCGGCATCTACGTCTCGGACATGCAGCAGCCCAACGCGTTCGCGACCGGGAGGAACCCTCAGAACGCGAAGGTCGCGGTGACGCAGGGCATCCTGCAGATCCTCGACGAGCGAGAGCTGCGGGGCGTGCTCGCCCACGAGCTGAGCCACGTGGCGAACCGCGACATCCTCGTGGCCTCGATCGCAGCCGCGATCGGCACCTCGATCAGCTACCTCGCGATGATGGCTTTCTGGTTCGGCGGGGACGACGAGGGCGGCGGGAACCCGATCGTGATGCTCGTGGCGTGGATCCTCGCGCCGATCGCCGCCGGCCTGATCCAGATGGCGGTCTCACGCTCCCGCGAGTTCCAGGCCGATGAGTCCGGGGCCTTCCTCTCGCGTGACCCCCAGTCGCTCGCGAGCGCGCTGCAGAAGCTCGAGCAGACGAGCCGACGGGTCCCGCCGCCGCACTCGCTGCAGCCGGGCGAGGCGCACCTGTTCATCGTGAACCCGCTGGCCGCGCTGAAGGGCCGGGGCATCATGAGCCTGTTCAGGACGCATCCGCCCACCGAGGAACGGGTGGCCCGGCTGATGGCCGTGCAGGACGAGATCCTTCGACGGCAAGGCCCGATCGGCCGGTAGCGGCGACCGGCGGGCGGCCGGGGGATGCGAGCGGCGTTACGTGAGCACGGAATCGGCGCCGTGACCGAGAGACCGCCGCCGGGGTCCCCGATCGCGATCCTCTTCGACGTCGAAGGGACGCTCATCGTCACCGGCGGGCCGGACCCGGAGCTGGCGCTGGGCGTTCGAGAGGCTCCACGGGATCCTCGCCGACCTCGGCGAGTTCTCGGAGGCCGGCATGACCGATCCCGTCGTCGCCCGGAGAACCTTCCGAAGCGTCATCGGGCGCGAGCCGGACTCGCGGGAGATGGCGCGGCTCCTCGCCGCCTACCTCGAACGGCTCCCGGAGGAAGTCGAGAGCTCCCAGTCCTACCAGGTGCTCCCGGGAGCCGAGGAGCTCCTCCGGCGCCTCTGCGAGGGAGGACTGCTCCTGGGGATCGTGACCGGAGCTCTGGAGGCGGCGGCGCACATCAAGCTCGCGACTAACCGATGGCGTACCTCAGGAACAGATGAGATCCGTGCCTGCGGACGCTCAGGAGATCCCCGGAGATGGATCGAGACGGCAGAAGCTCGGCTCCCTCGACGAGGCCCGGTCGGCCGCCGACATCGGAACGCCCGGCGAGGATCGGCGACAGCGTGAGGAAGAGCTCGTCGAGGAGGTCCGTCTGGAGCAGGCCGCCGATCACCGAGGGGCCCCCTTCCGAAAGCACGACGCGATGACCCTCGCTCCGGATGGCGGCGAGAGCATCGGCCAGATCGATCGATGGGCCGTTCCCCAACGCGACAGCGGTCGACGACCTGGGGAGTCGACCCTCCAGCTGCGTCGCGCCATAGCGCGTCGTGAGGATCAGAGCCCCCGACTCCAGCGCCGGGTGATGAGGGTTCACCTCGCCGCGTGCGGTGAGCAGGATCAGGCGGGGCTCGGCTGCGCGTCCGAGATGGTTTCGGAGCTCGCCGAACTCGCTCGCCGCGTCCGGATAGATGAACGTCGGTGTCCACAGC
>DASTBT010000060.1:0-11710 GCA_035711865.1 Actinomycetota bacterium
CGATCGTCTCCTCGCGCAGGCGCAAGGGCCGTTCCCGCCTGTCCGCCTGAGAGCGAGCGCGGGTGCGCCCCGAAGAGGTGCGCCGCGTCCTCGATCGAGGCCGCCCCCACCACGGAAAGCGGGTGGTACTGTTCCTTGCGCCCGGGTCCGGTGACTGGGCAGTCGTGGCCGCGCGACGCGTGGGCGGGGCTGTCGATCGGAACCGGGCGAGACGTATCCTGCGGGAGGCCTGGCGACAGGTATCGTCGCAGGTCACAGGGGACCTCGATGCCGTCCTTGTTGCCCGAGAGGGGATCCGGGGGGCAACGACGCAGGATCTGGTGAGCGAGATGATCGACCTACTGCCTCGAGGGGCCGAACACGATGACGATCCGTGAGGCCGGCTGGCTCGCGGGCGCGCCGGCACGCGCCGCGGCGCTCGGGATCATCCGGTTGTACCAGACGGTCCTCGCCGGATGGCTCGGCGGGCAATGTCGGTTCGCACCCACGTGTTCGCACTATGCGGATCTCGCGATCCGACGACACGGCGCGACCAAGGGGCTGGCACTCGCCGTCTGGCGGGTCGCTCGGTGCAACCCGTACGGGCGGGGAGGTCTCGACCCGGTCCCCGAACCGCGGCGCTCGAGACCTATGTATGACGCTGTCTCTCAAGTGACGAAGGCGGCTCGCACCTAGTGCTGGCTGAGATCCCCGTCATCTCGCCGATCTTCCAGGGTCTGCTCGACGCGATCGGGTGGGTCCTGGCCTGGTTGTATGACATCGTTCCGAACTACGGCGTGGCGATCGTCGTGCTCACCCTGGTGCTGCGTTTCCTGCTCTTCCCGCTCGGCATGAAGCAGATCAAGTCGATGCAGGCGATGCAGGCCCTGCAACCGAAGATCAAGGAGATCCAGAAGAAGTACCGGGGCAACAAGCAGAAGGCGCAGGAAGAGACGATGCGCCTGTACCGCGAAGCCGGGGTGAATCCTCTCGGAGGGTGCCTGCCTGTCCTCGCACAGTTCCCGCTGTTGATCGCCATGTACGCCGTGATCAGACCCCCCTCCTACGAGCCGTTCGACGCAGAGGGGGCGGTGGCAACCTCCGAGGCAGCCGTGGTGGCGTACCACATCAAGGACAACCACCTGCCGGTCGACAGCGAGCTGTTCGCCAGCGTCATCACGCACGAGGGAACCGGTTTCCTGGGATTGAACCTCCAGTGCTCGGCCGATCAGGCCGGCAACATCGACAAGAGCACGATCCGCGACACCAACCGAGAGGTCGTTGAACCGGGGCTCCCCCTGGTGGGCGACGACGGTGAACCGCTCGACTCGTTCACCTCGAAGCCGGTCCTGCCCTGCGGCACCGATGGCATCACGTCGAAGATCGGGTACGTCATCCTGCTGGGGTTGATGATCGGTACCTCCTTCTATCAGACGCTACAGACGCAGCGGGCGAGCCCTCAGGGAGCGGCATCCGGACAACAACAGATGATCCTGCGCATCATGCCGCTGTTCTTCGGCTTCATCGGTTATAGCTTCCCGTCGGGTCTCGTGCTGTATTGGACCGTATCCAACGTGTTCATGATCGGGCAGCAGACGCTCTTGCTCCGAGCGGGGCATATCGGGCCGGACGCCATCGAGAAGCGCATCGCGCAACAGAAGGAGAAGATGGCGGCCCAGGCCGACAAGCCCCAGAAGAAGGGTTTCATGGCCTCGATGATGGAGAAGGCCGACGCAGAACGCACTCGTCGAGA
The DNA here is from genome assembly GCA_035711865.1 of Actinomycetota bacterium. Taxonomy (GTDB): domain Bacteria; phylum Actinomycetota; class UBA4738; order UBA4738; family HRBIN12; genus JAOUEA01. The sequence continues at coordinate 1,733 of DASTBT010000060.1, forward strand.
GGACGGCGCCAAGAAGACCTCCACCGCGAAGGGATCGTCCCAGAACAAGCGGGGATCGTCGCCCCAGAACAAGCGGGGATCGTCGGCGCAACGCAAGCCGAAGAAGCAAGGTGGGAAACATGGCGCGTGAGCGCGACGAGGCGCCCTCCCTCGATGAGCTCGAGGAGCAGGCCGACGCGGCCGCGGACTTCCTCGAAGAGATGCTCGCCAAGATGGGCATCGACGCCATCGCCGAACCGAGTCCCCACGAAGCGCACATGTACGTCGATATCCTCGACGGCGCCGAGGAGGACATGTCGCTGCTGATCGGTCGGCACGGCCAGACGCTTGATGCGATCCAAGAGCTGACTCGCATGGCCGTGGCCCGCCGCTTGGATCAGCGGGTCCGGGTGATCGTCGATGTGGAGGACTACCGAAAGCGCCGGGAGGCTCGGCTGGGCGAACATGCACGCGAGCTTGCCGAGCGCGTGCGCGACGAAGGCCGAGAAGAAGAGCTCGATCCCATGAACTCCTACGAGCGCAAGCTCGTTCACGACGCCGTGGCCGACATCGAAGGGGTCGAGACGGAATCTCGTGGCGTGGATCCCGAGCGTTACGTCGTGATCCGACCCGCCTGACCGAACTTCTTCGGCCGGAACGTTTCGGGAGGCCATGTTTCACGTGAAACATGAGGGTTGGGAAGCCGCGAGCGCCCTAGGGGTTCAGCTCGGATCCGAGGCGGAGGATCGCCTCGAACGGTACGAGCGCCTGCTGTTGGAGAAGGCCATCCCGCGGGGCATGATCGGTCCCTCCGACGCGCCGAAGCTTCGTGAGCGACACATCCTGGATTCGATCCGGGCTGCTCCCCTGCTACCGGCCTCCGGGACCGTGTGCGATCTCGGTTCGGGTGCCGGGCTGCCGGGCATCGCGCTCGCGATCGTGAGGCCCGATCTGCGGTGGGTGCTCGTGGAGGTCCGAAGGAACCGAGCCGCGTTCCTCGAGGAAGCCTCTGCCGGACTCGACAACGTGTCCGTCTACCCGAGGCGCCTCGAGACGCTCGGCACGCGGGTCGCGGCGTGCACAGCCAGGGCTTTCGCGACCGCACCCCGATCGTGGATAGCGGCGACGCACGTCCTCGAACCGGGTGGATCCCTGATCTACTGGGCCGGAGAGAGCTTCGACCCCGCGACGGACCTGCCGAAGGACGTTTCGGCGCGGCTTTTCCCCTCAACCGCTCTTGCACGGGCGGGAGCGCTGGTTATCATGACTCGGCAGTGACCATGGCCTCCGCCGACGCCGGCGCCGCCCCGGGCACCTCCACTCGCTCGACTTCCAAGGGCGGTTCGTCTGCCGCATCCAAAGAGAAGCGAGCCAAGCGGGATAAGCGCGAGAAGAACGAGAAGAAGGCGAAGAGGCCCGTTCCCGTCGTTCCCGAGACGCCCGGCATCGCTCGGGTCATCGCGATCGCCAATCAGAAGGGGGGCGTCGGGAAGAGCACGACGGCCGTGTCCTTGGGAGCGGCTCTCGCGGATATCGGCTTCCGGGTGCTCGTCGTCGATCTGGATCCGCAGGGGAACGCCTCGACCGGCCTGGGCATCCGGCACGAAGCCCGGGAGATCTCCGTCTACGACGTGATCGTCTCGGAGGCCTCGGTCAGCGATGCGATCGTGCCGACGCCGGTCGATCGTCTTGCAGCGGTTCCTTCGACGATCGACCTCGCGGGCGCCGAGATCGAGCTGGTGAGTCAGTTCTCTCGGGAGACTCGGCTGAAGAAGGCGCTAGAGACCGTTCGCGAGGGTTCGTTCGACTTCATCTTGCTCGATTGTCCTCCGTCCCTTGGGCTGCTCACGATCAACGCCCTCACCGCGGCCGAAGAGCTCATCGTGCCGATCCAATGTGAGTACTACGCGCTCGAGGGTCTCGGTCAGCTCCTGCGGAATGTCTCGCTCGTGCAGCAGAACATCAACCCAGGACTTCGCGTCTCCGGCATCGTGATGACGATGTTCGATCCGCGGACCAAGCTCTCCGAACAAGTCGTCGACGAGGTCAAGCGATACTTCGGGGAACTCGTGTACGACGCCATCATCCCGAGGACGGTCCGGCTCTCCGAAGCACCCGGCTTCGGGCAGCCGATCACGGTGTACGATCCGAGATCCAAGGGGGCGACGAGTTATCGCGAGCTCGGCCGCGAGGTGGCGTTGCGGCCAACCCCCACGGAGCCGATGCCCGCGTTCGACGACCTCCCCACGGTCGTCGTACCGCCCCTGGAAGGCTCCGAGCTCACAGCCGAGGCTCCACTCGACGAAGACGAGATCAGCGAGGCATCGATCGGATCCACCGTCACGGAAGTCGATCCTCGTCCCGAGCCGGCAACCGAGCCCGAGCCGATGCCCGCGCCCACTCCCGAACCCGAGCCCACTCCCGAACCCGAGCCGATGCCCGCGCCCACCCCCGAGCCAGAGCCCACTCCCGAACCCGAGCCGATGCCACCACCCCGATCCGCCGGGCCGGTCCTCGACGAGGACGACGTGTGGGAGCCCGCGGCTCCACCTGAATCGCCACGTGTCCCGCCGCCCCCTCGGGCCGAGTCCACGGCGGCGGCGCAGACGGATCACATGCCGGGGCGCCGGGTCGTGGTGATCGACGAGGACGCGGAGATCGAGGCCGCCTCGCGCAAGGGCGGGACCGCCGTGTCAGGACCAGATCCGCAGCAGGGCCATGCCGTGGCCGACATCGGCGCCACGCTCGAGGACGAGGCGACGGTGCCCAAGCGTCGGTGGCGATTGTTTCGGAAGGGAGGCGAGTGATGTCGAAGCGTGGTGGCCTGGGGCGGGGCCTGTCGGCGTTGATCCCGGGTGCGCCAGAAGCCGGTGAAGGAGTCTCCGGCCTCCTCGAGGTTCCGGTGCACGCCGTCACTCCGAACCCGAAGCAGCCCCGCACTCACTGGGACGAGGAAGAGATCCAGGCCCTCGCGGCTTCCATCAGGGAGGTCGGCATCCTGCAGCCGATCGTCGTTCGCAGCTCGGGAGACGACGGCTACGAGCTCGTTGCCGGGGAACGCCGACTGCGAGCCGCCAAAGTCGCGGGTCTCGCGACCGTGCCCGTGGTGCTCCGCGAGACCGACGACGCCGACCTGTTGCGAGAGGCGCTGATCGAGAACATCCACCGGCAGGACCTCGGTCCCATCGAGCTGGCCGAGGCGTTCCGGCAGCTGCTCGAGGATCTCGGGCTGAAGCAAGAGGACCTCGCGGAACGGGTCGGTGTGTCACGGTCACACATCGCGAACACCATCAGGCTGCTGCAGCTGCCGATCGAGACCCAGCAGCTGCTCACCGACGCGAAGATCCAAGCAGGCCACGCTCGGGCGCTCCTGGCCCTGGGGGAGGCCGATGCGGTGAACACCCTCGCGTTGAGGGTTGCCGCCGAGGATCTCTCTGTTCGCGAGACCGAAGACCTCGTTCGCCGGTACCTCGAGCCGCCGGCGGAGCAGCGGCCCGCGCCCGATGTCGGGACGACGCCCGCCACCGATCCCGGCATGGCCGAGGTCGAGGAGATCCTGTCGGAACAGCTCGCCACACGGGTGCTGATCCAGTACGGGAAGAAGCGTGGCCGGGTGGTCATCGAATTCGGCTCTGTCGACGACCTCGAGCGCATCGTCTCGGAGATCGTCGGGTCAGGCCCCGGGCTCTCTCCCGATTGAGACCCGGAACGGACCTTGATCAGCGATGTCGGCGACTGAGCGCAGACTGCATGACGACATCACACAGTTGCGACAGCCCCATGCCCGCCGCGTTCGCTCCCATCGGCAAGAGGCTGGTCTCCGTCATGCCCGGTGAGACGTTCACCTCGAGGACCCACGGATTCTCCGCGGCGTCGACGATCATGTCCACCCTCGTGACGTCACGCAGACGTAACGCTTCCCATGCGGCCGCGGCCGCATCGGTGCACGCGGCCGCCGCATTCTCGCTCAGGCGAGCCGGCGCGAAGTATTCGGTCGCGCCCGCCGTGTACCGGGCCGCGTAATCGTACGTGCCCCCCTTGGGCACGATCTCCACGGCGGGGAGAACCTCGCCCGGCGTCCCTACCACCCCGATCGCGATCTCCGTGCCGACGATCGCGCTCTCGACGACGGCCCCGCCACTGAACGACAGGGCAGCCATCACGGCGGCGGGGAGGTCCGACTCACGAGCGACCGTGGTCACGCCGAGCGCTGAACCGCTCCTCGAGGGTTTGACGATGCACGGCAACCCGACTCGATCGACCGCGCGACCGAGCGCGGCCCCCGCGCCGAGGTCCCGTAGGGCAGCGTCCTCGATCGGCGCCCAGGCCGGCGTCGGCACTCCGGCCCGAGAGAGGGCCTCCTTGGCCAAGAGCTTGTCGAACGCGACCTCGCAATCGAACGCCGACGTGCCTGTATAGGCCAGCTCGAGCAGGTCGAGCAGGCGTTGAACGGTGCCGTCCTCGCCTTCTTTGCCGTGCATCGCGAGGTAGCAGAGGTCGGGAGCTCGTTCCTGGAGCGTCTCGGCCAGTGACGTCTCGGCCGGGTCGATCGCCTCGGCCGCGTGGCCGAGCTCATGGAGCGCCCCCAGGACGCGGTGACCGCTCCGCAGCGAGACGTCTCGCTCGGGCGTTCGCCCACCTGCTAATACCGCCACCTTCACGGCCGCAGGCTCCGGTAGAGATCCTGTTCGTCCTCCAGCAGCCCACCCAGGCGGGAGATACCCTCACGGATGCGATCCTCCGACGGATAGCAGAACGCCAGCCGCATCTGGTTGCCGCCCCGGCCGTCCGGGTAGAACGCGGTGCCCGGCACGTATGCGACCCGTCGCTCGACCGCGGCAGCCAGCATCGCTCGCGTGTCGAACCACCCGGGCAACGTCACCCACACGTAGAACCCCCCCGCGGGACGGGTCCACATCGCCCCGTCGGGGAAGTGCTCGTCGATCGCCTCCAACATCACATGGCAGCGCGATCGGTACGTCTCGACCAGGGAGGCGAGGTTCGAGCGCCAGCGCTCTTCGTCGGCGAAGTAGCGCTCGGTGACCAGCATCGTGAACGAGGAACCGCACAGATCCGCCGCCTCCTTGGCGAGCACGAGGCGCTGCACGACCGATTGCTCGGCGAGCGCCCAGCCGACGCGCACACCGGGGGAGAACACCTTGGAGACGGTCCCGAGGTAGATGACGTTGTCGGGGTCGAGGGTTCGAAGCGAGGGGAGCGGCTCCCCCTCGAACAGCAGCAAGCCGTACGGGTTGTCCTCGATGATCGGGATGCCCGTCTCCCGGCACAAGGCGACGAGCTGCTGCCGCCTGGCGTATGACAATGTCACACCGCTAGGATTCCCGAAGTTGGGGCAGGTGTACACGAACTTGGGGCGCTCACCGCGGACCAACGCCTGCTCGAGCTGATCGACCAGCATGCCGTCGCCGTCGATCTCCATCTGTAGGTAGCGCGGCTCATATGCCCCGAACGCCGTGAGCGCTCCCACGTACGCGGGAGCCTCCACCGCGATCAGGTCGCCGGGGTCGATGAAGATCTTCCCGATGAGATCGAGCGCCTGCTGCGCGCCGGTCGTGATCACGATGTCGTCAGGGTCGCCCTCGATGCCTTCCGCCGCCATCAGGCGAGCGAGCTGCTCGCGGAGCCCGGGGTCGCCTTGGCCGCCTCCGTACTGCAGCGCCGAGGAACCGTGCTCGTCGAGGACCTCGCGGACGACGTCGAGCACGTCGTCGGTGGGCAGCGCCTGCACGAACGGCATGCCGCCGGCCAGCGACACCACTTCGGGCCGCGACGCCACCGCGAACAGCGCGCGAACCTCGGACGCCGACATGCCCGACGTGCGCTGCGCGTACAGGTCGACGAAGCGATCGATGGAGAAACCGGCCATGGGAAGGCCCTCAGGCTAGCATCGAGACGGCTTCAGCCTTCGACCTGCGGAAAGACCCGCTCGGCCAGGACATCGAGCATCTCGAGGTCGTCGAAGACCTCATGGTTGAGCATGACCCGCTGGACCCCGGCGGCGGCGTACTCGTTCAGACGCTCCACCGCCTGGTCGACCGACCCGACCAAGCAATGAGCGCGGAGCTCGTCGAGCTCGTCCTCGAACCTCGCCACCCGCATCGCCCTGGTTCGGGCCTGCTCGATCACCCGCATCGCATCGCGCTCGGTCTCCCCGACGTAGCACCAGGTCATGACGGACGTCGTGAGGGTCTCCTGCGAGCGCCCGTCGGCGTCGAGCCGCTCACGCACCCGGCCGATCCGCTCACGCGCCTGGTCGGGCGAGGGCCCCACGGTGTTGAACTCGTCCGCCCAGCGCGAGACCAGCTCGGCGACGCGCGGTCCGCCGTTGCCGCCGACCACGATCGGTGGATGGGGCTCCTGCATGCCCTTCGGGGCGAACGAAACGTCATCGATCCGATGATGCTGGCCCTGGAACGAGAACCGTTCCATCGTCAGCAGGCCGTGCACGATCTCGAGCTGCTCGGCGAGCATGTCGAACCTGGTCCGGGCGTCGGGGAACGGGAACCCGTGGGTGCGGTGTTCCTCCTCCCACCACCCGGCGCCCATGCCGATCTCGGCCCGGCCCCCGCTGACGCGGTCGACCGTCACGGCGCCCTTGGCGAGCACGGCGGGGAGCCGGAACGTGACCGGCGAGACCAGCGTGCCGAGACGGAGGACATCGGTCGAGGCCGCGAGGGCCGAGAGCATCGTCCACGCATCGGACGAGCCGCGATCGTGGTCGCGGTGACGCATCACGCTCAGGTAATGATCGGAGGTGAAGATGCCCTCGAAGCCCAGCCGCTCCGCGGCACGGGCCGCCGCGAGCCAGCCGGGCCACGTGACGCCTTCCTGTCCCTCGAGCATCAGGCAGAAGCGCATCGGCGCGTAGCATAGCCGCGATGCCGAACGACCCTGACCGCCCCCGGCCGGAGCCTGCCGCCCGACATCTCACCGAGGGAGAGCGCGCGGTTCGTGCGTCGCTGCTCGGTGTCGCGCTCGGCGTGTTCCTGCGGCTGATCAGTCGGCGAAGAAGCGTCTGATGCCCGCCGACAGGGCGCGGCCGACACGCTGGGCGAAGACCGGGTCGGCGATCAGGGCCGCTTCGCGCTGGTTCGTGATCGACGCGGGCTCGACCTGCACGGCCGGCATCCGCGTCTCCCGCAGCATCGAGACGGCCGATCGCTGCAGCCGCCCTCGGACGCCGAGCTCTCCCTCGATCTCCTCGAGGATCAGTCGTGCCAACGACATGCCGGCAGGCGAGTGCGTCTGTTCGCTGCCGAAGTAGGAGACGGTCGGCCCCGACGCCTCCGGCAGGCCGGCCGCCAGCTCGATCGAGACGCACATCACCGCGCCCATCTCGTTGGCCGCCCGCGCTCGTTCGAGGGGGCCGAGCGACCCGCCCCGGGCGCGCAGCAGCGAAGGTGCGGCCTGCATCGCCGCGAGCTCGTCGCGCAGCACCTCGGCGATCGAATACGTGCAGTCGTCGCCGGCTTCTCCCGGGTCGCCGGGGTCGATCGCGATCACCTGGGCCCGGATCGATGTCCGCATCTGGCGGAGCTCTTCCGCCTCGCGAACGAGCGCGCGGCTGGGGGCGTGCTCGAGCGGGCGCATGCGCCGGAGCACGTCGATCGCGTGCAGTCCCACGATGCCGTCGGGCTCCTCGCCCACGTTCCGTTGGAACTCGCGCATGGCGCGGTCGGTGTTCTCCCCGAACATGCCGTCCTGGCGACCTGCGTCGAATCCGAGTGCGTTCAGCTTCCGCTGCAGCTCCCGGACGTCGTCGCCGCGGAAATACGGGGAATGCAGGTAGAGCGTGCGGTCGCCGAGCCGATAGCCTGCCTCCACGAGCTGGCCCCAGGTGTCGGGCCCGACCAGGCCGTCGACGCGCAAGCGCCGTCGCTGCTGGAAGGTCCGGACGGCCGCGTCGGTCGACGGGCCGAATCGCCCGGCGAGCTCATCCCGGTCGATCGAGAGGCCGAGGCCAGTCAGCCGTTCCTGGATGTCTCCGACCTCGGGGCCATCGTCGCCGAGGCGGTAGATGTGCACACGCCGAGTCTGCGATGCCCACATCCCTCGCGGCAACCGGCCCCGGTGGTGGGGTCACGCCGGATGATCAGCCGAGATGTGGCTCGATGTCGCGCAGGATCGCGTCCTTCGGCTTCGCACCGATCACGCGGGCGACCTCCTGCCCGCCCTTGAACAGGATCAGGCTGGGGATGCTCATCACGCCGTAGGTCCGGGTCGCTTGGGGGTTCTCGTCGATGTTCAGCTTCACGACCTTCAGGGCCTCGCCCTTGTCCTGGCCGATCTCCTCGACCACCGGCGAGACCATGTGGCACGGCACGCACCATTCGGCCCAGAAGTCGACGAGCACGGGTGTGTCGGAATCCAACACCGACTGCTGGAACTCGCCATCGGTCACGGTGTTCACGTTCGTCATCGTCATCGGTTCTCCTGTTCGGTGCGCGGCCGGCATCGGGCCGTCGGTCCCTGCAACGCCCAGGGACGCCCGCGGATTCCCACGCTACGCGCCGGCGTGAGCCTGATCCTCGAGGAAGCGTTCGGCGTCGATCGCGGCCTTGCACCCCTGGCCAGCTGCCGTGACCGCCTGCTTGTAGATCGTGTCGGTCACGTCGCCCGCGGCAAAGACCCCCGGCACGCTCGTGTGCGTACGGGGCTCGTGGACGAGCACGTACCCGTTCTCGTCCAGATCGATCTGAGCCCGGAACAACGACGTGTTCGGATCGTGGCCGATCGCCATGAACACGCCGTCGGTCGCGACCTCGCGTTCCTGCCCGGTCGCGGTGTCGCGGAGCCGGACCCCGGTGACGGCGTCATCGCCGAGGATCTCGGTCAGCGTCGTGTTCCAGGCGACCTCGATCTTCGGGTTCGCGAATGCACGCTCCTGCATGATCTTCGATGCTCGGAACTCGTCGCGCCGATGGACGATCGTCACCTTCGATGCGAACTTCGTGAGGAACGTCGCCTCCTCCATCGCCGAGTCGCCGCCGCCCACGACCATGAGTTCCCGATCGCGGAAGAAGAAGCCGTCGCACGTTGCGCAGGCGCTCACGCCGCGGCCCCGCAGCCGCTCCTCACCCGGCACGTCGAGCCAGCGGGCGCTCGCGCCGGTCGAGACGATCACCGTCAGCGCGCGCCAGGCCTGATCGCCGGCCTTCACCAGGAACGGCCTGCTCGACAGGTCGACCTCGGTGGCGTGCACGGGCAGGATCTCGGCGCCGAAACGCGCCGCCTGCTTCTCGAAGCGGTCCATGAGCTCGGGTCCCAGCAAGCCGTCGGGGAACCCCGGGTAGTTCTCGACGTCGGTCGTGAGCATCAGCTGACCGCCGGCATCCAGTCCCTTGAGCACCAGCGGGGCGAGGTTGGCGCGCGCGGCGTAGAGCGCGGCCGAATAGCCGGCCGGCCCCGATCCGATCACGATCACGTTGCGTTCGTCCGTCATGTCCGAGCATCCTCCCACAGCGATGAACGCGCGGGCACCGACGTTCATGCCCGTCCGGCCCCGCGCCGTCAGAGGCGTGCCGAGATCAGGGAGAGTATCGAGCAGTCGCCGGCGTCGGCGACCCAGATCGCCAAGGTTTCGGGTGGCCCGTCGCCTCCTGGCCCCTCGAGCACGAAGCCGATGAAGGCGGGCGTCCCTTCGAACTCGGCCCGCTTGACCTCCACGAGCTCGCCCGGGTAGCCCGGGAAGGCGCGCTCGAGGCAGGTAACCGCCCCATCGGTTCGTCTCGCTCCGGCGAACCGGGCCTCGAGTGCGGCCGGCGCATCGCCCGCCGCGTCCTCGGTGACCGCCTCGCCAGCGCCAGCCGTAGGTGCGGCCGCCGCCGCCGCATAGGCCCTCGCGGCCTCGCCCAGCGTCTCCTCGTCGTAATCGGTGGTCTCGATCTGCAGGCGCAGCCGCGGACGCGCCCCAGCCCCGTCCTCGGCGAGGCCGTCGGCGGCCGTGCCGGCGTCGTCCGACGAACCGCTCACCCGAGG
>DASTBT010000061.1:0-21634 GCA_035711865.1 Actinomycetota bacterium
GCCGACGCGTTCATCTCGTCGGGCGGCGTCTCGGTGGGGGAGCGCGACGTGGTGAAGGCGGCGTTCTTCCGCCGCGGCGACATCGACTTCTACAAGGTGGCGATGCAACCGGGCATGCCGCAGGGGTTCGGCCAGATCGAAGGGAAGCCGTACTTCGGCCTGCCGGGCAACCCGGTGAGTGTGTTCGTGAGCCTCGAGCTCTTCGTGCGACCGGCGATGCTGAAGATGATGGGGCGCACCCAGCTCGACCGCCCGCAGGTGAGCGCCACGCTCACCGCCGACGTCGCAGGTCCGGTGGGCAAGATGCAGTACGCCCGGGTGATCGTCGAGCGAGGCCACGACGGGTGGATCGCGACCCCGACCGGCGGCCGGGGATCGAACCTGATCTCCACCGTCGCCCGGGCGAACGGGCTCGCGATGATTCCACCGGGCACCCAGACGGCGCCGGCCGGATCGCCGGTGCAGGTGATGGTCTTCCGCACCGGGGAAGACTGAGGCGATGAGCGATCAGGCCGGGGCCGACGGGGTCACCCGGATCGTGGAGGTCGGCGCCAAGCCCGAGACCGATCGCACCGCGACCGCCGAGTGCTGGGTGATCACGACCCCCGAAGCGGTGGGGCACCTCGTGGCCGGCACGAAGAAGGGCGATCCGATCCAGACGGCGAAGATCGCGGGCGTGACCGGGGTGAAGCAGACGCCGGCCCTCCTGCCGCACTGCCACCCGATCCGGGTGACGGGCGCAGACGTCGTGATCGATCCCGACGCGGCCAACGGGCGGTTCCGCATCGAGACGACGGTTCGGGCGACCGACCGCACCGGCGTCGAGATGGAGGCCCTCACCGCCGCCGCGGTGGCCGCGCTCTCCCTGTACGACACCGCGAAGGCGTTCGACCGAGCCGCCCGCATCGACCGGTTGCGCCTGCTGACGAAGACCGGTGGCAAGAGCGGCGACTACGTCGCCGACGCCTGAACGGGCACTTCGCCGTAGCCCGGATCGGGGACCGCCGCATCTCTCCGATCCGCATGAAGCGCGATCCGACCTGAACGGTTTGGGTCCGGGTGGCCGCTTGTGAAAAAGTTCCGAGAATCACACTGATGTGATCGCTTCCCCCTATATCTGGTGCTAGCGTCGGCTCCCAGCCTAGATGTGGTAGCGCCAACGGTCACCGACCCCACGGGAGGCTGGGCGTGGAGTGGTTGCCCCTCGCGGTCTTGGGCATCATGTGGGCGGCGTTCTTGCTGCCGACGAAGAGCAAGGCGTCGACCCCGCAGGGGTCGGTCGGGGACTTCGAACGCAGGATGGAGCTGTTGGCGCAGGCCGAGGCACACGGCACGGAAGGCCGCTGGATCGTCACCCCCCGCAAGGGCGTGCGGTTCATGGGACCCACCGAACGGAACCGGGCGCGCGCCCGGCAGCGCCGTCGACAGGTCTTCACCTTCCTGCTCGAGGCGATCGCGATCACGTTCCTGATCGGTCTCGTGCCGCCGCTCCGGGTCGCGTGGGCGGTCACTGGCGGGCTGGCGGCCCTGCTCGCCCTCTACGTCTGGCTGCTGCTCACGATGAAGCACCGCGAGGCGACGTACCGCACCTCGCCGCACCGCCACCCGAAGGTGCACGCCGCTCCATCTCGCCCTGCGCCATCGCCGCGATACGTGGCGGAAGGCCGCAGCACCTGGGCACGCCCGAGCTTCAACGGGCTCGGCACGCTCGACGAGGGCGATCGCGTGCACGTCGTGGTGCGCACCGGCGAGGCCGTCGCCCGCGCCTGAGCGGCCCGGCGTGACGCTCGATGACCTCACCCGCGACCTGCACTCCCGCTTCGACGCGAAGGTCGCCGCGCGCGAGCAGGCGTTGCCCGCAGCGCGACGATCGATCCGTGCGAGCGCGAACGCGATCCGGGCGGTGCATCGCGGTGAGCTCGACCGAGCCGACGAGCTGATCGGCGAGTCGAGGGCCGCGCTCGACGAGGGCTTGGCCGCGGTGGCCTCGCATCCCGACGTGCGGTTCGCCGGGTACCTGCAGGACGCTCAGAAGGAGTACGTGGAGGCGCGGGTCACGCGTGCCCTCGTCGCCGGCGATCCGCTCCCCGGCCCCGAGGAGCTCGGCGTCGAGGACGCTCCCTATCTCAACGGCGTCGCCGAGGCGATCGGGGAAGGCCGCCGGCACATCCTCGACCTGCTCCGAGCCGGCGAGGTGGAACGCGCCCAGAGCATGCTCGACGTGTTGGAGGACCTCTACGGCGTGCTCGTCACGATGGACTACCCCGATGCGATCACGCTGAACCTGCGGCGATCGACCGACGTCGCGCGTTCGTTGACCGAGAAGACCCGTGGGGACCTGGCGATCGCGGCGATGCAGCGGGGCATCGAACGGGCGCTCGACGAACACGCGCGGCGCCTCGAGGACGGCGCCTGATCCGCCCTCTGCCGCGACGGACCCCTTTGCTACGCTGGTCGCCCCTGGGGGTGTAGCTCAGCCCGGTAGAGCGCTGCCTTCGCACGGCAGAGGTCGACGGTTCGAATCCGTTCACCTCCACCCAGGCGTCGTTGCTGCGGAAAACCGCAGGTCAGCGGGTAGTTGTTAGACTGCTCCTCCAACCTGCATGAGTACGACTCGAGACGATCCGAGACGAGATGAAGAAGGGGCGACGCCGAAGCCGCACCGGCTTCCTCGTCCCCGAGATCTCTTGGCGGCCGTCGACGGCTCGGTGCACTTCGGGCACGCGGTGGGCTACTACGACGAGACCCGCGGGCTCTCCCCCGAGGTCCAGGCCGAGACGGCTCGTTTGCTCGCGGCGGAGCTTCCGGGTGCCTCCCGGGTACTGGAGGTCGGTGCGGGCACCGGCCTCGTGACGGTTCCATTGGCCGAGGCGGGCATCCCGATGACCGGCATCGATCTCGCCGACGGCATGCTCGGATCCCTCCGGAACAAGGCGGCGGCTGCCGGGGTGTCCGTTCCCATCGCCGTCGCAGACGCGGTGCGGCTTCCGTTCGGGGACGACGTCTTCGACGGTCTCGTGATGCGCCACGTGTTGCACCTCGTCGCCGGCTGGCACGCCGCCCTCGAGGAGGTCGTGCGCGTCGTGCGGCCCGGCGGCACGTTCCTGGTGAGCATCACGGACTACACGGGCCTCTATCACACGTTGCAGGAGCGGTTCCTGACGGCGGCGGGAGGGCTGCCGATCGCGGTGGGCCTGCGGCCCGACGACCCCGAGCGCCTCGAGCAGGTGATGGCCGCTCACGGTGCGACCGGCCGCGTGCTGCCGGTCGTCCGCGGAAGACGCACGCTCACGATCTCCGCGTTCTTGCGGAACATGGAGCGTGGCCTCTACACGTGGACCTGGGCTGCATCGCCGAGGACCCGCCGGCACGCGGTCCGCGAGGTCCGTCGCTGGGCGCGCCGGAACATCGGCAAGCTCGATCGGCCGGTGGAGCCCGAGTTCGAGATCGAGTGGCGAGCGTTCCGGTTGGTGACCTGAGGGTCACCCGCATCCTGCGTCTCGACACCGTCGCGGGCATCGCCAGGAGGTGAGGCGCCGGCCGTTAGCCTGTGTCGATGGCGGCGACGACGACCGGTGAGCGAACGTGGTGGGCGAGGCCCGGCCTCGAGGTGCGCGACGGCCGGCTGACGATCGCCGGGCGCGATGCCGAACGAACCGCCCGGGAGCACGGCACGCCGCTGTTCGTCTACGACCTCGAGCGTGCTCGCGAACAGGCGGAAGCGCTCCGTGATGCCTTCGCTGCCGCCGACGTGCGCGGGATGGTGCGCTACGCACTGAAGGCGCAGCGTGAGCCCGGCTTCCTTCGGTTCCTGCGCGAGCACGCCCCGTTCGTCGGTCTCGACGTGTGCTCACCTGGCGAGCTGAACTGGGCGCTCGAGCACGGGTGGGCACCCGAGCAGATCAGCTACACGGGCACGAACCTGTCGGATCGGGATCTGGCCCGCATCCTGCCGACCGGGTGTCACCTCAACGTCGACCTGCTGTCGCAGCTCGACCGGGTGGGCCGAGCGGACCCGGGTCGCAGGATCGGCATACGGATCAACCCCCGGGCGGGCGCCACCCACGCCGGCGGGAGTGAGAGCGCGTACGCGGGCTCGAAGCCGACGAAGTTCGGCATCTATCCGGAGCGGCTGCCCCAAGCGCTCGAGATCGCGCGGCGACACGACCTCACGGTCGACACGGTGCACGTGCACTCGGGCTACCTCTACTTCGACGACTCGCTCGACGTGATCGACGAGGTGATGCGCCGTGTCGCCGAGGCGACCTCGACGCTGCTCGACGCCGGGTGCCCGATCACGGAGGTGAACACGGGCGGCGGTCTCGGTGTGCCGTTCCGCCCCGGCGACGAGCCGCTCGACCTCGCCGCCTGGGCGGGCGTCATGGCGCGCCGGTTCGGACCTCTCGGGGTTGCGGTCGCCACCGAGCCGGGGGAGTTCATCGCGAAGCAGTCCGGCGTGCACCTCGCCGAGGTCGTGACCGTCGAGGATCGTGAGGGCACGGTGTTCGTCGGCCTCGACACGGGATGGAACGTGCTGAACGAGCACTTCGTCTACCGCATCCCGTTCTTCCCGATCCTGTGTCGCGCCGCCGACGAGGCTCCCGTGCACGAGGTGACGTTCTCCGGTCACATCAACGAGGGGCCGGACCTGTTCGCCGAGCAGCACCCGTTCCCCGAGGTGCACGAGGGCGACATCGTGGCGTTGCCGAACGTCGGGGCGTACAACGCATCGATGACCTCGGTGCACTGTCTGCGCGAGCCGGCTCCTGCGGTGCTGTTCGAGGACCGGGTGTGACGGGCGGCGCCGCGCTGCCGGTCGCCCATCGGTGGTGGCGGTCGCACGACTCCGGTGACGGGGTCACGTTGCTCGTCGAGGCCCACATCACCCCGATGCTCGAGTCCAACGTGTGGCACGTGCGAGGACGGGACGCCGACCTGGTCGTCGACACCGCGAACGGCATCGGAAGGCTCCGCCCGGTGGTCGACGAGCTCGCGGGCGGGCGCCCGGTGATCGCCGTCGCGACCCACGGGCACTTCGATCACGTCGGAGGCCTCGCGGAGTTCGACGACCGTCGATGCCACGAAGCCGACGCCGCCGAGACACGCGATCCGTTCCCGGTGAGGATCGACCGCGACGACCAGCCCGCCGGCGTCGACGAGATGTTCGCGTACTACGGCTTCGAGGTGCCCGAGCGCACGATCGCGGCGTCGCCGTCCACCGGCTTCGACGTCGCCGCATGGGTCGCGCCCGGTGCCGATGCGACCTCGTTCGTGGCCGACGGCGACGTGATCGACTTGGGGGACCGGCGCCTCGAGGTGCTGCATCTGCCCGGGCACACGCCCGGCTCGATCGCGCTCTGGGAGCCCGACGCTCGACTGCTCTTCAGCGGCGACACGGTCTACGTCGACGCCCGCCTCGGGTTCGACGACCTCGACGCCGCGGACGCGTCGCTCGCCCGGCTGGCGGCGCTGCCGGTGCGACGGGTGCACGCCGGGCACGACCGTAGCTTCGACGGAGACGAGCTGGGCTTGCTCCTCGACGGCCTGCTCCACGGCGGCCTGGCCGCGCTCTAGTCCGTCTCAGGGGGTGGGTTCTCCGGCCGTCCATGGAAGGCCACGACGAACATGGCGTCCGCGCCTTCCCACCCGGGGGCCGAGAAGCGGAACGTGATCGTGTGGCACGTGCCCGCCCACTCCCGGGGGGCGCGCCACGTCGTCACGAGCAGGTCTCGGCGCGTGGACAGGTGCACATCGGCGGGGCTCTCCGGTCCGAGGGACGTCGCCGGGTCGGCGCAGTCGACCTGCCGGGTCACGGGGTAGCCGGAGGCCACGATGTCGGAGGCATGCCTGGGCGCCCGGCCTGCCAGGCCGAGCTCGAGCGTCGCCCGGTGGCCCGCCCGAGCGGACCCCTCGGCGATCGACCCTTCCACTCGGGTGAAGGCGAGGTAGGTGGTCGAGGCCGATGCGCTGTTCCCCGCGCCGTCGGTCGCCCTCACGTCGAACCGGTGCGCCCCCGGGGCGGTGTCGACCTGGGCGCCGGGGGGCACGGTGCCGTCGCAGGCGGCGAGTTCCGATCCCCCTTCGTCCTCACACGTGAAGTCGGCCGTGAGCGGCGAGCCGGAGATCGCGATCGTTCCCTGGACCGGCGCGTCGATGCGGATCGTCGGTGGGGTCGTGTCCTCGGGAGCCGCGGGAAGGGTGAGCCGCCCGATCGCGTCCGCGTTCCCCTCCGTGAACCAGACCGCGTCGTCGGCCCCGTCCGCGATCGAGAACGGTGAGGAGCTCACCGTCGGAAGCGGGAACTCGGTGATCGAGCCGTCGAGGGTCACCCGCCCGATCAGATCGGTGTCGGGGCCGGTGAACCACATCGCCCCGTCCCACCCGGCCGCGATCGCCGTGGGGTCCGACCCAGGCGTCGGCACGGGCCACGTCGTGATCTGACCGTCGACCGTGATGCGCCCGATCTCGTTCGCTGCGCGCAATGTGAACCACAAGGCGCCGTCGGGGCCCGCCGCGATCCCGGAGGGCAGGCTTCCTGCGGCCGGCAGGGCCCACTCCGTGACGTCGCCGCCGACCGTGATGCGGGCGATCCGGTTTCCCCGCTGTTCGGTGAACCACATCGAACCGTCGGGCCCGGCGGCGATGCCCATGGGGCCGGGGAACGCCGAGGGGATCGGGAACTCCGAGATCGTGCCGTCGGGCGCCACTCGCCCGATGCGGTGACCGCTGCGCTCGGTGAACCACATCGCCCCGTCGGGTCCGGCGGCGACCCCGGCGGGCACGGCGTTGTCCGAGGGCACCGGGTACTCGGTCACGGCACCCCCCGGCTCGAGCCTGCCGATCGCGTTCACGCCCTGCTCGGTGAACCAGACGGCCCCGTCGGGCCCCGCGGCGATCGCGGTGGGGTCGGCGCCGGGCGTCAACGTCGTCCAAGGGCCGAGTGTGCCGTCGGGTGCGATGCGACCCACCGAATCGGTGCCTCGCTCGGTGAACCACAGGGCACCGTCGGGACCGAGGGCGATGCCGAACGGCAACGCTCCGTCGGCCAGCGGGAACGCGGCGATCTGCGGCGGCTCCGCCGCGAGGGCGCCGGGCCCGACGACGACGACGGTCGCCACCGAGAGGAACATCGCCAACGCGCGCGCGAGGACCGCCCGGCCCGGGCTTCGTCTGCCTGCCATGTATCGGGTATCGGCAGAGGGGGGCGCATCGCTCACCGTCCAAGGTCGGCCATGGATGCGACCTTCGGACACCCCGGCGCGGGGGACGCGAGTGGTCCGCAGGCTATCCTCCGGGCCATGACCGAGCGGATCGCCCTCAGCCCGGAACGCATGATCGACACCGTGCACGGCGAGGTGCTCACGGGCAGGGCGGTGATCGTCGAGGGCGACCGTATCGCCGAGGTCGTGGCCTCGGCCGACGTGCCCGACGGCGTCGACCGGGTCGACCTCGCCGGCCACACGCTGCTTCCGGGCCTGATCGATGCCCACGCGCACCTGGTGGGTGAGGAGGACACCGGCCAGGGCTACGCCGCGCTCGTGATGCGCTCGGGTGCCCAGGAGGCGATCGTGGGCGTCCGCAACGCACGCTCGACGCTCGAGGCCGGGTTCACGACCGTGCGCGACATCGGCACGTTCCGGGCGTTCGCCGATCTAGCGCTTCGCGACGGCATCGACGCCGGATGGTTCCCCGGCCCGCGCATGCTCTGCGCGGGCGCCTACGTGACGACACCCGGCGGTGCGGGCGACGTGACGGGACTCGCGGTCGACGTCGACGAGGTGGTCCCCCGCGATCTGCGGTTCGGGGTGACGAGCGGCGTGGACCAGATGCGGTCGACGGTCCGCCAGGTGCTTCGGTACGGCGCCGACTTCATCAAGGTGCTCGCGACCGGCGCGGTGCTCACGAGCGGCACGGACCCGGGCATGCCGGAGTTCACCGAGGACGAGCTTCGCGCCGCCGTCGAGGAAGCCGAGGGCGCCGGCACGTTCGTCGCGGCCCACGCGCACGGGGCGGAGGGCATCAAGCGCGCCGTCCGTGCCGGGGTCCGATCGATCGAGCACGGCTCGCTGATGGACGACGAGGCGATCGAGCTGATGGCTGGCCACGGCACGTACCTCGTGGCCGACATGTACGACGGCGACTACATCCTCGAGGTCGGCCCCTCGATCGGCTACGGCGATGAGGCGATCCGCAAGACGATCCTGACGAACGACACCCAGCGCGAGGGCTTCGGCAGGTGCGTGAAGGCCGGGGTGCCGATCGCGTTCGGCACCGACTCCGGGGTGATCCCGCACGGCACCGAGGCGCGTCAGTTCGCTTTCTACGTGCGATTCGGCCTCACGCCGATCCAGGCGATCCAGAGCGCCACCCGCTGGGCGGCCGAGCTGCTTCGGTGGCAGGATCGGGTCGGCACGGTCGCCCCGGGCATGCTCGCCGACCTGATCGCGGTACCCGGGAACCCCGCGGACGACGTGACCCTGCTGGAGCACGTTCCCTTCGTGATGAAGAGCGGCACGATGATCGAGGACTCCCGATCGGCGTCTGGTTGACAGTCGACAATCGGGCCGGATAGCGTCCGGGGCGATGAGCCGAGGCACCTATGACGCCGTCATCGTGGGCGGGGGTCACAACGGCCTCGTCGCCGGCTTCTACCTCTCGCGCGCCGGACTCCGAACCCTCGTGCTCGAACGCCGTCCGTTCGTGGGCGGTGCCTGCAACACCGAAGGGTTCGCGCCCGGCTTCCGCGCCTCGACCGGCGCGTACGTGCTCTCGATGCTGCGCGGGGCGATCTGGCGCGACATGCGACTCGTGCAACGCGGCATCGTCGTCGATCCCGCCGGTCCCACGCTCAACCTCTACCCCGACGGCGCCGGCTACTACCTCGGTGACGACATGGCCCAGAACGTCGAGGCGACCGAGCGGTTCTCCATGGCCGACGCCCGTGCGCTGCCGCGGTTCGAGGACGACCTGAGTGAGCTCGTGCAGGCGGTGCTCCCGGCCTTCGACTGGACGGCCCCGGACCCGCGCGTGCGCTCGCTCTCGGATCTGCGGGCGTTGGCGCGGTGGGGTCGCGTCGGCCTGCGGCAGCGCAAGCGACTGGCCGACCTGGCCTTCCTGTTCTCGACGAGCGCGACCCAGCTGCTGTCGGAGCGATTCGAGAGCGAGCACGTGAAGGCGGCGCTCGGCTGGCACGCGATCAACGACAGCGTGGCCGGCCCGTCGACCCCGGGCACGGCCTACGTGCTGCTGCACGACCACGCGAGCGAGGAGGTCGACGGCGGCGTTCGGCAGTGGGGGTTCGTGCGCGGGGGCATGGGCGTGCTCACCGCGACGATGGCCGACGCGGCGCGGGAGGCCGGGTGCGAGATCCGCTGCGACACCGAGGTGGAGCGTGTGCTCACTCGAGGCGGCCGGGCCGTGGGCGTGCGCTTGGCCGGCGGTGAGGAGATCCACGCCTCGCGCGTGCTGTCCAACGCGGACCCGAAGCGCACGTTCCTGTCGCTGTGCGATCGCGAGGACCTTCCCGGTGAGTTCGTCTCGCGCATCGAGGCCTATCGGTGCATGGGCACGAGCATCAAGATCAACCTGGGCCTGCGCGAGTTGCCGTACGTGAAGGGCATGCCGGAGGGCGGGGTGCAGCCCTACCACACCGGCATCATGGAGCTGAACCCGTTCATCGCCGACATGGACTTCCAGCAGGCCCAGGCGGTGCAGGGCATCGCCGCCGACCCCGCCCACATCGAGATCTGCTTCCCGACCGTGCACGACCCCTCGCTCGCCCCCGAGGGCCGCCACATCATGACCATCGACGTGAACTCCCAGCCGTACAGGCTTCGCGACGCCGAGTGGGACGACATCAAGGAGGACCGCGCAGACCGGGCGGTCGTGACGATCGCCGAGCACTTCCCGAAGCTGCCCGACCTGATCGAGCACCGGCAGGTCGTGACGCCGCTCGACATGGAACGGCTGATGGCGCTCACCGGCGGCCACGCGCTGCACGGCGACATGGCCCCCGATCAGCTGCTGTTCCTGCGGCCGGTGCGCGGCTGGGCCGACTACCGCACGCCGATCCGAGGGCTGTACCTCTGCGGTGCCGGAACACACCCGGGCGGCGGGGTCACGGGCGCGAACGGACGAAACGCGGCCCGTGAGGTGCTGCGCGACGCGAAGGCGTCTCGCCGCTCCTAGAGCGCGGCGGCTCTCAATCGATCACCCGGATCAGCCGGGGCACGTGCGGCACGAACGATCGTCCGCCTCGTCCCTGTTTCGGGACGAGCTCGTTCGCGAAGATCCAGCGATCACGGGGCATCTGGGCGAGCGCCGTGACCCGCAGGAAGGACTGGGGTCCGGGAAGGTCATCATCCTCCTCGTCCTCTTCTTCATCCTCCTCGTCCTCGTCCTCGGGTGGGAGCGGCGCGGGCCCGGGTCCGGGCTCGCCGCGCTCCTCGACCCACGTCGGGGGCAGTCCGGCCGGCCACGGGTCGCCCGGTGCGTGGGCGACGCGACCGGCGAACACGGCGCTCCACGTCGCCGCGGGCACCTCGGCGCCGCCGGCCTCCGTCGCGATCACCAGCACGCGACCGCCGCGCGGTGCGTCGTCGAGGTCGCCGGGCCCGCCCGCGGGAAGCACCACCGACCCTTCAGCATCGAGCACGGCCGCGCCAGCCTCGAGGTGACGCAGGGGCATGGCGAGGACCAACGCCCGGTCCTGGTCGATCTCGCTCACGCGCTTCTCCTCGGCGTTTCGGGGGGCCATCGTACGGGGGCTTGACCTGGGTGACGGTCATTCCGTAGATTGTCGACAGTCCACAGCTTGCTCCGCTACATCTGGCTCCCCGAAAGACCGGATGATGCGCGGCGGCGAAGGGGGGAAGCGAAGATGCAGACCGGCGACCCGGATCTCGCGGTCCGAGCGGACGGAGTCGGCAGGCGGGGTGACGTGGACCGCCGAAGCTTCATCCGGATGGGGGTGCTCGGCACCGCGATGGCGAGCGCCATGCTGATGGAACGCGATCGCGAGGCGGGCGCCGCGATGATCGCACAGAACACCTCCACGGTTCAGCCGAGGGGCGCGGGCCTGGTCGCGGCCGGTCCCGAGCTG
The DNA here is from genome assembly GCA_035711865.1 of Actinomycetota bacterium. GTDB lineage: Bacteria > Actinomycetota > UBA4738 > UBA4738 > HRBIN12 > JAOUEA01. Next base: position 11,102 of record DASTBT010000061.1, read on the forward strand.
GCCCTGCCGCCGGGCTTCGAGTACAAGACGTTCGGCTGGTTCGGATCGGCGATGACCGACGGGTTCATCACGCCGCCCATCCACGACGGCATGGCCGTGTTCGACGTCGGTGGAGGGAAGCTGCGCATCGTCCGCAACCACGAGCTCGGCGAGGGGAACGACATCCCCGCCGGCACCGTGATCGGCGACCCGAAGACCGCGTGGGATCGCAGGGCGCCCGGCGGCACGGTGACGCTCGAGGTCAACGCCGGCAACGCCAACCTGCAGTCGCACTGGATCAGCCTGAACGGTACCGACACGAACTGCGCCGGGATCCCCACCCCGTGGGGCACGTGGCTCACGTGCGAGGAGACCACCGCGGGCGTGAAGTCCGGCAGGCGCAAGCCCCACGGCTTCGTCTTCGAGGTGGACCCGACGGACGACAGCCCGAGGCTCACCAGGCCGTATCGCAAGCTCGGCCGGTTCCTGCACGAGGCCGGCGCCGTCGATCCGGCGACCGGCGTGATCTACATGACCGAGGACGAAGGCCCCGACGGGTTCTACCGCTTCATCCCCGACACGCCAGGCAACCTGCGCAAGGGCGAGCTGCAGATGCTGCGCGTCAAGGGCCGGCCGAAGTACAACACGGTCGTCGGCCAGACGGTCGGGGAGGTGCTCGAGTGCAACTGGGTCAAGATCGACGACCCGAACCCGGCCAACGCCGAGGACGACGCATCGGCGGTCTTCAAGCAGGGGCGCGCCAAGGGGGCCGCGAAGTTCCTGGGCGGCGAGGGCTGCACCTACCGGGACGGATCGATCGTCTTCGGCTCGAGCGAGGGCGGCGACAAGGGCCTCGGCCAGGTGTGGTCGTACACGCCGACGACCAACGCGGGGGAGCTGAACGAGAAGGGCACGCTCGAGCTGCTCTTCGAGTCGCAGGGGAAGAAACAGCTCGACGGTCCCGACAACATGACCACGAGCCCGGGCGGCGCGATCGTGATCGCCGAGGACGGGAACCTGAAGAGCAACTTCGTCAAGGCGCTGCTTCCCAACGGCACGATGATCGACGTGGTCGAGAACCTCGTCGGGGTGCAGAAGCACTACCTCGACGCCTCGGGCAAGCTCTGGGATCCGACCGTTCCCGACGACGGCAAGTCGGCGGGCGACGGGATCGGGTTCTCCGAGTTCGCGGGCCCCTGCTTCAGCCCGGACGGCACGTGGCTCTTCGTGAACATCCAGGTGCCCGGCATCACGTGCGCGATCACGGGCGACTGGGCTAGCCTCGGGCTCTGATCGTCGCAGGACGAAGGGAGAGCGGAACCGGCGTGGGGAGCGACGAGACACCTTCCGGTGTGCCGCACGTCGTCGCGACCCCGCCGGGGCCGCGCACCCGGGAGATCCTGGAGCGTCAGGCCAAGGTCCTGTACCGGGGCACGGCGGGCGACGTCGGTCCGTTCGTGATCTGCCGCAAGTCGGGCTACGAGGTCGAGGACGTCGACGGCAACGTGTACCTCGACTGCATCAGCGCGATGGCCTCGGTGCCGGTGGGGGCTGCTCGCACCGACATCACCGACGCGGCCGTCGAGGCCCTGCGCCGTTACGGCAACGAGGACACCCACTACTACTCGCACGAGTACGTGCTGCCGCTCGCCGAGCGGTTGTTGGCGATCGCGCCGAAATCGCTCACCCGCGTCGACATCGCCCTGAACGGCACCGAGGCGGTCGAGACGGCCGTGCGGTTCATGCGCCGCGCCACCGGTCGCCCGATCGTGATCGGGTTCATGGGCGGCTACCACGGGGAAGCCGGCACCGCCGGGGCGATCGGCGCCGAGACGAGCGATCTCTCTTACGGGTACCGGGCGCTGATGCCCGGGTTCGTGCACGTGCCGTTCCCCAACCCCTATCGCACGCCGTTCACTGCTCGGCCCGGGGGCACCGGCGACGGAACCGTCGACTACCTGCGAGACCACGTGCTGCACCATTCCGTCGACCCTCGTGAGGTCGCGGGCTTCGTGATCGAGCCCGTGATGGGCTCGGGGGGCTGCGTCGCCCCCCCGGCGTCGTTCTGGCCGGCCCTCGCAGACCTTTGTCGTGAGTTCGACTTCCTGCTCTGTGCCGACGAGGTGAAGACGGGCTTCGGACGCGCCGGCACGATGTTCGCCGTGGAGCGGTTCGGCGTGGCGCCCGACCTCATGTGTCTCGGCAAGTCGATGGGGGGCGGCGTGATGCCGATCGGCGCGGTGCTGGGCACCGAGCGATCGATGGACTTCGACGACGTCTCGACCGGCTCGACGTGGTCGTGGCTGCCGGCCGCGTGCGCGGCGGCGCTGACGACCCTCGTCGTGTTCGAGGCCGAGCCGGTGCTCGAGAACGTGATGGCGCTGGAGGCCGCCGGCCTCGAGGGACTCGAAGGCATGCGCGAGCGCTATCCGTCGATCGGCGACGTGCGCGCGGTGGGCTGCTTCATGGCGATCGAGTTCGTGAAGGACCGCGAGACGAAGGAGCGCGACCTCGACCTGCAGGAGCGGGTCGCAGACGCGTGCGTGCGGCGAGGATTGCTGATCGACCCGTCGACCACCTCGCTGAACATCCAGCCCTCGTTGACGATGCCGGTCGAGGTGATGGACACGGTCGTGCGGATCCTCGACGAGGCGATCGCCGAGGCGCTCGCGGCCCCCGCATGAACGACGCGGCAGCGCATGCATGGGCCGGCCGGGAGCTGTTCGACCTGGTCGCGATCGATTCTCCGTCGGGGAAGGAGCACGACGCCGTCGACCATCTCGAGGCTCGGTTTTCGACGTGGGGTCTGCCGGTCTCGCGGATGCCGGTCGAGGGTGCGGCCGACGATCTGCTGATCGGATGGGCGCAGCGCCCCTCCCTGCTGCTCACGGCCCACATCGACACCGTGACGCCGACCTGGTCGTGGGAGGCTCGGCTCGACGACGGCGTCGTCCGAGGCCTCGGCGCGGGCGACTGCAAGGCATCTGTGGTCGCGTTCGCGCTCGGCATGCTGCTCGCCCGTGAACGCGGTGTCGATCTCGAGGCGCTGCCGGTCGCGCTCGGCGTGTGCGTCGACGAGGAGGACCTCGGTCGCGGTTCCATCGTGATGGCCAACGACCTCCGGCCCCGCTGGGTCGTGGCCGGGGAGCCCAGCCGGCTCGACGTGGGCGTCGCCGAGGCGGGGTTCGTCGACACGATCTGCGTCGTGCGTGGGCGATCGGTCCACGGATCGTTCCCCGAGCGCGGCGACAACGCGATCGAGAAGGCCGCGCGGCTCCTGCTCGCGGTGCACGACGAGCCGTTCACGACCGCTGAACATCCGCTGCTCGGTCGCAACGTGCCCGGCGCGCTGTGGATCGAGGGGGGAGGGGAGCTGCATGTCGTGCCGGACCGTGCCCGGGTGCGCATCGAGATCCGTGTGGTGCCCGGCGGCCCGACGGCCGCCGAGATCGAGGCTCGGCTGCGCGAGCTGGCGGCAGAACACGATGCACATCTCGAGCTCGTCGAGGAGAGCGTGGAGCCCTTCGAGGCCGACCCCGGCGGTCCGCTCGCGGCCGCGCTCGTCTCGGCCGCCGAGCGGGTCGACGGCGAGCCCCCGCCCGCGATCGGGGTGCCCGCGTGGACCGATGCGCACAACTTCGTCGACCTGGCCGGATCGCAGGCGGTCGTCTGGGGTCCGGGGGACTTCGAGCTCGCGCACGATCCCGAGGAAGCCGTCGACGTCGCCGAGGTCGTCAGGGCGGCTCGCGTCGTCGAGGAGCTGCTGGCCGGCGCCGAGGGGTGGGTCACGTGATCCCGCTCGATGCCTTCGACGAGCTCGCCTCGGGTCTCAACCACCCGGAAGGGGTGGCCTGGAACCCGGTCGACGGCCGGGTGTACGCGGGCGGGGAGTCCGGCGAGTTCTACGCCGTCACGCTGGACGGCGAGGTCGATCAGGTCGGCTCGACCGGCGGCTCGATGCTCGGGATCGCGGTCGACGGCCGGGGACGCGTGTACGCCTGCGACGCAGGGAAAGGCGAGATCGCGCGGTGGGACCCCGCGACGAACGAGGTCTCCGCCTACGCCCGAGGCGTGGGGGGCGAGGACATGGACGCCCCCAACGTGGCCGCGTTCGGCCCCGACGGCTCCCTCTACGTGACGTGCTCGGGCGAGGCCGGGCGGCCCGAGATCCTCCGGATCGCGCCGGGCGGCGGCCATGTGGAACGGTGGACCGCGGCCGTGCCGGGTTACCCCAATGGCGCGCTCGTCACGCCCGAGGGCGACGCGCTGGTCGTGGTCGAGGCGCACGAGCAGCGGCTCGTGCGCGTGCCGATCGGACCCGACGGCGCGGCGGGGACGCCCGACGTGGTCGTCGAGCTCCCCGACACCGACGCCGATGGCGTCGCGCTCGCCGCCGACGGGTCGCTGTGGGTCACCCTCTACCGGCCCGACGGGCTCGTGCGCGTCTCCCCGACAGGCATGGTCGAGACGATGGTCGACGATCACCTCGCGTCGACGTTCGACGCGCCGACCAACATCGCGTGGATCGGGGAGGGGCTCGACCGTGTCGCGATCGCGAACGTCGGGGACCGGTTCCTGTCCGTCGGCGACGTCGGCGTCACCGGGCAGCCGATGCATCTCCCGTTCGTCGACTGAATCGCTCGAAGTCCGGCCGGGGGGCCTCTACGCTCCGTACCGATCATGAACGCGGCCGACCGACACGAGCACATCGCGAACCTGCACGTGCGCGACATCTTCGCCCACGCCGTCCGCCTCTACCGGCACGAGCCGGGCCGCGTCGCCGGCGCGGCCCTCGCGCTCATGGTCCCCCCGGTGGTCGTGGGCATCGGGGCCGGGCACCTGATCGAGGCATGGGACCCCGACGTGCTCGACGGCGGGGTGATCGCCGTGGGCCTGATCGTGGTCCTGGCCGGCGTGTTGGCCAGCGCGGGCACGATCGTGTATGCGGGCGTGCTCGACGAGCTGGTCGGATCGGTGGTGCGCGGTCGTCCGCGGCCCTCGGTCACCGACGCCGTCCGGTCCCTGCCGATCGGGAGGTTGATCGGGGCCGACGTCGTGGCCGTGGTGCTCGTGGGCGCAGGGCTGGCACTCGGCGTACTGCCCGGGCTCGTGCTGGCGACGATGGTCGCGATCGTCGGGCCGGTCGTGACGATCGAGCGGGCCTCACCGCTCCGCGCCGTGGCCCGCTCGGCGCGCCTCACCGCACGCCATCTCGGCCTGACGACGATGACCGTCGGTCCGCTCCTGGTGGTCGAGGGCGTCGTGCACCACTGGGTCCTGGACGTCCGTGATCAGGTCGGCGCGCTCGCGGAAGCCGCGGTCGCGGTGCCGTCGATCCTCACGATCGGCGCGTTCGTCGGCCTCGTCGAGGTCGAGCTCGCCTACGCCCTGCTCGCACGAGACGCCGGATCGTCGACGGCCGCGATGGTGGCCGCGACGGTGGGTTCATCCGGGGTGGATGACGGCACGGCGCTCCTGGAGTGACATGCTGAACCCTGCCCGGAGAGGGGGAACGGCGTGAACGAGTTGAACGAGCGCGACATGGTGACCTGCCCGAGATGCGGGCGTGAGGAATCCGACCCGACGGTCGTGTTCTGTCCCACGTGCGGCTCGCAGCTTCGCGGCGAGCCCCGCAGGCTGAAGCTGCGGCGGCGGCTGACCGCGCTGCTGGTCGTGCTGACCGTGATCTCGCTCGTGACGACCGTCGTCGCCGTCTGGGCCCGGGCCGTCGCGCTCGACACCGACCGATTCGTGGACACCGTCGCTCCCGTGATCGACGAGCCGGCCGTTCAGACGGCGCTCAGCGTTCGGTTGACCGACTCGATCATGTCGTCGCTGCAGATCGAGGACCGGGTCGCCTCCGCCCTGGCGAGCGTCGGCGACGGCGAGCTTCCGGTCTCCCCTGCCCTGCTCGCCGGCCCGATCACCCGGGGCATCGAGGACGCATTGCTGAAGCGGACGCGCCAGCTCATCGCGAGCGACGCCGTCGCCACCATCTGGGTCGAGGCCCTCCGCACGGCGCACAGCCGATCGGTCGCGTTGCTGCGCGGCGACGCCACCAACGCGACGATCGAGGGCGACGCCGTCTACATCGACCTGCTGCCGGTCGTGAACGACGTGCTGGCCCAGCTCGAGGAGCCGCTCTCGGACATCTTCGGCCGCACGATCGACATCCCCACGGTGACCGACGCCAACGCCGAGCAGGTCGTGACGCTGCTCGAGCAGCGGTTCGGTGTCTCCCTGCCGGCCGATTTCGGCCGCGTGAAGGTCTTCGAGTCCGATGCGCTGCCGGCGGCGCAGGCCGCGGTGGTCACGGTGGATCGCGTGGTCTTCCTGCTGGTGGCGCTGACCATCGTGCTCGCGATCGCATCCATCGTGCTGTCGACCCGGCGGCTGCGGACCGTGCTGTGGCTCGGCTTCGGCACCGCGCTCGGGTTGATCGTCGTACGGAGGCTCGCGCTGCGCCTCGACGACATGATCGCTGCTCGCGTCACCGGCGAGACCAACCGCAACGCCGTCGAGGCGGTCACCTCGGACGTGTTCGGGAACCTGCGCGCCTTCACGACGCTGCTGCTCGTGGCCGCGCTCGTGATCGGCGTCGCGGCGTATCTCGCCGGGCGGCCCGCCTGGCTCACCCGTGCTCTGGAACGCGCGTCCGACGGAACGCTGATCCGACGAGAGTCGCCGACGCTGCGATGGATCGGCGATCACGCGGTGGTCTTGCGGGCCGCGCTCGTCGCGCTGGGTGCGGTGCTGTTGCTGTTCGTCGACCTGAGCTGGGCCTCGTTCCTCGTCGTGCTCGTGCTGCTGGCCGGCGGATGGTTCCTGCTGACCTATCTGCGTGACCGCGCCTCCAGCGAGGTGGACGTGGCCGCGACGTGATGGTGACCTGGCGCCTCCATCCGACGTTGGACCATCGCCCTATGGACCCGTTCGGGCAGGCTCGATAGGATTCCGCGTCCCGAGCTGAGAGGTCCCCCCGCCGTGTCGAACACCGAGCTCGCCGCAGTGATCGTCTCCCTCGCCGTGATCGTTCTCTCCGCACATCTGCTCGGCTACCTCTTCGAACGCATGCACCAGCCACGGCTCGTCGGCGAGATCCTCGCCGGGGTGCTCGTCGGGCCCTTCGTGCTCGGACGGGTCGCGCCGGAGATGTCGGAGGCCCTGCTGGGCACCGACGGCAGCGTCACCGCGTCCGTGCTCGGCTTCACGTACTGGCTGGGATTGTTGCTGCTGATGTTCATCTCGGGCAGCGAGGTTCGTCGCGTGCTCGGGCAGGAGAATCGGAAGGCGACGACGTGGCTGCTCGCGGTCGGCACGCCCCTGCCGTTCTTCATCGCTCTGGGGATCGGGTTCTTCCTGCCGCTCGACCGGCTGACCGGCCCGGCGGGCGACGAGACCTCGGTGCTCCTGGTGCTGGCGATCGCGGCGGCGGTGACGTCGATCCCCGTGATCTCGAGGATCTTCTACGACCTGCGCATCCTGCACACGCGGTTCGCGAGCATCGTGCTGGGCACCGCCCTGCTCGAGGACATCGCCCTCTGGGCGGTGCTCGCCGTCGCGACCGCGATGGCGACGACGACCGAGATGGGGCGCGATCTGGCCAACTCGGTCACCGAGCACGTGGGCGTCACCCTCGTGTACATGGGCGTCGGCCTCGTGGTCGCTCCGCACCTGCTCCGTGGGTTGCACCGAGCGAGGTGGAACGTGGTCGCCCACGCCTCGCCGGTCGCCTACGCGATCCTCATCCTCCTTGCCTACGCGGCGGTGGCCGCGCTGCTCGAGGTCAACCTCGTGTTCGCGGCCTTCCTCTCGGGCTTCGGGCTAGTGGGCGGACGCAGCGGATCGGAGCGACGGCGCTTCGCGGAGCCGCTCGACGCGATCCAGAAGGTGGCGACGGCGGTGTTCATCCCGATGTACTTCGCGATCGTCGGAACCCAGCTCGACTTCGGCGAGGGCTTCTCGCTGTTCATGCTGCTCGCGTTCCTGATCGGGTCGTCGGTCCTGTGCCTGGCCTCGATCGCGTTGGCGACACGGCTGGCGGGCTTCCGCGGGCTCGAGATCGTGAACCTCGCCATCGCGTCGAACGCCCGAGGCGGTCCCGGTATCGTGCTCGCGAGCGTGGCGTTCGAAGCCGGCATCATCAACGGGGCGTTCTTCACGACGCTGGTGTTGACCGCCGTGTTCACGTCGCAGTTCGCAGGGTGGTGGCTCGGCTACGTGTTGCGTCGCGGTTGGCCGCTGCTCCGTGACGACGTCGGCGACGTCGTACCCCCGGATGCTGTTCTGGAAGCCGGATCGACCCGCGACGACGTGGATGCCGCGTACGAGCGGGAAGGGACGAGACCGCCCGGCTGACGAGAAGCTCGACCCCCCCCGCTCGTGCAGGAGCTCGGCCTCGACGACGACCCCACCCAGCTCGACGCCGCCATCGCGCTGCAGCTTCCCGAGAACTACGACGAGCGGCTCGACGCGTTCCGCGATTTCAAGGCCGTATAAGAGAGAGGGTTCCCCAGATAAGAGAGAGGGTTCCCCAGCCGTGCGGGCGTGGGGTAGACTGTCGACACTTGGAATCCACGCTCGCTGATCTCGAGATCGCGACGTTCGCGGTCGACGAGGTCGTCGAGGGGACCCAGACAGGGTGGAGCGACGGGCGGCTGACGCTCTCGCTACCGCAGCTCGCGGTCGGGGCCGGAGATCCGGCGCTGGCGGAGGCCACGGTCGAGGTCGTCCGTCCCGGCGACTCCGTCCGCATCTCGAACGTCCTCGATGTCGCGCTGCCCAGCGCGCGCACCGAAGGAGTGCGCCTGCACCGGCTGGGCGGCGTCGCGGTGCTCACCGTGTGCGATTGGGCCGGCGCCGGCTACGACGGGGCCGAGGAGCTTCCCAACTCCCTCGTGGACATGGCCGGGCCCGGCGCCGATCGTAGTCCCTGGGGCGTGACCACGAACGTCGTCGTCCGGTGCGTGCCGTCGCCGGGCGTCGAGGTGGCCGAGGCCGACCGCGCCGTGCGGGGCGCGGCGACCTCGGTCGCCACCACGATGGCCGAGACCACCTCCGATGCGACGTCCGACGACGTGCGATCGGTCGGCCCGCTGCCTCCGGCGGATGCGAGCCTGCCGGCGATCGCGGTGATCCTGCAGGTCGCGAGCGAGGGGCCGCTCGTGGAGACCTTCCTCGACGGCGAACCGCTCGGCGAGTTCGCGCCGCGCGTGCTCGACGAGCGCCTGCTGCACGAGGGACGACTCACGAACGGCGCCTACGACTGGCCGGGCGTGCGCAACGTGACCGCCGCGTACCAAGACCTCGCGCTGCTCCGGGAGCTCCGCGCGGCGCATGGTGAGCGGTCGCGGTACGCGGGCCTGATCCTCGCGCCCGGATATCTCGACGGCGCGGACCAGAAGCGGCGGGCCGCGGACGCGTCGGCGGAGCTCGCCCAGAGCCTCGGGGCCGACGGCGTGGTGTGCACGACGTTCTCGAGCGGGAACTCCCACACCGACACGATGCTCACGGTGCAGGCGTGCGAGCGCCGCGGCATCGGCACCGTGGCGCTCGTCTGCGAGACCAACGGCGGACTGACCGACCACGTCCCCGAGGCCGACTGCCTCGTCAGCACGGGGAACGAGGACGAGCTCGTCGACGCATGGATCCCCGAGCGGGTGGTGGGGGGCGACGACCGGGCGCGCGTCGGCGAGCGTGTGCCGGCCGTGCACTACCTCGGGGGCCTGGCGGAGACCGGCGACGCGCGATGGACGGCGGTGCCGGCATGACGAGCCGACGTGCTGACCCGTCGATCGGAGGAACCCGTCCGTGAGCACCGTCGTCCACTACCTCAACCAGTTCTTCGCCGGATTCGGCGGCGAGGAGGTCGCCGATCACGAGCCCGTGCGACTCGACGGCCCGCAGGGGCCCGGGCGCGGCCTCGTCGGCGCCGGCCTCACGGTCGACGTCACGCTCGCCTGCGGGGACGACTTCTTCGGCGAACACGAGGAGGACGCGCTGGCGACCCTGCTCGGCTGGATCGAGGAGCTCGAGGCCGACGTGCTCGTCTGCGGCCCCTCGTTCGGCTCGGGGCGATACGGCTACGCATGCGGGGTGCTCGCGCGCGAGGTCGGCCGCCGCGGCATCCCGGTGGTCGCCGCCATGACTCCCGACTCGCCCGGCGTGCTCGCCGCGGAGGGCGCCGCCTACATCGTGCCGACCGGCTCCAACGTCGCCGGCATGCGTGAGGCGCTCCCGGTGATCGCCTCGATCGCGACCAGGGTCGCGGCCGGCGAGGCGGTCGGCGACCCCGACGACGAGGGCTACCTGCCGCGCGGCCTTCGCGTGAACGCCCTCGCCGATCGAACCGGCGCCGAGCGCGCGATCGACCTGCTGCTGGGCAAGCTCGCCGGCGACGTCGCGACCGAGGTCGAGCCGAGCGGCGATCGCGTGCCACCCCCCACGCCGGTGGCCGACCTCGCCTCGGTCCGGCTCGCGCTCGTGACCGAGGCCGGATGCGTTCCTCAGGGCAATCCCGATCGACTTCCCACGCGCCACGCGAACGTCTGGCTG
>DASTBT010000062.1:0-10430 GCA_035711865.1 Actinomycetota bacterium
GGTGAAACGCAGGTCGAGCGGCTCGGCGTCCGGGCCGATCAGGTCCGGGAGCATCTCGAGCGACGTCTGCACCTTCGCGTCACGGTACTCGGGGGACTGCACGATCCGGGCGTACAGACCGAGCGTCGCGTTGTTCACGAAGACGCGACCGTTCACCTCGGCGAGATCGATCGTGCGGTCGACGCCGTCGGTGTACGCGTCGAGCGCGGCGACGACGTCGTCGCGGTCGATCCCGAGGTCGAGCGCGAAGTGGTTGCGCGTGCCGGCCGGGATCACGACGTGGGGGATACCGTGCGCGCTTGCCACGCTGCCTACGAGCGCCTGGGACCCGTCGCCGCCCGCCATGCCGATCACGTCGGCACCGCGCGCGACCGCGTCCTCGGCGAGCTGGCGCAGATCGTCGCCCGGCCTCAGCACGATCGGCTCGATGCCACGGTCACGGCACTCCCGTTCGAGCTGGAACTTCACCGCCTTGCCGCCCCCGGACTTCGGGTTCATCAGCAGCACCGGTCGTCGCGCCCTCGGGGCGGGAGGCTCGTCCGCGAGGGGAGCGTCGTGGTGGGGCTCGCGAAGCGCGAAACCGGCCGATCCGACCGAGATCGCCGCCGCGGCCGCCACCGCGAGCCACGGCCAGAGCCGGACCTCGCCCACGACGAACACCCCGACGACGATCGCGAGGCCGGCCACGACCACCGCGGAGGCCAGCAACCGCACAGCGCCTCGGTGCGAGAGCGAGTACCACGCGCCGCCGATCACGACCGAGAGGCCGAGGCTCGCGATCACGATGTCCACGATGCTCGACAGCGCGAGGGTGGCCATGACGACCACCGAGGCAACGAGGGCCGCCATCGCGATCAGCGCCGCGAGGCGTCGGATCGGCGTGGGCCTCGTCGTCTCGCTCGTCATGCTCCGCTCTCCCCGTCCGGAACGCTCCACACCTCACCGAACTCCGCGCGATACGCGTCGACCGCAGCCTCGATCGTGGGGAAGAAGTGCCTGGGGTCGATCGTCCGGGTCAGCTCGTACCGCTCGATCTTCGCGCGGACCGGATCCTTGATCTCCGCGAACACGAGCGAGACGTCGCGGGCGTTCAGCCAGACGTCGAGATCCTCGAGCATATCGGCGGCGGTCGTGTCGACGTCGGTGATCGGTTCGGCCGCCACCACGATCCATCGCAGCCCGGGTGTCGCGTTCACGAGTTGGACGATCTCCTCTCGGAACGTACGGCTGTTCGCGAAGATCAACGGCGCGTCGAACCGGTACATCACGAGCCCGGGAAGCTGCTCCCCGTTCGGGTACTGCCGCACGTCGTGGAACCCGGGCATGCCGTCGACCCTGCCGAGGCGTGTCTGGTACGGCCACCATGCGCGCCGGAACACGTTGAGGATCGACAGGGCCACCGCGACGAGGATGCCCGGCAGCACGCCCAACAGCGCGACGCCGAGGAAGGCCACGATCGCGAGCAGGAACTCGGTTCGGCGCTGCTTCCAGAGCCTGATCGTCGCCGGGATGTCGGCGAGCGAAGCCGAGGCGACGATGACCACGGCCGCCAGGGTCGGTTGCGGCAGGTTCCGCAGCAGACCGGGGGCCACGACCAGCAGCAGCAGGATCGCGAGCGCGCCGACGACCCCGGTCACCTGGCTCTTCGCCCCTGCCTGTTCGGCCACGGCGGTCCGCGAGCCGCTCGTGCTCACCGGGAACCCCTGGAACAGACCGGCGGCCACGTTCGAGACCCCGATGCCGATCATCTCCTGGTCGCCGTGAACGTGGTGGCCCTGGCGTGCCGCGAACGCCGAGGCGGTCGAGATCGTGTCGGTGAGCGCGACGAGGGCGATGCCGAGCGCGCCTCCGAGCAGCAGCGGCAGGTCCGACCAGGAGATGTGCGGGACCGTCAGCGGCGGGAAGCCGCCAGGCAACGAACCCACGACCGACACCCCGCCCTCGACGAGGTCGAACACCTCGACCGCGGCGATCGCGAGCACCACGGCGATCAGCACGGCCGGCACCTTCGGCAGCCGACGCTGCAGCCCGAAGATGATCAGCAGGCTGACGAGCCCGATCGCGAGCGCCGCCGACACGGTCTCGCCGTCGACCACACCCCCGACGAACCCCGCAGCCTCGTCGATCAGCCCGTCGGCGTCGACCGAGAACCCGAACAGCTTCGGGAGCTGGCCGATGAGGATCGTCAGGGCGAGGCCGTTCATGTAGCCGATCTGCGTGGGCTTCGAGAGCAGGTCGGCGACGAATCCGAGCTTCGCCACGCCGGCGAGGATCATCACCGCGCCCACCATCATCGCCAGCATCGACGCGAGCGCGACCGCCCTCGCGGGATCTCCGCCGGCCACCAGCAGTGGCGCGACCGTCGCCGCGATCATCGGCCCGAGCGAGGAATCGGGGCCCAGCACCAGGATGCGGGACGGGCCGAACACGGCGTAGCCGAGCAGGCAGAGGATCGACGTGTACAGGCCCGTGATCGCGGGAAGTCCGGCCAGCTCGGCGTACGCCATGCCCTGGGGCACGAGCAACGCGGTCAGCACCAGCCCGGCGACCAGGTCCTCGCGCAGCCACTCGCGACGGTAGCCGCGCATCGCGGCCAGGCCCGGCACCGCAGCAGCACGGCTCCGCTCTTTCCGGCCCAGCGCCGGCGCGCTCCGTCTCAAGGACCCCCTCCCCCAGCCGCAGCCCACCGAGGGCCGAGACGGCTAGAAGGGTAGACCCTCGCTCTCTCCCACGGGAAGCCGGTCGAGCACGCCACCCATCTGCAAGTCGAAGTCGTGAGGGTTGGTCGCGGCTCGGCGGGCGTCTTCCTCGGAAACGAGCCCCTCCTTGGTGAGCTGAACCAGCGACTGGTCGAACGTCTGCATGCCGTAGAAGTCACCCTCGGCGATCACATCGATGATCTGGTCGGTCGTGGCGGGGTCCACGATGCGATCGAACACGCGGCCGGTGTTGATCAAGACCTCGACTGCCGGCACGCGACCCTTCCCGTCGGCCTTCGGCACGAGCCGCTGGGACACGATGCCGCGGAGCGAACCGGCGAACGAGGTCCGCACCTCCTTCTGCTGGTGCGGGGGGAACAGGTCCAGGATGCGGTTGATCGTCTCCATGCAGTCGATCGTGTGCAGCGTCGAGATCACGAGGTGGCCGGTCTCGGCGGCCTGGATCGCGGACATCGCCGAGTCGGGGTCGCGGATCTCTCCCACGAAGATCACGTCGGGGTCCTGGCGGATCACGTGCCGCAACGCGTTCGCGTACGAATCGGTGTCGATGCCGATCTCTCGCTGCTGCACGATCGAGAGCAGGTCGTCGTGCATCACCTCGATCGGGTCCTCGATCGTCACGATGTGCGCGCGCCGATGCCTGTTGATGTGTCCGATCATCGAGGCGATCGTCGTCGTCTTCCCGGTGCCGGTCGGCCCGGTGACCAGCACGAGTCCCCGGGGGGAATCGGCGAGCGCGTTCATCACCTTCGGAAGCCGGAGCTCCTCGAACGTGGGGACCTCGCTGCGAACGCGCCGGATCGCCAGGCCGACGACACCACGCTGTCGGAACGCGTTGACGCGGAACCGTCCGACCCCCGCCAGCGTGTAGCCGAGGTCGGCCTCGCTCGTCTCGGCGAACTCGCGCTTCTTGTGTTCCGACATCAGCGAGGCCGCCGCAACCTCCGTGTCCGTCGAGGTGAGCACGTCGAACTCGCCGGGGATCAGCTGGCCGTCGATGCGCACGAACGGCACGTTGCCGACCTTCAGATGCAGGTCGCTGGCACCCCGCTCGACCGTGTACCGCAGCAACGCGTTCACATCCATCGCCGAGACACCCTCCATCTAGCCCACGCCGGTCGCAGGCCCACGTGGTTCCATCGGCCCTCACCCGGGCGCACCTGAGGGCTGCGACTAGGATTCCCGCGTGACCGACGAGCCCACCTCCGACGGGCAACCCCCGAGGAAGCGGCGTCGTCGGCATCGGCGGCGCAGGTCGAACGCTGCCTCGACGCCGAAGCCCGCCCCGGACGAGCAGCACTCGGGCGCTTCGACCTCGAAGTCGAGATCGAAGGCCAAGCGGAAGCGGCGCTCGGGGCAGGCCCGGGCCAGATCTCCGGTCCAACGGGAGGTTTCGGCCGGAGGCGTCGTGTACCGTCGCTCGGCCGACGCCGTCGAGGTCGTCTTGGCGTCGCGCCGCACCCGTCGGGGTGAGCTGGCCTGGGGGCTCGCGAAGGGAGGCGTCGAGGAGGGCGAGTCGTTCGAGGACGCGGCCGTGCGCGAGGTACTCGAGGAGACCGGGTACACGGCCGAGATCGAGGCGTCGCTCGGGGACACGCGCTACTTCTACGTCTGGGAGGACACCCGTATCCGCAAGACCGTGCACTTCTTCCTGATGCGATGCACCGGCGGCGACCCGTCGGACCGCGACGACGAGATGGAAGAGGTCCGTTGGTTCCCCCTCGAGCGCGCCCTCAAGCGGGCGGCCTACCGCGGGGAGCGTGAGGTGCTCGGTCGGGCGGCCGAGCTGCTCACGTGACCGAGGTCCCTTCACGGCGATGACGTGGGTCGAGGGGTTGCTCGGCATCCTGATCGGCCTCGTGTCCGGGGTGCTCTCGGGACTCTTCGGTGTGGGCGGCGGCATCGTGATGACACCCGGCCTCCAGGTCGTGCTGGGTGCCGCGCCGATCGTGGCGCTGGCGACGCCGCTACCGGTCATCCTTCCCACCGCGCTGACGGGCGCCTACACGTACGGGAAGGCTGGTGAGCTCGACCGCGGGGCCGCGGTGTGGATGATCGGCCCGGGGGTGCTGGCGTCGATCGTCGGTGCGCTGCTCACGAGCTTCCTCGACACCCACGTGCTCCTCGTGATCACGGCTGCGCTGCTCGCCTACCAGGCCGCCGGCATCCTCCGCGGATCTCGCGAACGGCGCTCGCGTTCGCTCGAGGCGTCGCGGGCCGTCTTCGTCGGGATCGGGCTCGCCGCAGGGTTCGTGAGTGGCCTGCTCGGCATCGGTGGCGGTCTGGTGATCGTGCCGATGCTCGCCGGATGGGTCGGGATGCCGCTGAAGCGCGCGCTCGGAACCTCGCTGCTCGCGATCGTGGCGCTCGTGATCCCCGGCACGATCACCCACGCGGCGCTCGGGAACATCGACTGGGCGCTGGTCGCCGTCGTCGCGATCGGCGCGGTGCCGGGGGCGCGACTGGGAGCGACCCTGGCGATCGCCGCGCGCGAGCGCACCCTGCGGATGCTGGTGGGAACCTTCCTGTTCGTCGTCGCCGCCGCCTACGGCATATCGGAGGTGAACGCGCTGCTCGGATGATCCGGAGATGCGGCTCGCCCCCGGGCCGTGGGCTCCGAGGAGGCTCCCAGGCGCGGTCTACGATGAGGGACCGCCATGAGGATCTTCCGCGTGCTCGGCGCGCTACTCTCGCTCGCCCTCGTCGTCTCGTTCCCGTTCGTCCCGATGTCCCGGTCGGGCGCACAGGAACCGGCGATCGCCTTGACGCTCATCGCCCAGACCCCGATCACCACACGCGACGAGCCCGAGGTGACGATCACGTTGCGGGCGGAGAACCTCGGCGAGGAACCGTACGAGGATCTGTCGGTCGGCTTCCTCATCGGCCAACAGATCACATCCAGGGTGCAGTACGAGCTTTCGCTCGTCGAGGGTCCGCTCGACCCGCTGATCTACGTCGACACGTTCACCCAGGACGGATCATTGGACCCCGGGGCGAGCCGGGAGTTCGACGTCGGCGTCGACCTCGGTGCGATCGACGGCATCAGCGATCTCGACTCCTTCGTGTATCCGGCTCGCCTCGATCTCCGCAGCGCCGGTGCGCCTGTGGCCACGCTCGACACCCCCCTCGTCCACCTCGTGAGAGACCCGGAGGTCCCGATCCGTCTGTCGTGGTGGGCGGAGTTCGACGCGCCGATCGCGATGGATCCCCAGGGCCGGCTCGACGACCCCGCGTTCGAGGTGGCGATCGCCGAGAGGGGTGCCCTCCGACAACAGGTCGAGACCCTCCGCACGGCGGTCTCAGGCGACGACGGTGCGGTCGGCGTCGACCTCGTGGTCACGCCGGCGGTCGTCGAGCAGCTCACCCGGATGGCCGACGGCTACGAGCGGTCCTTCGGCGAGCCGGTGCGCGTCGACGAGCCGCCCGCGACCCATGCGGCTTCCCTGCTCGGGAGCCTCCGCACCCTCGTGGCCGATCCGGACGTGCATCTGGTCACCACACCGTTCTCCGGACCGCTGCTGCCCTCGTTGGCCTCCGGCGGCCTCGCTCGCGACCTGGCACGCCAACAGATGCTCGGCGACACGATCGTCGCGGATGAGCTCGATCGGACGCCGACGGCGGTCACCGCCCGCCCACCGCAGGGGGCCGTCGACGAACCGAGCCTGCAGTGGCTCGCCGACCGCGGCACGGCGACGCTGCTCATGCAGGCCGAATCGGTGGAGCGAGCGGTCCAGCCCAACGAGTTCGCGCCCCTGCCCGTCGCGACGGCGACGACGGCCGACGGGACCCAGCTCGATGTCGTCCTGCCCGATCCCGGCGTCCAGGATCTGCTGGGCGATCCGATCCTGCTCGCCGACCCTGTTCTGGCCGGTCAGGCCGTGTTGGGCGAGCTCGCCACGATCTGGCGAGAGCAGCCAGTGCCCGGACCACAACCCGACGGCTCGGAGACGGTGCGCGGCATCGCGGTCGCGCTGCCGGCCTCCTTGCCTGCCGGCATGTGGGGTCCGATCGTCCGCCGTCTCACCCAGGCTCCGTTCCTGGTCCCGACCCAGGCAGCCGAGTTCGTCGACGTGGTGATGCCGGGCCAAGGCCCGGCGACGATCGTGACGTCGACCGAGCGCTTCCCCCGCGACTACGTCGACGCCATCCGCGACCAACGCAGGAACGTGAACGCGTACCGGTCGATGCTCACCGCGCAGAGCCCCCAGCCCGAGCGGCTCGATCGCAACCTGCTCTACGCCGAGGCCGGTGAGTTCGTCGTTGAGCCCGACGTCGGGCGACGCTGGTACGACCAGGTGAACGCGGTGACGGGATCGATCTTCGCGAACGTGCTGCCCGACGTCGCACAGGAGTTCCTGCTCACCTCGAGCGAGGGCTCCATCCCGCTGCGCATGGGCGACCCTGGCCCCTCTCCGCTCACGGTGCAGATCGTGATGCGGTCGGCGTCCTTCGAGTTCCCGACCGGCGCCGAGCGGACGGTCACCCTGGAAGGCCCCGACGAAGTGGTCACGGTCGACGTGGTGGCCAAGGCGAGCGGACCCCAGACGATCCGCGTCAAGACCCGGGCGCCGTCGGGCCGCGACCTCGGTGAGGATCAGAACCTGGTCGTTCGAACGACCGCCGTGAACAGCGTCGCGTTGTGGATCACGGTGGGCGCCGGAGTGCTGTTGCTGTTGCTGTGGGCGAGGAGGTTGATCAGACGACCGACGCCGTCACCCCCGACGCCGTGACCCCCGACGAGGACCCGGCCGAAGCGCTGCCCGCCGACACGACACGGGCCTACGTACGCAACACCGCACTCATGACCGTCGGGACGACGCTGTCTCGGCTCACCGGCTACGTGCGCATCGCCGCGCAGACCGCCGCGCTCGGGGTCACGGTGGCTCCGCTCGGAAATGTCTACACGCAGGCGAACACGACGCCCAACATCGTCTACGAGCTGATCCTCGGCGGCATCCTCACATCGGTGTTCGTACCGGTCTTCGTCGATCACCAACGCCGGAGCGGTCGCGACGCGGCCTTCGACCTCGGCCGGCGCGTGTTGACGCTCGCACTGGCGCTGCTGAGTCTCATGGCGATCGTCGGCATCGTGTTCGCCCCGCAGATCATGCGGCTGTACCTCGTTGCCTCCGACGCGGCCGATCGCGACGCGCAGATCGAGCTGGGGGTGTTCCTGCTTCGATGGTTCATGCCGCAGATCGTCTTCTACGGCATCGGCGCGATCGCGGGGGGCCTGCTCAACGCGGAGCGCCGGTTCGCCGCCCCGATGTTCGCGCCGATCCTGAACAACCTCACCGTGATCGCCGCGTTCGCCGCCTACACGATCCTGCGGGCCGGCGCAGAGCCGTCGGTCGCCGACATCACCTGGCTCGAGAAGACGATGCTGGGGGCCGGAACCACGCTCGGTGTCATCGCGATGACCGTGGCGCTGTGGCCCTCGCTGCGGGCGACGGGGTTCCGGTGGCGCTTGACCGGAGGCTGGGGCCACCCGGGCATCCGCCGCATCGTGCGGCTCTCCGGATGGGTGCTGGTGTACGTCGCCGCGAACCAGCTCGCCTACGTCGCCATCATCGTATTGGCCGGCGGCATCTGCGACGCCTGTTACCAGATCTACGCGACCGCCTTCATCATCTTCCTGCTCCCCCACTCGATCTTCGCGGTGTCGATCTTCACGGCCCTGCTCCCGGGCATGGCCGATCGCTGGACCTCCGGCGACCTTGGCGGGGTCAGGGACCGCTTCTCCCTCGGATTGCGCGACACCATCGTGATCATCGTGCCTGCGGCGTTCGCCTTCGTGGCCCTCGCACAGCCGATCGTCTCCGTCCTCCTCGAGTACGGGTGGGTGATGCGGGCGGACGTGCCGCTGCTCGCCCGCACCCTGCAGGGGTTCGCGGTCGGGCTCCCGTTCTTCTCTGCCTTCCAGCTGATCACCCGCACGTACTACGCCACGCAGAACAGCCGCACGCCGGCGATCGTGAACGTCGCCGCGGCGGTGGTGACGATCGCGGTCGACCTGCTTCTCGTGGGCGCGATCGGGTTCGACGTGCCGGGCCTCGCCCTCGGGCATGCAGCGTCCTACCTGTTCGCCACCGTGGTGGGGCTCGCACTGATCCGCCGGCGACTCGGCTCGCTCGACGCGCGGCGGATCGGTCGCACGATGATCCGCGCGGTCCCCGCCGCGGCGGTGACCGCGCTCGCCGCCTGGCTCGTCGCGGTCGGTGTCGCCGCGATCGGCGACACCGACCTCGTCGTCTGGCGCATCACCCAGGTAACGGCCGCCGTCGTCGCCGGGGTCGTCGTCTACGTCGTGGGGGCGCTCATGTTGGGACTCGAAGAGGTCGATGAGGTGATGGGCGCGCTACGCAGGAGGTTCCGCGCATGAATCACACGGGCAGCCCCGCCCGCGCCGGTCTGGCGGATCAATCCGGCATGGTCGGGAAGGCAGCCGTGCTCTGGCTGCTGATCCTCGCGGTGCTCGGCATCGGCGTGGCCGATGCCGCGTCGATCGCGCGCACCACCCTGCATGCGTCGGAGGTGGCTGCCCTCGCGGCGAGCGAGGGAGCAGCGGCGTTCCGCGTCGGCGGTCGCAGCGCGCTCGGCGCATGCGACGCAGTCGCGGCCAGCGTGGCGGAGCAGGATCCGTCCCTGGATGTCGGGAACAAGGGCTGCATCGTCGACACCGCGACCGGGCGCGTCACGGTCACCCTGAGGACCGAGGCGAACGTGATCGCCGCCGACCGCTTCGAGCCGACGGTGCGGTACACGCGCGTGGTCGTGACCGAGTCCAACGGCCAGTCGAAGGTGTAGCGTTCGAGGCCGTGACCGAGGCCGAACGCGACGACGATCTCGTCCGTCGCTTCCAGGCGGGCGAGCCCGATGCCTTCACGGAGCTCGTTCGGCGTCACCAGCAACGCGTGTACTCGCTCTGCCTGCGCATGCTCGGCGAGGCCGACACGGCTGCCGACGTCGCCCAGGACACGTTCCTCACGGTCCTGCGCAAGCTCGAGGGGTTCCGCGGCGACGCAGCGTTCACGACGTGGCTGCATCGGGTAGCCGTGAACGCGTGCTACGACGAGCTCCGCAGGAAGCGGCGGCGTCCGATGCTGCACGTCGTGTCCGATGACGCTCCCGAGCGCGAGCCGGGGCCACCGGTCGCCGACCACGCCGACGAGGTGATCGGGACCAGTGACGCCGCCGCCGCTCTCGCGTCGATCCCCGAGGATTTCCGGGCCGCGGTCGTGCTCGCCGACGTGCAGGATCTGCCGTACGACCAGATCGCCGAGGTCCTCGACGTTCCGGTCGGCACGGTGAAGTCCCGGGTGCATCGGGGTCGCGTCGCCCTCGCGGCTGCCCTGGGCCTGCACGATGCCGGCGGGGAACCCGCCACCCCTTCTCGAGCGTCGGAGCGGAAACCGTGAGCCATCCCGTCGATCTGCTCGCCCCCTTCGTGGACCGAACTCTCGAGCCGTCGGAGCGTGCGGTCGTCGACGCGCATCTGCGTTCCTGCGCTCGCTGTCGCCGCGAGGTGGCGGCTGCAGGTGCCGCGAGGCGAGCCCTGCGCGGGATGCCGACGCCCCAGGCGCCCGATCTCGCAGCGCCGTTCACCGCCGAGCGCCTCCCCGAGCACCTCAGGCCCTCGTCGCCGCCGGGGGCGCCGTGGTCGAAGCTCGCGCCGCTCCTCGCCGCCGCGGCCGTCGTGGCGCTCGTCGC
>DASTBT010000063.1:0-2130 GCA_035711865.1 Actinomycetota bacterium
CTTTCGCCCCCAGCTCCGCCCACCGGCCTCACGTGGCGTAGCTCGGCCGCGGCCCGGCTCCGGGACCATTGCCCTTCTAGATCAAACAACTAGGGCACCCACTCGACCCGCCGCTCTCGCTCCACGTAGACCGTCGCGTCCGGTCTCTGGATGACCTCGGGCAAGAGGTTCTCCAACAAGTGGCCCGGAGAGGGCGTTCACGTGCCGAGGCGATACGTCGCCTCTACCTGCACAAACGCCCGCGCGGATGTCGCCCCTTTTGTTCGGTTCGCGCCGGGGGCACGCGATTTGCCAGCGGAAACCGCCTCCCCCGGCGATCCGAGGACGCCGTTGTTGTGGCCAGGTTGTGGCCAACGGATCAGTCTGCACCGGCTCGCAGCACAGACCGGATCCGACGCGGTGGCACGCGAGGAGGCTCGACGCGTCGGGTCCGCTCGTTTCGATCGAGTGCCGTCACTATGCTCGCTCGATGCGGATGAGGATCGCCCCAAAGCTCGGACGGCTGGCCTGGTGTCTCGTCATCGCCGTGGGGGCGGCGTGCACCGCTGCCGAGGACGAGGGTTCGTCACCGACCATCTCTCAGCGCCCAAGGTCCTCGGGTCCGCCTGCGGAACGCACGGACCTCCAATTGCGATCGGTCATCGCAATCGTCCGGCCGTCGTCGCCGGAGTGGAGCGACACGCGGCCGACCTGCCCGGCTCACGGTGATGACGTGGGCGCATGTATCGGGTCCGCGCCGGACGAGGAGGAGATCGTCATCCTGGGTCCAGGAAAGGGTTCGCGGAAGTACGTCCTCGGCGCGGTCATCGTGGACGAGCAGGACGTGCAGCGGGCCGAGGCCCACCAGGAGCAGCAAGCGGACCTCGGCTGGTCGGTGTCCGTATCTCTCACGGATGACGCCGCCTCCGCTTTCCGGGCGGCAACCGAAGCTGCCGTCGACGCTCTCGCTCCACAGAACCAGATCGCCATCATCGTCGACAGCCGGATCGTCTCCTCGCCGACGGTAGTAGTCCCGATCACCAGCGGCAACCTCGTGCTCACAGGCAGGTTCACCGAGGCGGAAGCGACGTCACTGGCGGCTGGTTTGACCGGCTCCGGCTGAGTGGGAAGCCGATCAATCATCACCTTCTTCCCCTTCCCCGAACAGCTAATCGGCGGCGTCGGCGGCCGCCCGTCCGGGCGACGGGATCACGGCCGAGTACGTGTCCATCGTGAACGCGACACTGAGTGCACAAGACGCTCGCTCACGGCCTTCGGGTGGACACCGCTGACGGCAGCTGCGTGGCGTGCGCGTGCCGCAGATCGTGGAACCGCGTCCGCGGCAGCTCGAGCTCGCGGACGTGTCGGCGGAAGTCGGCCGAGACCGACCACTGCGCGAGCGGTTGCCGGATCGGGTCCGGAAACGACGACTTCGAGCAGCTCGAGGGCGCGCCGATCCTGCTCGATGGCCCAACGCTCGTCGTCCGTGGCCACCGCGTCACCCACCTGCGGGACACCGTCCGCCGTCCATGAAGCCGCACTCGCGCTCGATAATCTGTTTTCGATGAAGCGCATCGGATTCCTGTCGTTCGGCCACTGGTCCGACTCCCAGTACTCGCAGGTGCGTTCAGCGTCCGATGCGCTGCTCCAGTCGATCGAGTTGGCTGTCGCGGCCGAAG
The DNA here is from genome assembly GCA_035711865.1 of Actinomycetota bacterium. Classification (GTDB taxonomy): domain Bacteria; phylum Actinomycetota; class UBA4738; order UBA4738; family HRBIN12; genus JAOUEA01. Next base: position 1,659 of record DASTBT010000063.1, read on the forward strand.
AGCTCGGCGCCGACGGCGCGTACTTCCGCGTCCACCACTTTGCACGTCAGCTCGCCTCCCCTTTCCCGCTCCTCGCCGCCGTGGGTGCGCGTACCGCGCGGATCGAGATTGGAACGGGCGTCGTCGACATGCGCTACGAGAACCCGTTCTACACGGCCGAGGACGCCGGGGCGGCCGATGTCATCGCCGGCGGCCGGCTGCAGCTCGGTATCAGTCGCGGCTCGCCCGAGCAGGTGATCGATGGATTCCGCCACTTTGGCTACCAGCCCAGCGAAGGTGAGACGGATGCCGACATGGCGCGCCGCCACACACAGGTCTTCCTCGAGCTGCTGAAAGGTGAGGGCTTCGCCCAACCGAACCCTCGCCCGATGTTTCCCAACCCGCCCGGCCTGTTGCGCCTGGAGCCGTACTCGCCCGGGCTACGGGATCGGATCTGGTGGGGGGCGGGCTCGAGCGCCACGGCCGTCTGGGC
>DASTBT010000064.1:0-2017 GCA_035711865.1 Actinomycetota bacterium
TCGCTGAGCGCATCGACGAACTGATCCCGGTGCGCGGAATCGACCAGGATTGTCACCGCGTAGTAGAGGCCGGCGAACGCCGCCACACCCGTGGCCACCCGGACCAGCTCCCACGTCACCTGCACGCGCTCCCCGAACCAGGCGATGTCCCAGATGACGGACTCCATGCGCAGGAGCCATGCGCCCCGCACCTCGGCCGAGACGACCAGGGTGCCGAGCAGCACGTAGAAGAGCCAGACCGCTGCGCTCACGAACAGCACCTGCAGCGATTCGCTGATCAGGGCCACCGCGGCCAGGTTCAACCGCTCTCGTCGGCGGAGCGGCACATCGCCGACCTGTGAGTCGGCCTGCACCTCGCGCACGACTCCCGGCAGTCGCACGGACAGGAAGCCGAAGCCGAGCACCACGAACATCCCGATCGCCGTCCAGTACGTCGCGGACCCTGTCGTCGCGAACACCTGCCAGATCTCCGTGGTGAAGAACATGACCAACGAGAAGAACAGGAGCAGCGGCACGGCCCGGACGAGCACCGTCGCCGACGCGCCGAACTGCGCGAAGAATCGAACGCCGGCCCACCGCACGATGGAGAAGAGCCCGAACCCCACGACCAGATAGGCCAGGCCGACGATCGCGGCGTTCGCGAGGATCGTGTTGAAGCCGAAGAGGAACTGGCGGCTGAACACGACGGGCAACAGGGCCGGCAGGAGGACGAACGCGACGAGCTCGGGGGTACCCACCCGTCGAGGGATGGATAGGAACGGACGGCCTCGCACCAAGTTCAGCACGCCGAACGCCCCGAGCAGCAGCGTCGCGCCGCCGAGCGCGAGCAACAGGTTGGTCGTCCAGCCCGCCTCGATATCGAGTGCGATCACGATCTCGACCACGAAGACCAACGCGAGGAACGGGCTTGCGCGGGTGAAGATGTCTTCGGCGGCGGAGAGATCGACGATCAGGTTCGGCAAACCATCGCGGCGGAACCCCCGTTCGAGCTCACGGATACGCTCCGATTCCGGGTCCACCCATGCATCGAACCACAGCGCCTGCCACCGGTGTTTGGAGTCGAGGTGATAGCGCTCTTCGAGCAAGACCAGGTGCTGCGGTCTCGCCGAGTTGGTCGTGAGAGATGACCCTGCCGGTGAACGAACCCTCGAAGTGATCCTGCAAGCTATCGCTGCCAGGCAAGAGCGCTCGTAAGACACTGGGCAGGCCGCACCGCAGGCGATTCGTCTAGGGAACGGCGAGGACTTCCCGTTGATCGGGGTGCATCGAGTGAGGCCGCTCGACGGTCATTCCCAACTTCTCCGCGACGAGACGCGACGTTCTTCTCGCTCACCATAGACACGATCCGCTCCATGGCCAACATGTCGAAGGCGTAGTCCCGCCACGGGGCGGCGGCCTCGGTCGCGATCCCCTTGCCCTGATGGCTCCGGGGCACGATCCAGCCCGTTCCACCTCGGGCCCTCACCCCTTCTACGAAGCTTGGTGCTCGAGCACACGCATCCGCTCGTGGAACTCCTCCTCGGAGATCTCCCCTCGGGCGAACCGCTCGGCGAGGATCTCGCGAGCACCCTGCTTGTCGCGACCATCGCCGTACGAGGCGTGGTCACCGTGAGCCGACCCATGGCCCATCATCATCCGGGCCATGAAGTACACGCATGCCGCCATGACGACGACACCGAGGATCCACCAGCCGCCTCCCCACATCATCGCGGGTCACCTCCCGGTCAGCGCTTTCGACACAACGACCTATGCCCACCTGTGGCGAGAAAGAAGGGCCAAGGGTCCCTTTGTCGGGAGGACCCGGTCGTGAAGGTGCGGCAGCGGATCCCTGGAACGAGGCGCTCACGGGTCGTCACTCCCAACCTGGGCCCACGCCAGTGGCTCGATCCCCGGACCCCTGTCGGTGCCGTCCGGAGGAAGGAACGGTGAGAGCGAGACTCCCGTAGATCAGGGCAAGGCCGAGGTATTCCGTCAACTCGAACGGCCCGATCGCCCCCACGATCTGGTCGTACGTCAT
>DASTBT010000065.1:0-26900 GCA_035711865.1 Actinomycetota bacterium
GATCGCCGCGGCGGACGAGCAGGCGCGGCGGGCCTCGGAGGTCGAACGCGCCACCGCGTCGGCCGCCGAGCGAGAGGTCGCCGTCCGCCGGGTGGAGTCGGACCGTGCAGTCGCGGAGGCACGCGATCAGCTCGCGGCCGAGCGGAGCAGGGTCTCCGAGATCGAGGCGCGCATCGCCGGCGTGGAGCGCGACGCCGAGCAGGCGCGGGAAGCTGCCGACGAGGCCGATCGGCGCGTCGCCGAGGTCGGAACCCGGGCCGCGGACGCCGATCGGCGCGCGGCCGAGGCAGATCAACGCGCCGCGGAGGCGGCTTCCCAGGTCGCGGCCCTCGAGCAACGGCTCCAGGACGCCGACCGTCGCGCCGAGACCGCCGACGCTCGGTCGTCCGAGCTCGCCGCCGAGTCGAGCGAGCTCTCGGAGCGATCCGCAGAGCACGAAGCGCAGCTCGCGGCCATGACCGCCGACGCAGAGGCCGCTCGCGCCCTTGCGGCGGAGGCCGGGTTCAGGGCGCTCGAAGCCGAGTCTCGCGCAGTCGAGACCGAGGCCCGGGCGGCCAAGGCGGAGGCTCGCGCCGCTGATGCGGACGCGCGCGTTCAGAAGGCGGAGGCCCGCGCCGCCGAGGCCGACGTGCGCGCCGCCGAGGCGGAGCTTCGCGCTTCCCAGGCGAGCGCGCACGGCACAGAGCTGGAAGCCCGCCTCGAGAGCGTGACGGCAGAGAGTGCCAACGCGGACAGGCTGATCGCGCAGCTCGAGGGCGATCTCCTGACCGCGAACGCAGCTTCGGCCGATCTCGAGAGCCGGCTCGCCGCCGCCGAGGCCAACGTGGCCGATGCCGATTCCAGGATGGCGGCTGCTGCGGCCGAGATCGCCGAGGAGCGAGCCGCGTCCCAGCGCGAGCAGGTTCGGGTCGAGGAGCTCGTCGCGGAGCTCGATTCGGTGCGATCGGCCTCGTCGGAGCACGAGCGGGCGGCCGAGGTGGCGCGCGAGGAAGCCGCGGCCGCGGTGGCGGCGCAGAAGCGCCGACGGAAGGAGGCTCAGGCGGAGCTGGAAGCAGCGACCCAGCGCATCGCCCAGCTCGAGTCCGCGAACCAGCGCCTGGCCGAGCTCGATGCAGCAACGGCGCGTGTCGCGGAGCTCGAGGCAGCGCTGGGGATCGAGGCGGCGAGGGCCGAAGCCTTCGAACGCCTGGAGGCCGACCGGGCGGAGATCCGTGGCCGACTCGCGGAGCTCGAAGCGTCGCTCGTGGAAGCGGAAGGTCGCGTGCGCGCGGCCGACGAGGCCACGCGGCTCGCCGAGGCCCGCGCCGCCGACGTGGCGGTCGCCGCGGAGTCGGCCCGCGCCGAAGCCGCCGAGGCCGTCGCCCGGGCCGAGGAGCTCGAACGTGTCTCCGCTGAGCGCTCCAAGGCCGCTGAGGAGCTCGCGAACGATCTCGACCGTGACACACACGAGCTCGAGGTTCGGGCGGCCGAGGCGACGGCGTCGGCTCAGGCGTTCAAGTCGGAGGCGGCCGAGGCGGTCCGGCGTGCCGAAGCCGCCGAGGAGCGGGCTGCCGCCGAGATCGCCGCGGCGCGAGAGGAGTCACGCGCGGCCATCGAGCGCGCTCGTGCCGAGGCGGTCGATGCCGTGCGCCGCGCGACCCAGCCCGCATCTTCGCCGCAGGAGGCTGCGACCTCCTCGGGCGACGCCGATGCCGCGGCGACGGAGGAGGAGAACGCACGGCTCCGATCCGAGCTGGACGACACGGCGAGCCGCCTACGCGACGCCTACGCTCAGATCGACTCGGCGAACGGTCACACGTCGCCGAACGGCGGCGAGCCTCCGGCCGACGAGCTCCGCGCCCTGCGGCGGGAGGTACAGCAGCTCCGGCGCGACCAGCTCGACACGGTCGCCCGCATGCACGACGCCGAACGGAAGGCCGAGGCGCTCGAGGTGGAGCTGCTCACCTCGCAGGATGCCCACGCCGCCGCCCTCGCGTCGGGAAACGGCGTCGCGAGCGACGACGGCGAACCCCCGGTCGGGGAGGGCGAGCAGGCGGCTCGGAGCCTGCGCGCTCGTCTCACCGAGAGCGCGGCCCAGAAGAAAGGGAAGGGCGGGAAGTTCGGCTTCGGGTCGTGACGGGCGCTCAGCTCGAAGCGGGCAGGGCGTCGATCGCTTCCCGCAGCCTCCTGACGGGTCCACGCAGCCCGTTCGTCTCGGCGAGCTCGGCGGCGATGTCGTCATCACGGCTGCCGGTCCAGACCTCGAGCGAGGCATCGGTCTTGATCGGCACGAGCCGGCGCATCGCATCGAGGTAATCCGCGGCGTCGAGCAACCGGGCGCGGAGCGCGGGCGAACCCTTCATCGGGCCGGGAACCGGGCGGACGCCGGCGGCGTCGACGAGCATCGCGTCGATGTCCGGGTAGGTCTGCACCAACGCTCTGGCGGTCTTCTCGCCGACCCCTCGCACGCCGGGCAGCCCGTCGGAGGGATCCCCACGCAGGATCGCGAATTCCGCGTACCTGGAGGCCGGAACGCCGTAGCTCTCGAGCACCGCCGCCTCGTCGAACTCGCGCAGCTCGCTGACGCCCCGCAGCGTGTAGAGCAGCCGCACGTCGGGGTCGTGCACGAGCTGCAACAGATCGCGGTCTCCGCTCACGATCTCGAAACGGTCGTCGGGTTCACCCTGCGCGCAGAGCGCGCCGATCGCGTCCTCGGCTTCCCAATCGGGGGCGTGGGCCTGCGTCGCGCCGGTCGCCTCGAGCACGCCCCGAAGGATCACGAACTGCACCGTCAGATCCTCAGGTTCGTCGGGACGGTCGGCCTTGTACCCCGCGTAGAGCTGGGTGCGTGCCGTCGGTCGCCAGTCGTGGTCGTACACGTGCACGATCGAGTCGGGCTTCCGGTCGGTCGCGAGGCGCGTCACCATGCCGAGGTAGCCGTGCACGGCGCCCATCGACCGGCCGTCGGGCGCCCGGACGGAGTCCTTCATCGCGAAGTACGCCCGGTAGGCCATGCTCGAGACGTCGAGGAGGAGACTGTGGACCACGCGACTACCCACCGACGGGGGTCGGCGCATCCCGGTTCGTGGCAGCGAGCGTGTGGAGGCGACCGCTCATCCCCACCCCTGTACACGGCCCGCTTGCTCGATCCACGTGTGGACCTCCGGCCTCTGCGCTTCCTCCAGGGTCGTGAGCTTCACGTAGCGGCTCCTGTCCGTGTCGCCGAGCGGCGGCGGAGGGTCGAACTCCGCGCCGCCGAAGAAGACGACGTTCACGGAGACGTCGTACGCAACCATCTCGATGATCCACCCGAGCTCGGGCAACCCGTAGTACGCCTTCTTCCACTTGATCGCGTACTGAAGCCCGGGGATCGTCTCGCGGATCTCCGAATCGAGATGGCCGACGATGGGATGCAGATCGGGCATCACCCGCCGGATCCAATCCTCGATCTCGGCATGGCTCTCCGATGGCACCGGCGGCTTCCGGGTCGAGATCGGTTTGCGTGACTTCTCCATCGCACCTTCTCCTTTCCCGACAGACCCCCAGCGATCGACCGCCTGTCAGCGCACTGGCACTGCGCGGATCGGTCGCGGCGTGACACAGAGGCCAACGAGCCGACGGCCGCACTCTGCCGTCGATGGCTCGACAACGTTCAGCACAGACGATGCATCCTTGCAGAGGGTAACGGCCGCCCGGCCGTCAGATGCGCTCGATCGCTCGCACGTCGGCGCGGGGGCCGAACGCCGGCGCCCTGATGCCCCCCGCCTCCAGGAGCAGCTGCACGCGGCCGCGCTGACCCGTGTACGGCTCCAACAGCTCGAGCATGCGAGCGTCGTCGGCTCGGGGCTCGCCCGCGAGTGCCCACGCCACGATGTTCGGAAGGTGGTAGTCCCCGATCGAGATCGCGTCGGTGTCGCCGAGCGCGAGCCGGGCGACCTCGGCGGCGGTCCACGGGCCGATTCCCGGGAACGCCTGCAGCCGCTCCCGAACGACGCCCGGCGCCTCGTCGGCGAGCGCGTCGATCTGCGCAGCCCGCCTGCAGAGGCCGATCAGGCGCTCCGCGCGGCGCCGTTCGACGCCGAACGGATGGAATCGGAACGACGGGAGGGCGGCGACCGCAGCCGGGTCGGGTGGCAGGACCAGCTCGCCGGGACCGGGCGCCGGTTCGCCGACCGCGAGCGTCAACCTCCGATACGCCGCGCGGGCCTCGTGGCCGGTGACCTTCTGCTCGAGCACCGCGGGGATCAGGGCCTCGACAGGGCGGCCTGTGACGGTGAGCCGCACCCCGGCGAGCCGCCGGTGCAGGTCGGCGATCAGTCGGTGATGCGCTCGAAAGTCATGGTCGACGTCGCGCAGGCCCGCCCAGCCGGGGGCACGCTCGAGCGCCTCGTCGGCGCCGGGGCCCCAGGCTTCCACGATCAGCCGGTCGGCCTCGAGCGCCAGCCGGAACGTCGCGGGCCCCGATTGCGTCCGTGTGGCTCGCCATGCCTCCCGGTCGCCGACGCGCATCGTCGGGTCGCCGGTGCCCCTCCGAAGCGGGAACAGGGTCCGGGGCAGGTCGACCGGTCTCGTGATCGGGAAGGCTCGTATCACGGCTGCGGTCACCTCGGCAGCCTATCCGTCGGCGTCGCGGGGGTGCCGCGATCCGCTTGGCGTACCCTCGCGGCGTGAGCGTCTACGACCTCTCGCCCGACGAGCTGACCGAGCGACTCACCGCGTGGGGTGAGCCGGCGTTCCGCGCGAAGCAGGTGTACGCGCAGCTCTGGAAGCGCGCGGCCACCTACGAGGAGATGTCCAACCTCTCGCCGGCGCTCCGCGAGCGGTTTTCGGTCGACCTGCCCCTCGGCGTGGACGTGCTCGACGAGCGCACGGCCGACCGCGGCGCGACCAGGAAGGCTCTCCTGCGCTTGGGTGCGGCCGGGCACGTGATCGAGACGGTGCTCATGGGCTACCCCGATCGCGTGACGGTGTGCGTCTCGTCGCAGGTGGGGTGCGCGATGGGCTGCACGTTCTGCGCGACCGGCCAGATGGGACTGGAGTCGAACCTCACGGCCGGAGAGATCGCAGCGCAGGTCGTCTGGGCGAAGCGCGAGGCGTCGAGGCTTCCCGAGACGACCCCGCAGCGCCTGACCAACGTGGTGTTCATGGGTATGGGGGAGCCGCTCGCGAACTACCGCCCGGTGCACGAGGCGATCGTGCGGCTCATGGACCCGGCCGGCATGCGGCTCGGCGCGCGGCACCTGACGGTCTCGACCGTCGGATTGGTGCCCGGCATCGAGCGGATGGGCGTCGACCTGCCTCAGGTCGGCCTGGCCGTGAGCCTGCATGCCGCCGACGACGAGCTTCGGAACGAGCTCGTGCCGCCGAACCAGCTGTATCCGCTCGCCGAGCTGGAAGCGGCCATGGCGGCATGGCGCGATCGGACCCGCCGCCGTCCGTCGATCGAGTGGGCGATGATCGACGGGGTCAATGACGCCGACGAGCAAGCCGGCAAGCTGGCGGCGATCGCGTACCGGCTCCGCGCCCACGTGAACCTGATCCCGCTGAACCCCACGCCGGGATCGCCGAGCCGCCCGAGCCCCACGCGGCGCATCAGATCGTTCGTGCACGTCCTCGAAGCCGGCGGTGTGAACGTCACCGTCAGGGATACGCGGGGCCGCCGCATCGACGCGGCATGCGGTCAGCTCCGCCTGGAGCATGCGATCGATGCGACCGTCACAACGCGTGGATCGCCTCCGCGGAAACTCAGGGGAGGCCAGACGTAGCCGGGATGAGGCGCTAGTGGTGGCCGTTGCCGTGGGAGCCGCCGTTGCCGCGTCCGTGGCCGTTCCCGTTCGAACCGTTGGAACCGCCGCCGCGGAGGTTCCCATGGTCGTTGCCGCCTCCGTTCCCGTGGTCGGCGCCCTTGTTCGCCTTCCTCTCCGCCTTGGCGGCCTCGCGCTCCGCCTTGCGTTCGGCCAACCAGGCGCGGTGCTCCTCGTGACGTTCACGGTTGGCCGCCAGCCGCGTGAGCGCGTTCAGCAATCCGGGGGCCTGCGGATTCTTCACGCAATTCGCCAGGACGTGCTCGATCGCATTGTCCAGGCCATGCGGCTCGATGGCATCGGCGTCGGCTCCATCGCCTCCGGTCGGATCGATCCCCGCTGCCGCCATGCAGGTGGCCATACGCTCGGCGGACGATCCGTCTTCGCCCTCGACGGGTCCGTCCTCCTCCGCCTCCTCGTTCGAGTCTTCACCCTCCTCGGAACCATCGGCTTCGCAATCCGGCTCCTCGCCCTCGACCGGCTCCTCGCCCTCGACCGGCTCCTCGCACCCCTCCTCGCTATCGGCGAGGGTCGCGTTCCGTCCTCGTTCGGCGCCGTCGGATGAGCCCGGGCCGGCGAAGCTGATCGAGGCCAACATCGCGGTCACGATCGACGCCAGGACCACGGTCAGGAATCGTCGGTTGGCCTTCATGCTCGGACTGTCGGCATGATCGCCGTCGGTTCTTGAGGCCTACGTAGGCATCATCGCTCGGAGCCGGTCGGGAGCAGGGTGACGGCGTCGTCGACCGAGGCGACCGCGTCGTCGGGAAGGGTCTCGGCCGCGACGATGTTGGCTTCGGCGCCCGAGTTCCGGCTCACCCGACCCTCGTCGACGCCGTCGGCGACGCGCCCGACCGCTCGGTCGTAGACGGTCCGCCCCGACCGGTCGACGAGGTCGAACCATGCCCGGGCCCTCCGCGCGAGCTCGGCCCACTCGGCGCCCGGTTCGGCCGACGCGAGCCGGTCCAGCGAGAACACGGCGCTCGCGACGTCGTAGGGCGTCACGCTCGGGCGGTCGAAGCCGGAACGGACGATCGGCTCCCAGAGAGCCCGGGCGCTCGTCCGCGCGACGTCGACGAGGCCGGCGTCACCCAAGATGCGGCCGCCGTCGGCGAGGGCTCCTTCCTGCACGTGGGCCCACAGGTGCGGCTCACCGTGCTCGTCGGGGTTGTTCATGAGCACGCCGTCGATGCGACATGCAGCGATCTCGCCGGCCCATCGTCGAACGGCCCCGACGACGTCGATCTCGGCGAACCCCGGGTCGTCGATCAGCCTGAGGCCGGTGATCACGTGCAGCGCGCGAACATCGGCGGGCACCGGCCGTGCGATCGCGTGCTCGAGGCCTCGCCGCGCCGCCGACAGCGCTCGCTCGTCGCCGAACGCCCGCCACGCTCGGCTGACCCCGGCGAGCGCCCGCGCGTGCCAGAAGTTCTCCCCGGTCGACGACGTCAGGCCCGACTCGTTCCGGGTTCCGGACCAGTCGTAGACGAAGTTCACCCAGCGTCCGTCCCCGTCCTGCATCCAGAGCACGAACTCGAGCACGCTCCTGGCCCATCGCTCCACATCCGGATCAGGCGTCTCCGCCCACAGGTCGCACAGCACGTCGAGCAGCCGCGCGGCGTCGTCGACACAGGCGACACCCTCGAAGCCCGATTCCCGTGCGGCGACGAGCTCGCCCGAAGGATCGGCGTAGACGCCGACCGCGAGCGCGCCGGTGCCGGCGACCGGTATCGGCCGGGTGAGCCGCGCGAGCTGCCTCAGCACGGATCGAGATGGGCCACGATGTCCGCGACCGAGAAGTCGGCGGCGGCGAGGTTGGAGTCGGCGGCTCCGTAGAACACGCGGATGCGTCCCTCGTCGAGCATGACGTGTCCGCTCGGGAACACGACGTCGTGCAGGAAGCCCGAGCGTTCGTAGTCGAGCTCGGGAGCGAGCACCGGACGGGACGATCGCGCCAGCACGATCGAGGGGTTGTCGGCGTCGAGCAGCATCGCCCCCATGCCGTACCGGTTCGTGCGATCGGCGCCGTGGTAGATCTCGAGCCATCCGTCGGCGATGCGGAACGGCGTCAGGCTCGCGCCGATGCGCGCCTCGTCCCACATGCCGGGGCGGGGCAGCGCGACGGGACGATGGTTGCCCCAGTGCCGCAGGTCGGGTGATTCCGCGAGCCAGATGCCGAGCACTCGGGAGAACGATCCCGGCATCGGCCGGGTGAATGCGAGGTGGCGGCCGCCCACCGTCTCCGGGAACAGCACGACGTCCTTCTGGTCGGGCGGCAGGATCACGCTTCCTCGTTCGAAGGTTCGGAAGTCGGTCGTGGTCAGGGTGCTCGAGGTGATGCCGAGCCTGCTCACCGAGACGTACGTGATGTGGAACACCCCGTCGATCTCGGTGATCCTCGGATCCTCCACCCCGTACGCCTCGAGCTCGGTCGCGGGCAGGACCGCAGGGGTCTGCTCCACCTCGAAGTGCTCCCCGTCGGCGCTCCTCGCGACGCGGAGGTGCGAGGTGTGGGTCAGGTAGTCGGTCGTGCCGTCGTCGCCGAGGTGGCCGTCGGCGAGGTCTCGGTACCGGATGGTGCGGGGGTCTTCGAGATCGACCCCGGGGTCGTCGCGTCGGACGTAGCCGAGCACGATGCGAGGTGGATCGGCGGCGGTGTCGAAGAACGGCATGCCGACCAGATCTCCGGGGGCGAGCCCGTCGGGCATCGCGACGAGTGTCGGGCGATCGCCGGTCAGGTCCACGAGCCGTGCGTTCGCGGGCAGGTCGCCGTCGGCGGCGGGCCGCTCGGCCACGCGGAGCAGCAGCACGACCTCGTCAGCGACGCGCGCGGCCCCAGGGTTGATCGTGGAGATGACCTCCATGCCCTGCTGCGACGGCGCGACGTCGCCGGGGCTGATCAAGGGGTTGCCCGCGAGGCGAGCGCCGATCGGAAGCGCAACCCACTCGCCGGGTCGAGCCTGTGTCGGCCGCCTCTCCGGCGCGGAGGCCTCGACGGAGCCCATGACCTCGACGAACCGTCTTCCCGTCTTCGGCCACGTGAACTCGCTCGCGTACGCGTAGGCGTTGTGCTCGAGGCGCGCCTTCAGCTCCGGATCGTCGAGGATCGAAGCGATCGCGGACGAGAGCTGTCCGGCGTCACGGAAGTCCACGAGCACCCCCCGGTCGTCGGCGAGGGCCTCCTTCGCGTGCAGGTACGGCGTCGAGATGACCGCCTTCCCGGCGCCGAGGGCATAGCTCAGGGTGCCGCTGGTGATCTGGTTTGGGTCGAGGTACGGCGTGACGTAGATGTCGGTCGCGAGCAGCAGCTCGATGATGTCCTTCTGGCGCAGATACTGGTTCAGGAACGCCACGTTGTCGTCGAGATCGAGGTTCTCGATGAGCTCGGTGAGCTTGTTGCGGTACTCCTCTCCGTGATGGCGCAGCAACTCGGGATGGGTCTGTCCCGCGATGAGGTACAGCGCGTCGGGGTGACGCTCGACCACCGACGGCATCGCCTGGATCACAAACTCGAGCCCCTTGCCGGGGCCGACGAGCCCGAACGTGGCGACGATCTGTCGGCCGGTGAGACCCAACTTGTCCTTCAGCCGTCGCCGCCCTCGCGGCTCGATGTGCGGCATGCCGTGCTGGATCACGCTCGTCGGGGTCGTGACGCCGTACACCTCACGCAAGATGTCGACGGCTGTCTCGGCCATCACGATCAGATGATCGGCGTTCGAGGCGATGCTCCGCACGGCATCGCGCACCGCTTCGGTGGGCTCGGGCAGCACCGTATGCATCGTGACGACGACCGGCTTACCGACCTCCTGCAGGAACGGAGTGAGGTGATCGATGTAGGTGCCCTCGATCCACGTGTCGCCTTCCCAGGACTCGTCCTTCCAGAGCCCGAAGAGCCCGAACTCGTGCTGCACGCAGACGACGTCGACGTCGGAGCCACCGATCGACCGGGCGGCCGTTACGTAGCCATCGGGGGACCCCTGCCGGATCCGCCACCGCACCTCGGGCCCGTACGCACGAACCGAGTTCCGTTCGTCGATCGCGACGATGTCGCACAGAAGCGATTCGTCGGCCGCGTGGACCGCTGCGAACAGATCGCTCGTGAACGTCGCGATGCCGCAGCGCCGCGACGGCCAGGTGGAGACGAACGCGATGCGCATCGGACCACGATACCGCGCGGCGATGCGGCCACCGATCGGTCCCACACGAGGCGGGACCCACTGCCCTGGGGCGGCGATCGACCGGGAGATACCGTGAGGTTGGACCGGTATCCCACGCTCGGAAGGGGTGAGGGAGATGAGAGCGACGCAGGTAGCGACCCGCGTCACAGCGGCCGGTCGGACGAGGAAGCTCGGCCGTCTGGGGCTGTTCATGGCCGTGGCCCTTGTGGTCGGAAACATGATCGGTTCCGGGGTGTTCACGTTGCCGTCCGCGATGGCGGAGGTGAGCCTGTCGAACGGCGCCGGGTCGTTGCTGGCCTGGGTGTTCACGGGCGTCGGCGCCGTGGTGCTGGCGCTGGTGTTCGCGAACCTCGGCCGGGCGTACCCGCGCACCGGCGGGCCCTACGTCTTCGCGCGGCGCGCGTTCGGTGACTTCATCGGATTCCAGACCGCATGGGGCTACTGGATCGCGGCGTGGGCCGGCAACGCGGCGATCGCCGTCGCGTTCGTCGGCTACCTGGCGTTCTTCTTCCCCGTGCTCTCCGAGACCGCGCTGTACGGCGCGCTCGTCGGCATCGGGGTGATCTGGCTGCTCACGCTCGTGAACGTGCTGGGCGTGCGGGAGTCCGGCTGGGTGCAGGCGGTGACGACCGTGCTGAAGTTCGTGCCGCTGCTCGCGATCGGCTTGATCGGGATCTTCTTCATCGAAGGTGACAACTTCGGCGCCTTCGCCCCGAACGGGCTGGGCACGGGCGACGGGCTGCTCGGCGGCGTGACCGCCGCGGCGACCCTGACCCTGTGGGCGTTCATCGGCCTCGAGTCGGCGACCGTGCCGGCCGAGGAGATGGCGGATCCCGTGCGGACGGTCCCGCGTGCGACGGTGATCGGCACCGTGGTCACGACGCTCGTGTACATCCTGGCGACGGTCGCGGTGATGGGCGTCATCCCCGCCGCCACGCTGCAGGAGTCGGCGAGCCCGTTCGCGGCCGCGGCGGCCTCGATCTTCGGTGGCACCGGGTACTGGGACGACGTGGTCGCGCTCGTGGCGTTGGCGAGCACGTTCGGTGCCTTGAACGGGTGGATCCTGTTGCAGGGGCGCGTGCCGCTGGCCGCGGCCCGCGACGGGTTGTTCCCGAGGCGGTTCGCCGAGGTGTCGGGGCGCTCCGGCACGCCGGTCTTCGGACTGGTCGTCAGCTCGGTGTTGGTCACCGGCCTGATGCTGATGAACTACACGAAGTCCCTCGTGGACCAGTTCACGTTCATCCTGCTGCTGGCGACCCTGACCACGCTGGTTCCCTACGCGTACTCGGCCGGAGCCCAAATGTTCCTGCTGTTCGCGGACCGTGCCCGCTTCCAGGGCCGGCGGCTCGCGATCGACGGGGGCATCGCGCTGCTGGCCTTCGCCTACTCCGTGTGGGCGATCGCCGGCGCGGGTGCCGACGTCGTGTTCAAGGGCTTCATGCTCCTGATGTTCGGCGTGCCCGTGTACGTGTACATGAAGTGGCGTGATGCCAAGGAGGGGCGGACGGTCGTACCGGAGACCGAACTCCGGCCGCCCGTCACTCCGCAAGCTCCGATCGAGCCGATGCCCCGCGAGCCGATGGTCGTTTGACCGTCGGCTAGCGGCGCTTCTTCGGGTCGGCGGCCCGGCCGACGAGCCAGCCGCCGACCCCCAGGAGCGTGACGAACAGCGCGACCAGCCCGACGACCCCCAGCATGATCGTGAGGGCGTCGGGCTGGTCGGATCCCGCGCTCACCGCCTTCACGATCGCGTAGATCGTGATGAAGGTGTAGATGCCCACGACGAGCAACACGGGCAGGACCAGCATCGCGCCCAGGTTGATCCCTGCGACCGCGAACGCGACGCCCTTCGATCCGGCCGTCTCGGTGCGCCGATCCCACTCCGCGACGTGGTCGTCGATGTCGTCGAGATGGTCGGTCACCCGGTCGCCGGCGGCGTCGAGATCCTCGGCGAGCTCGCCCGCCTGCTCACCGAGTCGCTCCGCCTCGGCCCGCAGGTCGGCCTCGTCGGGCTCGGGCCAGGGGCCACGGTTCGGGCCGTCGCTGCTCGAACTCACATCGCGAGTATCGCAGTATCTGACGATGACCGCTCCGATCGACCGGCTCGCGGCCGAGACCCCGGCCTCGAGAGACCGGGTCGTCGACTTCGCACGGGCTGCCAGCATCGTCGCGGTCGTGATCGGTCATTGGATGATCGGGATCATCTGGTGGCAGGACGGTGTCATCCGTCTCACCAGTGCCGTGGGGGTCACGTCGTTCCTGTGGCTCGCCACGTGGTTCTTGCAGGTCATGCCGATCTTCTTCTTCGTCGGGGGGTTCTCGAACTACGTCGCCTACACGGCCTTCCGCCGTCGCGGTCAGGCGGACGGGGCGTTCGTGCGCAGCCGACTCGAACGGTTGCTTCGTCCGTCGCTCGTCTTCGTAGGCGTCTGGGCTGTCGTGCTCCTGGCAATGCACGCGTTCGGGATCGGCGAGCCGACCGGACCGAGGATATGGGGGGACGCCGCGCTGCTGCGTGGCATGCTGCCGCCCGGGGCGACACTTCCCTTCGGGCCCCTGTGGTTCCTGGCCGTGTACCTCGCCGTGGTCGCGATCGCACCGTTCACGATCCGACTGCACCAGCGATTCGGGCTTCGGGTGCCGGCCGTGATGGCTGTCGGTGCGATCGCTGCCGACGCGATCGGGTTCCTCGGGGGCGTTCCGCTGGCGCGCTGGGCGAACGTGGTGTTCGTGCTGCTGTTCCCGCACCAGCTGGGACACGCGTACGGCGACGGCTCGATGCTCCGATGGCCACGCACGGCGTTCTGGACGATGATCGCCGCGGGGCTCGGTGGGCTCGCGCTCCTCACCAACCCGTGGCTGTTCCGGTTCGCGGGCGATGTGCGGTTCGAGTGGTTCCCGGGCATCGGCGCGTATCCGAAGAGCTTGCTCGGAACCGACGTCGAGGTGGTCTCGAACGCATACCCTCCGACCTTGTGCTTCCTGCTGGGTGGCATCTGGTCGATCGGCGTCCTGATGCTCCTGCGCCCGCGGCTCGCCAGGTGGCTCCGGCGGCAGAAGGCGTGGATGGCGACGATCGCGGTGAACGGCGTGATCATGACGCTGTTCCTATGGCACATGACCGCGTATCTGCTCGCGATCCTGTTGCTCTGGCCGCTCGGGCTCGGGCACGAGCCCGACAGCACCTCGACCTGGTGGATCGAGCGCGTGATCTGGATCGTCGTGCCGGGGGCGCTCCTCGCAGTTCTGGTGTCGATCTTCGGACGGTTCGAACGGCCGCGCGTAGCGGTGGGGGCGCCCTCCCCTTCGGTGCATTCGCGATGATAGCGTCGGCGCCGTGCAGCGGACCGGTGCTCCACCCTCCGGTGCCCCACGCCCGGACGCGCCACCCCCCGGCGCCTCGGCGCGGGGTGCGACCCCCGCGATCGTGCTCGCGGTCGCCGGGTTCATCGCGTGCGCGACCTACGCTGCGTCGCCCGGCTCCCCGTTCCAACCCGTGCTGCCGGCGGGCGCCGAACCCTCGGGGGCTCTCACCGTGCTCGCCGGCGTCTTCGGGCTCGATCGTCTCGCCGGGTCCTGGCTGATCGCGGCGGGAGTCGTCGCGATGGCTCTCGCGGTGGCCGGGTTCCTCGTGCTGCTGCGGGAGACCTGGCACGGCAGCGTGAGCCTGCGCACCGTGGTCGTGCTCGCGATCCTCGCCAACGTCTTCGTGGTCGCGTTCGTCCCCCTGCTGTTCTCGCGCGATGCCTACTCCTACGCCTTCTATGGGCGCATCGCTGCCGTCTACGGCGAGAACCCCTACGTCAACACCCCGGTGGAGTTCCCCGGCGACGACCTCTGGGCGCTCGTCGGACCGAAGTGGGTCGACACGCCCGCCGTGTACGGGCCGGCGTTCACAACCGTCTCGTACGGCATCGCGCGGGTGGTCGACGATCCCGCCGGCCAGGTCGCCGCGTACCGATGGCTGGCCGCGCTCGCGAGCCTCGCAACGGTGGCGGTGATCGGCCTCACCGTGATCAGGGTCCGCCCGTCGCGAGCCGCGTTCGCCGTGGCTGCGTTCGGTCTGAACCCGGTGGTGCTCTTCCATTCGGTCGCGAGCGGGCACAACGACCTGATGATGGCGCTCGCGGTCGCCGGCGGCTTCCTGCTCCTCGTGCGCACACGGACCCATGCGGCGGTGGCGGTGCTGGCGGTCGGGGCATCGGTGAAGGCGGCCGCCGTGTTGCCGCTCGTGCTCGTGATCGTGTGGTCCGTGGCTCGAGCGCCGGCCGGACGGCGTCGACGCGCCGCCCTCACGCACTCCGCCGTGGGGATCGGGATCGGGCTCGCGTTCGCGGTGCCGTACCTGCAGGCCGAGGATCCGACGCTCGGCATGCTGGAGCTCGCCGGGCACGAGGGCTGGCTCGCGCCGTCGGTCCTGGTGCGGAAGATCTTCGGCTGGCTGAGCTTCGGCACGCTCGGCTGGCTGGGTCGTGTCGCGGTGGCGGCCGTGTTGGTCGTGACGTTCGTCGCTCTCGTGCGTGATGTCGCCCGCCGGGCTGCCGAGGGCGAGCCGACTGCGTCGGTCGGGGCCGCGATGGGATGGTCGCTCGTGGCGCTGATGCTGCTCGGCCCGGTGCTGCTTCCCTGGTACGTCGTGTGGGCGCTACCGCTCGTCTGGATGCTGCCGAAGCCCCCTCGCGCCACGGTGATCGCCGCCGGCGCCGCGCTCGGGCTCGCGCAGTGGACGACCGAACCCCTTCGCTACCCGGACGCCTTCGACGTGAACCTATGGATCGGGCACTGGATCTTGACGCCCGCCATGCTCGTGCTCGCGATCTGGTGCCTCGTCGACCTTCGGCACCGGGTCCTCGGCAGGCTTTCGTTGCACGACGAGGAGCGTGTAGCCGCCGAGGCCGGCGAGGGCTGAGGCCAACACGGGTCCCCATCGCCCGTCGAACGGCACGCCGATGCGTTCCAGCACGAGCGCGGCCACGGTGAGCGTCGCGATCCCGAACGCGGGCGCCGCCGCGGCCGCGGCGACGAGGTCGCCGAACGTCCATCGGGACCATCCCGCGCCCACGATCCAGAGCAGCGCCAAGGCCGCGACCGCCGACAACGCGATGGCGACCGGTGACGACGGCGAGATCTCATCGGCGCCGGCGGGCAGCTGCCGCGGGCCGGGGACCGACGATCGCACTTGCCCGCCGGCGGCGGCCCCGTCCGCACCCACCCACGTCGACAGCCGGTCGTCGACCAGGACCGAGGGCTCTCGGTTCCACTCCGGCGCGACGAAGACCGTGCGGCCGCCCTCGGGGAGATCGGCGAGTGTGATGCGCGAGAGCGCGTCGTATTCGACCTCCCCCCGCACCGTGGGACGATCCGCCGCGAGGTCGTCGAGCCTGCCCACGAAGACGTAGACGTCGTCGGCGCGCTCGGTCGGCACGGCGGCTCGGGCGATGTTCGCCACGTTGGTGGCGTTGAACGTCACGAACCGATCGGGGTCGTCGACGACGAAGACGAGCGGCGTTCCGGGGGGCAGCGTGGAGGCGATGCGGCCGGCCAGCGTCGTCGCCGCGAGGTCTTCGGGGGAGACGAAGGGCTGCTGGTCGCGCTGGGCGTCGATCGCCGGCAGGGCGAACAGGCCCAGGAGCACGACCGAGACGCCGAGCGTGAGCCAGCGCCGCGGCTCCGTGCGTTCCCACACCCAGGTCAGCCCCTGCGCCGCCAGGATCGGCATCGCGAACCCGAACGTCAGCACGCGCTCGGGTGGGAACCATCCGGTGGCCAGGCCCAAGGGCACGCCCGCGACCGTGACCACCGCCCACGCGAGCAGGAAGCGACGCGTGAACCCATGAACCTGCAAGGCGCCGAGCGCGGCGAGGGGGAGCGTGACCCAGGGGGCGAATCGCCGGACGTTCTCACGGAACCGGAACAGGTAGTTCCGCGTCAGCGCGTCGTCGAGCCCCGCTCGTCGGAGGAAGCCGTCCTTCGACGTGTCCACGGCCAGGCGGGAGGCGCCGGCGAGCATCGACACGAGGCCTGCGCCGACGATCACGCCGCCGCCGGCGAGCGAGGCGAGTGTGCGACCCGCGTCGGACCGCCATCCGTGTTCGGGCTCGAGCACCCACGCGACCGCCGCGGCGACCACGAGGATCGCCGCCCCGACGAGGAAGAACTGGGGGTGGGACAGCCCACCGCCGCCGAGCAGCAACGCCGCCGCCACGACGCCCCTGCGGGTCCGGCGGGCGAGCGCCGCGGCCGCCGCGAGGAAGGCCGCGGTGAAGGCGAGGTTCGCGACGTAGCCATCGGCCAGATGCACGGCGTAGAGGCCGGCCATGGCTCCCACGAGGGCCCAGCCCGGGCGTCCGCCGTGCGCCCGGCCGCGCACGAGCGCGACGGCCGCCAGCCCGATCGACACCCCGAGCGCTTGTTGCAGGCCCGCGAGCCCGGCGACGAGGGGGACACCCAGCGTTGCGGCGACCGTCTGGATCAGCGCGGGGACGCCGGGCCGGCCCCCCACGAGTGAGATCCCCTCGGCGGCACCGACGCGCGTCCACCACAGGTACACGGTCCCGTCGGGTCCCGGTCCGAACGACCATCCGCGGAAGAGGCCCGGCCAGGCGAACACCACGATGAGCACCGCGGAGAGTCCGATGAGCGAGAAGACGTCACGGCGGGAGACGGCTCGGCTCGGGTCGTTCCCCCGCCGGACTCCCGGCGCGACGTGAGCCTCGGCGGCGCCCGAGCCGCTCACTCCGCCGTGAAGGTTCCCTGAGCGGCCACGGTCACCGGGGCGCCGTCGCCCGCATCGCCGGTGATCGTCGAGCAGAGGAACGTGCCGCCCATGTGGTTCTGGAGCGCCGGCGAGATCGTGACGAGGCAGCTCCCGTCGTCGGAGGTGAAGGAGACCGGGCCATCGGGTCCGCGCATCGTGAACGCCAGCACGCGCTCGGGGGCGGTGGGCTGCTGCGCGGTGAACGACGTGCCGCCCAGCGTGAGCTCGCGTTGCGGACCGATCCACGTCATCGCGAACTCACCGGGAGGCGGCACCCACAGCGCCGGGAGTCCGAGGCTCGGGTACGTCTCCGACAGGTTCAACGCCCCGGTGACTATGACGGCCGCCGAGCCGACGGCGAACCCGGAGGCGGCCTCGGGATCGACCGATGCGGTCGGTTCGTCGGCGATCTCGACGGGTGTGCCGGTCTCGACGGGATCCGGGAGGGGGGGCGGTTCATCCCGTCCACAGGAGGCCACGAGCAGGACGAATACGCTCGTTCCGATCGTCGTTACGGTGCGCACGCTCACCCCCGGGCGCTGACTGTACCCCCTGTTAGCATCGCCGCCATGCTCGACCGCGCGCTCGTCGACGAGGTGCTCACCGCGGCCCGCCGGCGAGGCGGCGCGTTCGCGGAGGTCTTCGTCGAGGAGACGACCGGCACCTCGATCCGGCTCGACGACGGCAAGGTCGAGGAGCTCACGACCGGGCTCGATCGCGGCGCCGGCGTCCGGGTCACCCAGGGCACGAGCTACGGCTACGCGTTCTCGAACCGGCTCGACCGCGACGCGCTGCTCGAGGCCGCCCAGGCCGCGAGCGCCGCGCTGCGAGAGGGCGAGGCCGGCTCGGTCGTCGATCTCCGCACGCTGGAGGGCCCGCTCACCAACGCGGTGGAACGTCCGGCGAGCGATGTGCCGGCCGCCGACAAGGTCGCCTGGCTCAGAGCGCTCGACGACGCGGCGCGCGGCTTCAGCCCCGAGGTCGTCCAGGTCGTCGGCGTCTACGGCGACTCGCTCCAGCAGCGCCTGATCGCCACGAGCGACGGCCGCTGGGTCGAGGAGGATCGTCCCCGCATCCGCCTCGTCGCCCAGGTGGTGGCGAAACGCGACGACAACATCCAGACGGGGTTCCACGGCCCCGCCGCATGCTCCGGTGTCGAGTTCATCGACGCGAACACGCCGCACGACACCGCCCTGGTCGCCGCGGGACGTGCCGTCACGATGCTCGACTCGGTGCCCGCGCCGGCCGGAGAGATGCCGGTCGTGCTCGCGCCCGGCATGGGCGGCGTGCTGTTCCACGAGGCGGTCGGGCACCCGCTCGAGGCCGACGCGATCGACAAGGAGGCCAGCGTCTACCGGGGTCTCATCGGCACGAAGTGCGCGAGCGAGCTGATCCACGGCGTCGACGACGCCACGATCACCAACGGCTGGGGTTCGTTCTCGTTCGACGACGAGGGAACGCCGGCCCAGCGAACGGTGCTGTTCACCGACGGTGTGCTGCAGGCCTACCTCTACGATCGACTGCGCGCGGAGAAGGACGGTGTGGACTCGACGGGCAACGGTCGCCGCCAGTCGTACGCGTCGCCGCCCGTCGTGCGCATGACGAACACGAACATCCTCAACGGCGCATCCGATCCCGCCGAGGTGCTCGCCGACACCGCCAACGGCGTCTACGTCACCGCGCTCGGGGGAGGCCAGGTCAACCCGGCCACCGGCGACTTCGTCTTCGGGGTGAGCGAGGGTCACCTGATCGAGCACGGAGAGGCGACGACACCCGTGCGCGGAGCCAACCTGATCGGACGCGCCATCGAGGTGATGAGCGCGGTCGACGCGGTCGCCGACGACTTCGACACGTGGGAGGGCGTGTGCGGCAAGGACGGGCAGTCGGCCCCCGTCGGCAGCGGCTCGCCGACCCTTCGCATCTCGAGGATCACGGTGGGAGGCACCGGTGCCTGATCTCGGCGAGCTCGTGCGAGCCGCGGTCGAGGCGTCGCAGGTCGACGAGGCGGTCGAGGCCTACGCCGAGGAGTCGCGGCAGACCGAGGCCAGCGCGTTGCGCGGCGAGGTCGAGGGGCTCGAGTTCGCGGAGTCGCGCGGTGTCGGTGTGCGGGTGATTCGTGACGGGCGGCTGGGATACGCCTACGCGGCCGACCCGTCGGTCGACGAGGTCCGTGCGACGGTCGGTCGCGCCCGCGAGAACGCCGCGCTCACCGAGCCCGACGAGTTCAACGTGCTGCCGGCGGCCGAGCCGGCGTCGGCGATCCCCGAGCTGTTCCGCGAGGACTCCGCCGACGTGACGACCGAGGCCAAGGTGCGCATGGCGCTCGACCTCGAGCGCCGTCTCGTCACGAGTGACCCGCGCGTGACGAAGGTCGACTTCGCGCAGATCGGCGACGTCACGTCGCGGGTCGCGATCGCGTCGACCGCCGGGGTCGACGCCGAGTACGCGCGCACCGATGCGTTCGTGGTCGCCGTGACGCTGGCGGTCGACGGCGACGAGACCCAGACCGGGTTCTCCTACCGCATCGCTCGTGGGCTCGACGAGTTGGGTCTCGACGACGTTGCCGACGAGGCGATCGAGCGAGCGGTGCGCATGCTCGGCGCGACGAAGCCGCCGACCGCCAGGGTGCCGGTCGTGCTCGACCGCTTCGCCGCGATGGACTTCCTCGGCGTGCTCGCGAGCGCGTTGAACGCCGAGAACGTGCTGAAGGGCCGTTCGCTGTTCGCCGAGATGGTGGGCGATCGGGTCGGCTCCGAGCTGTTCACGCTCGTCGACGACGGCACGATCCTCGACGGGCCGGGCGCCGCGCCGTTCGACGGGGAAGGCGTGCCGAGCGGCCGGACCGAGCTGTTCACGGGTGGCACGCTGAACGGGTTCCTGCACGACACCTACACCGCGGCGCGCATGGGCGGCGGGCAGCGATCGACGGGCAACGGCAAGCGCGGGTCGTACAAGGGCTCGCCGGGCGTGGGCACCTCCAACTTCTACCTCGACAACGGCACGACGCCGTTCGACGAGCTGCTGCGAGATGCCGAGGGGGGCGTGCTGATCGCCGACGTGAGCGGGGTGCATTCCGGGGCCAACCCCATCTCGGGGGAGTTCAGCGTCGGAGCGACCGGGCTGCGCATCGAGGGCGGAGCGCTCGGCGAGCCGCTGCGCGAGATGACGATCGCCTCCACCCTTCCGGAGATGCTCGCCGGCATCACCGGGGTGGGCGACGACCTTCGGTTCTTCTCGAGCGTGGGCACCCCGTCGGTGCTGATCGGCGAGATGACCCTCGCCGGGGTCTAGCCTCGGCCGCGAGCCCGGCGTACCAGCACCGCCAGCCCAGCCATCACCGCGATGAAGCCCAACGTCGAGGAGATCAGGAACGTGCGGGACGCGCGCTCGGGTTCGTCGAGGCCGCC
The DNA here is from genome assembly GCA_035711865.1 of Actinomycetota bacterium. Lineage (GTDB taxonomy): Bacteria > Actinomycetota > UBA4738 > UBA4738 > HRBIN12 > JAOUEA01. The sequence goes on from DASTBT010000065.1 coordinate 20,126, forward strand.
GCCCACGGCTTGCAGGAACAGGGCCACCACGCCGACCCCGGCGCCGATCAGCAGGGGCAGGGCCACGGACAGACGCTCGCTCCGCGGCAACAGGTATCCCACGATGCCCGAGACCACGGCAGCCGAGCCGATCAGCACCATCGCCCACGACATGGAGGTCTGTTCGTCCACCTGGTGAGGGTCGCCCGGCAGGAAGCCGGGGGCAACCCCTTGCGGTGCTTCGTCGCGGTGTCGCCACATCACTGTCGCAACGCGGCAACGTTTCCGTGCCCGTAAGGTGAGAGGCCATGCCAATCGACGCCCCGACGATCGCCGAGGAAGACCGGCTCTGGGGGGAGCTTCGCTCCACGATCGACGCGTTCGATCCCCACGAAGCGGTGCGGCCCGGGTACTTCGCGGAGGGATGGTCGGCGAAGGATGGCCTCGCCCACATCGGCACCTGGCTCGCGGAAGCGGGCGTCGCGCTGGAGCAGATCCGCCACGGCACGTACGTCGAGCTGCACGCGGACGAGATCGACGAGATGAACGCGCGGTTCCTCGACGCGATGCGCGACGTGTCCCTCGCCGACGTCAAGGCTCAGGCCGCGGCCGCGCGCTCGCGCATGCTGCACGCGTGGGGGCAGTTCCCGTCCCCCGACGAGGCCGCAACGAGCTGGATCCGCAAGGCCGGTCCCGAGCACTACCGGGAGCACCTGCCGCGGCTGCAGGCGTGGCTGGCCGAGCTCCACGGCGAGTGATCTGCTCGGGCGTCAGCCCGACGGAGTGGGCCGCTGACGGAACCACTCGGTAAAGCTCGAGCAGCGGCCTTCCTTGTCGAACTCCATGGCGAACACGTTGTCGTAGACGCGGACCGGTGTGCGATCTGCGTCGAAGTACGTGCTGACGCCGATCGCGACCCCGCGATCGCCCTCGACGGCGAACGGCTCGTACCAGGCGTCCCACGAGCCGGGCTCGTCGGGCTCCTCGAGCCACGACGCGACGATCGCCTCCCGCCCGTACACCGGCTCGTCGGCCGGGTGGTACCGGTACTCGGCGTCGGCCGCGAAGAGCTCCCCGATCGCGGCCGCGTCGTTCGATCGCCAGGCGGCCACGTACGCGTCGAGCCAGCGCTGCAGGGTGGGACGGTCCATCGATGTGTCCTCCTCTCAGATCGTAGCCTCGCGGAGGCCGGTCGCGATCAGGCCGAGCACGAGTCCGGCCACCGCGAGGCGGTAGAGCATGAACACCTTGAAATCGTGTCGCTTGAGGTACTTGAGCAGCCCCCAGATCACGAGGAAGCCGCTCACCGCCGAGGAGACGAAGCCCCAGAAGAACTCCGCCCCGTAGCCCTGGAAGCCGGTCTCCACGAGATCGAGGCCCTTGTACAGCCCCGCGCCGGCGATGATCGGCAACGAGAGCAGGAACGAGAAGCGAGCCGCGGTCTCGCGATCGAGCCCGATCGCCCGGGCGGCCGTCATCGTCACCCCCGACCGCGAGACCCCGGGCTGCAGTGCGAGGGCCTGTGCCACGCCGAGGTAGAGGCCGGTGCGCACCCCGATCGAGTCGAGGCCACGGTCGCTCGGCATGCGCTTGTCGACGAGGTACAGGATCACGCCGAAGACCGCGAGCATCACCGCGATGAGCGCCGGCGCGCCCAGGTTCTCCTGGATCACTCCCTCGAACACGGCGCCGACGATCGCTCCGGGGATCGTCCCGATCACGAGCGCCCACGCCAACCGTTCGTCGGTCGTCTCGATCGCCCGGCGACGCAGGGTGGTCAGCCAGGCGACCAGGTATCGCCACAGGTCGCGGCGGAAGTAGATGACCGCGCCCAGCAGGGTCCCCATGTGGAGCGCGACGTCGAAGGATTTGGCGAAGCCGACGTCGTCGCCGAGCGGCTGCCATCCGAAGAGCCACGGCACCAGGATCAGGTGCCCCGAGCTCGACACCGGCGCGTATTCCGTGGCCCCCTGCACGAACCCCAGCACGATCGCCTGCCAGACGGTCATCGGCTGGGACTCATGGACGGAGGCTCACGGGTGCTCGGGTTCCTTCGGACGTCGGCGGCGGGAAGCCGCCCCATGCTAGCGGTCGCCGGTCTCGTCGAACGTATCGGTCGTCGGCGCCGGATCGTCGCCCACGATCGCGATCGAGAGCAGGCCGAGGCTCGCCGCGCGGGCCAGCCGCTCGACCGTGGACGGGTCGGCGAGCACGACGATCGGCGGCCCGGCCGGCGGCGCCCCGGGCCCGGTCGCGATCGCCACCGCGCCGTCGGCGTCGACCACCTCGAGCACCTCGAGCGCCGGTGCCACGGTCTCGGTGTACGGACGCCCCGCGTTCGCGCCGTACGTCGCGAGCACGTCGACCTCGTCGCCGGGCCGGATGGTCCCGGCGGGCGGTCCGGCCGGCAGCACGAAAGCCCGGAGCCCGGGTGGCACGAGGGCGGCGATCGGACCCGCCCGTGCACCTCCGAGCCGCGTCTCGGTCAGCGCCTCGCCCTCGGCGATGTCGGCCACGAGCACCCGCCCGGCGACCTGCTCGAGGCCGGTGAGCGATCCGGGCGGCACGAGGGAGGAGGGCACGTCGACCACTCGGAACGAATCCGGAACCAGCGAAGATCCTCGCGTGAGATCGGCCGCGGCCACGACGACCGGCGTCGGCGGACCGACATCGGGTCGCGTCGCCTCGAGGGTCGCGACGTGGGCGCGCACCGCGAGCATCGCCCCGGCCGCTGCGAGCGCGGCGCCCCCGAACCACGCGATCGCGGACCTCGGCAGGCGCCGGCTCAACGGACCGATCATGCCTGGACCCTACGGGTGGGCCGCCGAGCGCTCCGTGACCGACGTCACGGCCGCACGCGATCCACGCCTCCTACTCGTCGGAACCCTTGGGCTTCCGGGTGAGCGGGAGAACGCGGACCCGGAACTCCTCGAGCGACTCCCGTCCCACGATGAGGGCCACGGCCTCGCGCACGCGATCGGCCAGCGCATGCGGATCGTCCTCGGTGCGGAACGTGAGCTCCACCCTGGCCAGCACCGGCTCGCCCGCCATCGCTCAGACCTCGAAGCGCGCGCCGGAGAGTGCAGACGCGCAGACGCAGTCGCGCGCAGAGGGCAACGCCGGGATCACGCCGAACAGCAGATCGCGGAGCCGCTCGTTGTTCTCGGTGAACACCCTGACGACCTCCTCGTGGGTCACGGGCGGCACACCTTCCACGCCGACGTCGTAGTCGGTGATCAGCGAGATGTTCGCGTAGCAGAGCTCCAGCTCGCGGGCGAGCAACGCCTCTGGATACTGGGTCATGTTGATGACCTCCCAGCCGGCACCGGCGAACCACGCCGACTCGGCGCGGGTGGAGAACCGCGGCCCCTCGATCACGACGACCGTACCGCGGTCGTGGAGCGGGATCTCGAGGCGCCGGCCCTCCTCGACGATCGTCGAGCGCATCACGTCGCAGTACGGGTCGGCGAACGAGATGTGGGTCGTCACCGGCCCGTCGTAGAACGTGTTCGGACGGTCGCGCGTGCGATCGACGAGCTGGTCGCAGATCACGAACTCGCCCGGCTTCACGTGGGCCTGCAGCGACCCGCATGCGTTCGGGCCGAGCACGCGCCCGACCCCGAGCTCCTTCATCGCCCACAGGTTCGCCTTGTACGGGATGCGATGTGGTGGGAACTCGTGCCGGGAGCCGTGTCGGGGCAGGAACGCGACCCGCCGTCCCCCGATATCGCCGATCGTCACGGCGGCGCTGGGCGACCCGTAGGGCGTCTCGACCTCGACGGTCTCGGTGTCCTCGAGGAACGAATAGAAGCCGGAGCCGCCGAAGACGCCGACGTCGGCCGTGGTCACGATCCGCCTCCTTCCGAGGATCCGCCCGTCGAGCCCGATGTACCGGACGAGCCCGAGGAGGACCCCTCCTTCGCGCCGGCCGGGCTCTTCGACCCCTCCTTGGAAGCGCCGGCGTCGGTCTTCCCGGCGCCGTTCCCGGCCTTCTCGCTCTTGTCCGCCTTCTCGCCCGACGGCTGCTTCGGCGGCCCCTTCCTCCCGTGATCGGTGGCGTAGAACCCCGACCCCTTGAACGAGATCGCCGGCGGCGCGAAGATCTTTCGGAGCTCGCCACCGCACTCGGGGCACTCGCGCAGCGGATCGTCGCGCATCGACTGCACGATCTCGAAGAGATGCCCGCAGCTCTTGCACACGTACTCGTAGGTGGGCATGGCCAGCCGAGTGTACCGGCGGGCGGGGCCGGGTTTGGCCCCCTCACCGACGGCGGGAACGCCCGGGTCCGAACGGTCTACCCACATCGGACGACTTCCCTGTGCCGTTGCTCGGCGCGTACACTTCGGCTCCCGCACGAGGAGGGCGCCCCGTGAAGGTCAGGAAAGCGGTCATCCCCGCCGCAGGGCTCGGCACGAGGTTCCTGCCGGCCACCAAAGCCGTGCCCAAGGAGATGCTGCCGCTCATCGACACGCCCTCGATCCAGCTCGTGGTCGAGGAGGCGGTCCGTGCCGGCCTCACCGACATCCTGATCGTCACGGCGCGAGGCAAAGGGGCGATCGAGGACCACTTCGACCGAAGCCCCGAGCTCGAGGCCGTGCTGGAATCCCGCGGCAAGTACGACGAGCTGAAGGAGATCCGTGCGCTGGCCGAGCTGGGGCAGATCCACACCGTGCGCCAGCACGAAGCGCTCGGGCTCGGACACGCGGTGCGTGTGGCGGAAGCTCACGTCGACGGCGAGCCGTTCGCCGTGCTGCTCGGCGACGACCTGATCCACCCGTCCCAGCCGCTGCTGCCCGAGATGCTGCGCGTGCACGAGCGCTACGGGCGTTCGGTGCTGGCCACGCAGGAGGTCGCCCGCAGCGAGATCTCGTCCTACGGCGCGATCACCCCCGAGACGGTCGAGGAGAACCTCGCCAAGGTGCGCTCGGTCGTCGAGAAGCCATCTCCCGAGAAGGCGCCTTCCAACCTGGCCGTCATCGGGCGCTACGTCTTCACGCCGGAGATCTTCGACATGTTGCGCCACACGAAGCCGGGCCACGGTGGCGAGATCCAGCTCACCGACGCCATCAACGCGCTCGCCCAAGAACAGGCCGTCTACGCGTACACGTTCGACCAGGGCCGATACGACGCCGGGAACAAGCTCGACTACCTGAAGGCCACCGTGGAGCTCGCGATCGAGCGCGACGACCTCGGCCCGGCCTTCCGCGACTGGCTCGCGGACTTCGTGCAGCGGCGGAAGCTGCTCTAACGGCTCGCTGCAGCCCCGGCCAGCTCCGTCACGTCGGTGACCTCGCCCGGCGCGGGCACCTCGAGCACGAAGTCGTTCCCGTACTCCGTGACGTTGACCGTCATCTCGATCGAGAACCCTCCGGCCGGGCCGTCGGCCTCCATGCGGTAGACCATCCGGCGAGCCAGGCCGTCGTCGTCGACCCAGACCTCGAACGGCATCGTCGTCGTTCCGAATTGCTCTCGGACCTGCCGGATGACTGTCCGCATCTCGTCGCGCAGGTCGGCGGGGACATCTTTCGCGGCCTCGGCCAGGTCGACCGTCACCTCGTAATGGGTCGTCTCCACCCCGTCGATCGTGTCCGTGCCGAGCTCCCCGGCTTCCTCGGCGCCCTGGAGGTAGCCGAACGCGTTCGACGGGTCGTTCTGGCCGGCGCCGAACGCCGCCAGGTCGTCGTAGCCGGGCACTGCCTCCGACACGTCCATCGAGATCCACTCGGTCGCGAACCCTCCGAGATCCTTGAATTGTGGCACTCGCATGTACACCACGGGCCCGTCCATGATCATCTCCATCTCGAGCCCGTCGGGCATGCCGGGGAACGAGTCGTACCGGAACAGCATGTGCTGGCGGATCTCGTCGCCGAACGCCACGTCGGCCTCCCCCGACCCGCGAAGCTCCTGACCGGCCCCGGCGAGGACCAGCTCGAACGTCATGTGCATCGACTCCGCGTCGATCGCCCGGTCCGAGGCCGCGATGACACGCGCGAGCGGCTCCGCGTGGTCGGTGGCGGGCGGTGGCCCGGCCGCGCTCCGCTCGTTCGGTCCGCCCGACGAGCAGGCGCCCGCGACGAGCGCGACGGCGAGGAACGCGAGCAGGGAACGGCGGGTTCGACGGATGGCTTCCATGCCTTCAGGTATCGGCCGCGAACGCTCCGAACGTGAGTGGGGGTCCCGGCGGGCGGGGGAGGCGTCGATACACTGGCCCCCATGGCCGACCGTCGCTCCGCGCTGCACGACCACGATGCCGGCGACGGCCTGATCCCGGTCGGCGACGCTCGAGCCCGCGTGCTGGAGGCGATCGCACCGCTCGCGCCGTTGCAGCTCCCGCTCACCGAGGCGCACGGCTGCGTCTCGGCCGAGGACGTGATCGCGACCCACAGCCTGCCCGCGTTCCCGTCGTCGGCGATGGATGGCTACGCCGTGCGCTCGTCCGACGTGGCCGAGGCCACGCCCGAGCGGCCCGCGGAGCTGAAGGTCGTCGGACGGTCGATGATCGGACATCGGCCCGAGCAGGTGGTGGGAGGCGGCGAGGCGATCGCGATCGCGACGGGCGCGCCGATCCCCGCCGGGGCCGACACGATCGTGCCGATCGAGAACGCGCAGGTCCACGGCGAGGTGGTGCGGCTGCTCGAGGCCGCGGCGGCCGGCCGCCACGTTCGGCCCGTCGGTGAGGACGTCGCCGAGGGCACCGTGCTGGTCGAGCAGGGGAAGCGTCTGGGCGCGCCCGAGCTGGGGCTGCTCGCGAACGCCGGACATGCGACGCCATTGGTGCACCCGCGCCCCCGCGTCG
>DASTBT010000066.1:0-12063 GCA_035711865.1 Actinomycetota bacterium
GCTCGAGCGCGTGAGCGGATGCGACCCCGTCGTTCGTCCCGGCCCCCTCGTAGACGTTCACGCCCAGGGCGAGCGCCGGATCGCCGCGCACGGCGTCGACGAGGCCCCGGTCGGCGACCGCCAGCACGTAGGGCAGGGTGACGTTCGTCAGGGCGTAGGTGGAGGTGCGGGGCACGGCTCCCGGCATGTTCCCGACGCAGTAGTGGACGACGCCGTCGACCACGAACGTCGGGTCGGAATGCGTCGTGACGTGGGAGGTCTCGAAGCATCCACCCTGGTCGATCGAGATGTCCACGAGCACCGAGCCTGGCCGCATCGCCGCGACGGTATCCGCGCCGACGAGATGGGGAGCCCTCGCTCCCGGCACGAGCACGGCGCCCACCACCAGGTCGGCCTGCACCACCAGGCGGTCGATCGCGAGCGTGGAGCTCATCTCGGTTCGGATCCGGCCGTGCCAGACGCGGTCGATGTCGCGCAGCCGATCGACGTTGCGGTCGACGACCGTGACGTCGGCCTCCATGCCCGCGGCGATATCCGCTGCGTTCGCCCCCGCGATGCCGGCGCCCAAGATCACGACCGTGGCGGGAGCAACACCGGAGGCTCCTCCCATCAGGACCCCGCGGCCGCCGTGGGGTCGCTCCAGGGCGACCGCGCCCTCCTGGGGCGCCATGCGCCCGGCGATCTCGGACATCGGCGCCAGCAGGGGGAGACGTCCGTCGGGTGTCTGAACGGTCTCGTATGCAACGGATGCGACACCGCGTTCGGCCAGGAACCCGGTCAGCCGTTCGTCGGCGGCCAGGTGCAGGTACGTGAAGAGCACGTGTCCGGGACGGAAGCGCTCGTACTCCTGCGGTTGGGGCTCCTTCACTTTCACGATCAGCTCCGCCGACGCGAACACGGCGTCGGCGTCGGCGAGGATCTCCGCCCCTGCCGCCGCATACTGTTCGTCGTCGATCGCGGATCCTTGGCCGGCCGAGGTCTCGACGACCACCCGATGTCCTGCTCGGGTCAGCTCCCGCACGCCCTCGGGTGTTGCCGCAACCCGGAACTCGTTGTCCTTGAGTTCCTTCGGGATCCCGACGTCCACGCCCGTTGCCCTTCCTCGACCCGCTCGGCCCCCGGCGGGGGCCGACCCGGGCTCGCCCTGTTCCGTTCCCACGCAAGCGTACTGAACGCCGCTCAGCGACGCGTCGTCATCACGACGGGAGCGGGGGCCTCCCCGCGGCCATCAGCAGCGACAACGCCGTCTTCGCGTCGCGGACCCGGCCCGACCGCGCGGCATCGACCATGCGGCCGAACGGCTCGACCACGAGCTCGATGCCGGGCTCCACACCGCCGGACGGCTCGGCCTCGGTCCTGGCCCAGAACAGGTGCACGTACTCGTCGCTGGACCCCACCGTGGCATAGACGCCGCCGAGGAACTCGATCGCGGTGTGGCGGAACCCCGTCTCTTCGAGCAACTCCCTGGCCGCTCCTGTGAGCGCGTCCTCACCGTCGACATCGAGGAGACCGGCGGGAACCTCGGTCATCACCTGCCGAACGGCCGGCCGGAACTGGCGCACCAGCACCACCTGGTCGTCGGAGGTCAGGGGCAGCACGGCCGTGGCGTCGGGTCGACGAACGACCTCCCACGGTCCGACCTCCGGCCACTCCTCGAGGTCGACGCGCACGAACGACCCCTGGAAGACGGTGCGCGCGGACAGCGGTTCGACCACCCTCCCCGACTACCCGGTGGCCGTGAGCGGCCGGCTCGCCCCCTGGCGCCGATGCGCCTGGGCTGCGCCGACGAACTCTCGGAAGAGCGGATGCGGCCGCGTCGGACGTGAACGGAGCTCCGGGTGGAACTGGCCGGCCACGAAGAACGGATGGTCCGGCAGTTCGATGATCTCGGTGAGCCGCCCGTCGTGCGAGTTGCCCGAGAGCACGAGCCCATGCGACTCGAGCCGGTCGTGGTACGCGGGGTTCACCTCCCAGCGATGGCGATGCCGCTCGTACACGACCGGCTCGCCGTAGGCCTCGGCAGCCTTGGTGCCAGCGACCAGATGACAGGGCTGGGCGCCCAGCCGCATCGATCCGCCGAGGTCGGTCACGTCCTTCTGTTCGGGGAGGAGGTCGATGACGGGGTGCGGCGTGGCGGGGTCGAACTCGCTGGAGTTCGACCCCTCGAGACCCATCACGTTGCGGGCGAACTCGATCACCGCACACTGCAGCCCGAGGCAGATGCCGAGGAACGGCACCCCCCGCTCGCGAGCGAACCGGACCGCGGCCACCTTGCCCTCCACGCCCCGGATGCCGAACCCGCCTGGGATCAGGACACCGTCGACGTCGTGCAGGGCTTCCTCGGTGGCGTCGCCCCCGAGATCATCGGAGGCGACCCACCGGATCTGCACGTCGGCTCCATGGTGGAACCCGCCGTGGTACAGCGCCTCCATCACCGACAGGTACGCGTCGCGAAGCGTCACGTATTTGCCGACGACCGCGATGGTCAGGGGCTCGGTCGCCGCGTGGATACGATCGACCAGCCCCGTCCATTCGGCGAGCATCGGTTCGCCGTCGATGCGCAGGTGGTGCGCCAACTCGGTGTCGAGGCCCTCACGGTGCAGCACGAGCGGCACCTCGTAGATCGACGGGGCGTCGGGCGCGCTGATGACCCCGCTGATCGGCACGTCGCACAGCAGCGAGATCTTCTCCTTCAGGTTGCGTCCGATGGGTCGGTCGGACCGGCAGACGATCGCGTCGGGCTGGAGCCCGAGCGCCCGCAGCTCCTTGACCGAGTGCTGGGTCGGCTTGGTCTTCAGCTCACCGCTGGGGCCGATGAACGGCATCAGCGAGACGTGCACGAATGCGCAGTGGTCGCGGCCGACCTCGTTGCGGAGCTGCCGGATCGCCTCGAGGAACGGCAGTGACTCGATGTCGCCCACGGTGCCGCCGATCTCGACGATCACGAGGTCGGCGACCTCGGTCTCGGCCAGTGCCCGCACGCGTTCCTTGATCTCGTCGGTGATGTGCGGGATCACCTGCACGGTCTTCCCGAGGTAGTCGCCGCGACGCTCCTTCGCGATCACGCTCGAGTAGACGGCGCCGGTCGTGAAGTTCGAGCCACGATGCAGGTCGTCGTCGAGGAACCGCTCGTAGTGACCGAGGTCGAGGTCGGTTTCGGCGCCGTCGTCGAGCACGAACACCTCGCCGTGTTCGAACGGATTCATCGTGCCCGGGTCGACGTTGACGTAGGGGTCGAGCTTCTGGATGACCACCTTCAGCCCGCGGGACTTGAAGAGACGGCCGAGGGAGGCGGAGGTGATGCCCTTGCCCAGCCCGGAGGCGACTCCCCCCGTGACGAAGATGAACTTCGACTGCTGCATCACCACGGGACCCGACTCTAGCAGAGGGCTCCGACGCTCCCGGCGCATCGATCCCGGAAAGATCGTTCGTCTCCGCGTCTCGTCACGCGGTCGCCTTCACCCTCCGAGCCTCGACCAGGAGCTCCTCCGCATGGGAGATCGCGCTCTCGCTGCGATCGAGCCCAGCCAGCATGCGCGAGAGCTCGCGCACCCGCTCCTCGTCGTCGAGCACCTGCGCGGACGCCGTGCCCCCTCGCTTGGTCACCTGCACGTGCCGGTCGGCGAAGCAGGCGATCTGCGGCAGGTGCGTGACCACCAAGACCTGCCGGTCGAGCGCGAGCCTCGCGAGGCGTCGCCCGACGGCGAGCCCGGCCCGCCCGCCGATCCCGGCGTCGACCTCGTCGAAGACGAGCGTCGGGACTGAATCGAGATCGGCCATGACGCTGCGGCAGGCGAGCATGGTGCGCGACAGCTCCCCTCCCGAGGCGCTCTTCGCGAGCGGATGGAGCGCCAGGTCGGGCCCCCCGGCGAACCGCAGCTCGACCCGCTCGGCTCCTGAGGGGCCGGGGACGGTCAAGGGATCGAGGCCGACCTCGACGCGGGCGCCGGGCATGCCGAGCTCCTCGAGCTCTGCGCCGAGCGCGGCCGCCAACCGGTCGGCCGCACCTTCGCGCCCCGCGGTGACCAGCGCCGCCCGAGCGACCCTCTGGGCCGTGAGCGCCTCGACGGTTTCGCCGAGCTCGGCCAGACGCTCGTCGGCGCCCGCGAGCTCGGCCAGCCGTCGTGACGCCTCAGCCATGAACGAGAGGACGTCGGCGTCGGTGTCGCCGTATCGCCGCTGCAACGACTTCAGCGCCGCGATACGCTCCCGGAGCAGCTGCAGGCGCTCGGGGTCGACGGCGAGCGACTCCCGGTATCCGCGCACGTCACGCGCCAGCTCCGCGACCTCGATGGCCAGCGCGGCACCGCGAGCGGCCAGCTCGTGCGCCTCGGGATCGAGCGTGCCCGCTTCCTCGATGGCACGGGCGGCCAGTCCGAGCGCGTCGGCCGCCCCGCTGTCATCTCCGGCGAGCGCCGCCTCGGCGGCTGCCCCGCACTCCATCAACCGCTCGACATGACCGAGCCGCGCCTCCTCGCTCGCCAGACGCTCCGACTCCCCCGGCTCCGGGGAGACCGCCTCGATCTCGCGGACCTGGTAGGCGAGCAGGTCGAGCTCGCGCTCGCGCTCGCGTGCCGCATCGCGGAGGCGTTCGAAAGCGGCGGTCGCGGCCTGCAGGGCGTCGTGGGTCTCCCGGAAGGCGGCCAGGGCGACGAGGTGACGGTCGCCCGCGTATCGATCGAGGAAGGCCGTCTGGACCGCCGGCTCGAGCAGCCGCTGCGTCTGGCCCTGCCCGTGCACCTCGACCAGCACGGGTCCGAGCGTGGCCAGCGCGGAAGCGGTGGCGAGCTGTCCGCCGATGCGAGCCGTTCCCTTGCCGTCGGCCGGGATCGTTCGCGCGAGCAGCACCTCGCCGTCGTCGACCCACCCATCGAGGACGGCCCACGCCTCGCTCGGGACCCGGCCCATCTCGAACAGCGCCTGCACTCGGGCGGCATCGGCGCCGTCGCGCACGAGCGAGGCATTGGCCCTCGCCCCGAGCGCGAGCGCGAGCCCGACGGTGATCATCGTCTTGCCGGCGCCCGTCTCTCCCGTCAGGACGTTGAGGCCCGGGTGCAGCGGCACGTCGAGGTCGTCGATGACCCCCAGCCCCGAGATGTGGAGCTCGCGCAGCACGCGCGCATCCTAGCCTCCGGCGCCGACATCTCCGGTATCGGGCTGTCCGGGCTGCTCGCCGGGCTCTCCCGGGAGCCCGAACTTCTCGCGCACCAAGGAGAGGAACCCGGGCGCGTCGTTCCTCCGGACGAGGCGGGCGGGCCGCGACGACGCTCGGATGCGCACCCTCGACCCGACCGGCAGCCCGATGCTGCGTCGTCCGTCGGCCGACAGGACGCCGCTCTCCTCCCCCACCACCTCGAGCTGGACCCGGCTCGTGGCATCGAGCACGAAGGAACGATCGAACACCATGTGTGCGGCGATCGGGGTGAGCACGAGGGAATCGACGCCGGGGCTCACGATCGGCCCTCGGGCGGAGAACGAATACGCGGTGGACCCGGTCGGGGTCGCCACGATCACCCCGTCGGCCGAGAAGGTCGTGACGTACGTGCCGTCGACCTCCACGGCCAGGCGAACCAGCCGGTGACGCGCGTGCTTCTCGACCATGATCTCGTTCAGGCCCCATTGGGGCGGGAAGTCGGCCCCCGAGAGCGGTTCGACCGTGACAGCCAGCCGCTCCTCGACCCGGGCCCTGCCTTCGAGCACCGCTCGGACGAGCGACACTGCCCCGTCGGGCTCCACTTCCGTGAGGAACCCGATGCGCCCGACCTTCACGCCGAGCACCGGACACCCGACGTGCGAGGCCGCGTGGGCGGCCCGGAGGAAGGTGCCGTCGCCACCCACGCTGACCACGAGGTCGATCGAGTCATCGCGTTCGGGAACGTCGCCGTCCTCGGCGAGGGCCACGGTCGCCACCCCACCCTCCTCGAGGGTCTCGATGATCCGGCGGGCGGCGCCGATCGCCGCCTCGCGTCGAGGGTGCATCACGATCCCCACGCGGCTCACGCGGCGACCTCCGTGCCCTCGGCCACCGCCGCGGCGACGTCGAGCTCGCGCGGCGGCGCGTCTCGACGCGACCACAGCAGGAACTCGACGTTCCCCGCGGGTCCACGCACGGGCGACGGGACCACCCCTTGGGGGGCGAATCCCGCTTCGGACGCGGCACCGATGACCGATGAGATCACCCTGGACCACACCTCGGGATCGCGAACGACCCCACCCCGGCCGACCTCCCCGCGCCCCGCCTCGAACTGCGGCTTGATCAGGAACACCGCATCGGCGCCGACGGCGGCCACCGATGCCAGCGCCGGCATCACGGCGTGCAAGGAGATGAACGATACGTCGACGACGACGAGCGCCGGACGATAGGGCAGCGCGTCGACCGAGAGGTCCCGAGCGTTCGTGCGCTCGAGCACGGTGACCCGTTCGTCCCCACGGAGGGCCCACGCGAGTTGCCCGTACCCGACGTCGACCGCCACGACGTGGTGGGCGCCGCCCTGCAACAGACGATCGGTGAAGCCTCCCGTCGATGCGCCCACATCGAGGCAGTCCAGTCCGGTCGGATCGATGCCGAAGCGTTCCAGCGCGGCCCCGAGCTTCTCGCCCCCACGGGAGACGTAGCGGCGCGCGGCCCGGGCGAGGTCCAGCGGCTCATCGTCGGCGACGAGCGTCGAGCTCTTCGTGGCCACCGTGCCCCTGACCCGGACCAGCCCGGCGAGCACGGCCTCCTGTGCCTCGGTGCGCGAGGTCGCCAGGCCGCGCCGGACGAGCTCCGAGTCGAGGCGCCGTCGAGTCACCGTCGGGTGGGATCAGCCGTCGGACGGGGGAGGGTTCCCGGACGGCACCCCCGTCTTCGCCCGGGTCGCCGAGGTGCGCTTCTTCGTGGGCGCCGCCTTCGCTCGCTTCCGGCCGGAAGCCGTCATACCGGAAGCACGCTCGAGGTCGCGCACGCGCTTCTTCACCGCGTCGAGCTCGTCCTGCGACGCGACCCCGCCCACGACCTTCAGCTGCTCGGAGATCTCACGCCGCACGAACGACGAGATGCGCTCGCGGTTGGAATGCGACCACTCGAGCAGATCCGCCGTGGTCTTCGCGACCTGTTCCTTGGCCGCCCCCGGCTCGAGGATGTCCTTGGCCAGCTGTTGCGCCTTCGCCGGGGTGAGCGTGCCCAGCAGGCCTTCGACCGTCTTGCGGAGGTCGTCGATGATCATCGGGATTCCTTTCGCCTCGCCTCGGAGGTTGCGTTCCGCCAGCATACCGGGGGGTCAGGCCGCCCCCGGCCGCTCGATCCCGTCGGCGAACAGCTCGCGGAGGTCGGCGGCGATGTAGGTCGGCGGCGTCGACGATGCGTGAGCCTCGGGCGCCGTGCTGATGCCGGTGAGGACCAGCATGGAATCCCAGCCGACGCCGATGGCTCCCGCTATGTCGGTGTCGAGGCGATCGCCGATCAGCAGCGGCCGTCCGCCGCCGGCGCGCTCGAGCGCCGTGTGCAGGAGCGGCGGGTACGGTTTGCCGATCACCTCGCCTCGCACGCCCGTCGTGGTCTCGATCGCCGCGAGCAGGGCGCCGGCACCCGGCCACTTGGTGCCGTCGGCCGCCGGGAAGGAGGAGTCGGGGTTGGTCGCGACGAGCGCAGCCCCTCGCTCGACGAGCACCGACGCCACGCGGAGCTTCGTGTAGTCGGCGTCCCGATCCCAGCCGACGACGACCACGTCGGCCGCGGCCGGTTCGCCGGCGAGGACCTCGATGCCGGCCTGTGTCAGCGCCGCGATGATGCCGGGACCCCCGACCGCGAACACCCGCCGGACGCCACGGTCCGCGAGCACCGAGGCGGTCGCGAGGGCGGATGTCTCCACCTCGACCTCGTCGGCGTCCACGCCCACGGAACGCAGCCGCTCGGTCACCTTCGAGGGTGTTCGGGCGGAGTTGTTCGTGACGAACGCGACGCGTTTGCCCAGCTCGCGGAGCCGCGCGACCGAGTCGGCCGCATGTGGCACGGGATCGGACCCCCGATAGAGCACACCGTCGAGATCGAACAGGAACGCGTCGTACGCCTCGGCGATCACCCTTCGTGGCCCCTCACGCGGTGAACGGCCCGGGCGGAGCCTCGGCTGATATACAAGGTGCGTGCCTCGCCTCTCCCCGTTCCGCGGACTCGTGTTCGACACGGCCGTGACCGGCCCGCTGGACCGGGTCACCGCCCCGCCGTACGACGTTATCAGTGACCGACTCCGACTCGGTTACCTGCGGGCCAGTCCCTTCAGCGTGGTCCACCTCGATCTCGCGGAAGGCTCTGAGGACCCTCGCGACCCCGCGAGCCGGTACGCGAAGGCGGCGGGGCTGCTCGCGGACTGGGAGCGCCGCGGCGCTGTGCGGCGCGCCGGGGAGGCCTGCTACTACGCCTACGAGATGACGCCCTCCCGTGGAGGCACCTCGCCGGTTCGCGGCCTGATCTGCGCGATGGATCTCGAGGAATGGGGCGGCACCATCCTGCCCCACGAGCAGGTCATGGACGGGCCGATCCGGGATCGGCTGGCGCTGTTGCGGGCCACCCGGACCCATCTCTCCCCGGTCTTCGGCACGATCGACGGCCCGGACGATCGGCTCGACGCGTGGATCGGGGCCGCGGCCGCCGGCCGGACCGCGTTCGAGGCCCTCGACGAACAAGGTGTGCTGCATCGGATGTGGCCCGTGCACCCGGACGCGGTCGATCTCACGCATCTCGCCGATCGCTTCTTGCTGATCGCCGACGGCCATCATCGCTACGCCACCGCCCTGGCGTATCGGAATGAACGACGCCGGGCCGAGGGACCCGGGCCGTGGGACTCGGTGCTCACGCTCGTGGTCGACGCGACCGCGGAACATCTGCCCGTGCTGCCGTTCCACCGGGTCCAACTGGCGGGCCCCGTCCCGGCGAACGGCAGCCCGAAGCCTTCCCTGGAGGAGACCCTCGGCGCGTTGGACGACGAGCGGCCCACCGTGGGCATCGCGACCGCCGGACCCGGGGGTGAGATCACCTATCAGGTGCGATCGCTCGATGGCGAGGCGCCGGCCGTTCGCGCGCTGCACGAGGAGCTTCTCGACGAGATCGCTCCTGCAGGTTCGCTGCGCTACACGCACGATGTCGCCGCGGCGGTCGCGGCGCTGCGCGACGGAGATGCGGTCGCAGCGTATCTGCTGCCCCCCACGACGACGCGACGGATCCGAGCCGTGGTCGAACGCGGCGAGCGACTGCCGCCCAAGTCGACCTATTTCTGGCCCAAGCCACGGACCGGCATGGTCATGATGCCGCTGGACCGGGGCCCCGCTCCGCCGAAGGTTCGGCCTCGAGCTTCTTGATGCCGCTCGCGACCACCTCGGTGAGGCTGCGAGCTCCGGCGCCGCTTCGGTAGAAGCGACGGACCAGCTGCCCGTGCACGAGCACGTGATCGCCCTTCGTGAGCGTCTCGAGCGCCCGCGCGCCGACCGTCGCGTGCCACGCCGCGACCGGGAGGGGGAGGAGACGCCTGCCCGTCTCCGGAACGGAGACCCGAAGCTCGGTCACCTCGTCGCCCGACGGCATCCGGCGTTGGACCGGATCGGCCGAGATGGTGCCCGCGAGCACGACGACGTTGACCGTCACCATGGCTCCTCCTCGTTCGATTCGCGAAGGACGATAGTGGCTGCCTCCGACACGGGGCTCGGCGTCTGCCAGACTCGATCGCGTGACCGAAGCCGCTCGACGCCCGGCCCTCGCCGACGTCGCCGATGGGGTGACGATGGTCGACACACTGATGACCGGCGAACCGGAATTCAACGCCGTCTACGTGCTCTCCGGTGACGAGCCCGCCTTGATCGAAACGGGCCCGGGCGCCGACCTGGCCCTCGTGCTCGAAGCCCTCGACCGGCTCGGCATCGGGTCACGCGACCTCGCCCACATCATCGTCACCCACATCCACCTGGACCACGCGGGGGCTGCGGGCGCGCTGGCCGATCGCTTCCCCCGGGCGACGGTTCGCGTCCACGAACGGGGGGCGCCGCACCTCGCGGACCCCGGGAAGCTCATCGCCAGCACCGCGCGGACCTACGGCGAGGATCGCATGCGGTCGTTCTTCGGCGACACGGAGCCGGTTCCCGCCTCGCGGGTGCGAGCGGTCGCCGACGGCGACCGGATCCCACTCGGGAGCCGCGAACTCGACGTCGTGCATACCCCCGGGCACGCGTCCCATCACGTGGCCTTACACGACTCGGGCAGCGGAGCCCTCTTCACCGGCGAGGCGATCGGCTCGCATCTGCCCTGGGGTCCCGCGTTCCGACCGGCGCTGCCTCCCCCGGAGGTCGACGTCGAGGCCGCACTCGACAGCATCGAGCGCATCCGCAAACGTCACGCGACGGGCCTGCTCACCTCGCACTTCGGCCCGGTGCTCGACCCGGCCGAGGCATGTGACGCGGCGGCGGCGCACATCGGCTCATGGGCCGAGGTCGTCCGGCGCATCCTCACCGATCGACCCGACGCCACCGCCGGGACGGTCGCCGACGAACTCGAAGCCCTCGCGGCGAGCGAGTTCGAGGCAGAGGCCGGCCGGCCGATCGACATGGCGCGGTACGACGCCATCGGATCGATCGCGATGAACGCCGCCGGCCTCTCGAGGTATTGGCGGAAGCGCTGGGAACGCGAAGCGCAGGAGCTCTAGTCGAGCTCCGCGAGGCGCTCGGCCACGTCGAAGGCCGTGGCGTCGTGCCGCATGATCTTCCGGAACTCCTCGGCCGCCTCGTCGCGCCGTCCGGCCTTCTCCAGGATGTCGCCACGCACGTACCACAGCCGCAGCGTGTACGGCTCCGAGACGGACCCGCGCGTGCGGGCCCTCGACAGGAACGCGAGTGCCTCGGCGAACCTTCCCTGGTCCGCCAGGGCCGACGCGGCGACGATCACCGCCTCGGCCTTCGCCTCGTTGGGAGCCTTCCCGCGGAGCTCCTCCTCGGCGAGGGGCACCGCCTCGTGCGGCTTCCCCAGCGCGCGCAGGCAGTCGGCGATCACGTGATTCTGATCGGCGCGTCCGCTCAGACGCCGATACGCCTTCAGCTCCGTCAGCGCCTCGGACCATCGTTGCTGCCCGTAGAGGGCCAGCCCCAACACCTCGCGCACCGAGGCAGACCGAGGTGCCAGAACCTTCGCCTTGTTCGCCTCGGCCGCGGCGGCGCCGGTGTCGCCGCGTTCCAGCAGCTCGGCGGCCCGGCCGAGCCTGGAGAGCGCGTCGCCGACCCGCGTCGGCTTCGTCACGCGCTGGACCTCGTCGACGACCTCGCGCGGCAGATCCGAGCGAGGGGCGGAGCGGCCTCGTTTGTGGCCTCCCGGCCGGGGCGTGAGGGCTTTGGGCATGAGGCATCCAGACTAGACGGGTGGAGCGGCGTCGGGCCGAGAAAGGAACGAGCCGCCCTGAGGGCGGCTCGTTCCGAAGGATGTCCCGGCGGCGACCTACTCTCCCACCAAGTCGCCCTGGCAGTACCATCGGCGCTGGAGGGCTTCACTTCCGGGTTCGGGATGGGACCGGGTGTTTCCCCTCCGCTGTGGCCACCGAAACGGTGGTTCCCGCCAGCCGTGGAACGGCCGGCGAGACGACATCGAGGGTGCGACCCTCGAGCAGAGCTCGAAGGAACGCGATAGCGAGCGCGAGCTGAAGCCAAGTCCTCGGCCTATTAGTACCGGTCAGCTCCACACGTTGCCGTGCTTCCACTTCCGGCCTATCAACCTGGTGGTCTGCCAGGGGCCTTACCCGGTTCGACCCGGTGAGAGATCTCATCTCGAGGCCGGCTTCGCACTTAGATGCTTTCAGCGCTTATCCATCCCGAACGTGGCCAACCAGCCGTGCCGCTGGCGCGACAACTGGCACACCAGAGGTTCGTCCACCCCGGTCCTCTCGTACTAGGGGTAGCTCCTCTCAGATCTCTTACGCCCACAGCGGATAGGGACCGAACTGTCTCACGACGTTCTAAACCCAGCTCGCGTGCCTCTTTAACGGGCGAACAGCCCGACCCTTGGGACCTGCTCCAGCCCCAGGATGAGACGAGCCGACATCGAGGTGCCAAACC
>DASTBT010000067.1:0-14240 GCA_035711865.1 Actinomycetota bacterium
GCAAGGTGAGCTCGCCGAGCTGGCCGTGGCCGCGCCGAGCCCCACGGTCGACCCGGGCGACGTCGCGCCGCCCGCCAACGGCGGTGACGGGGGCGAGTGCGGCGCCGACGGCGAGGTCCTGCTCGACATCGAGGCCCAGGCCGGCAACGTGTTCAGCACCAACTGCCTCGTAGGGCCCGCTGGTGAAGAATTCTCCATCGCCTACTCCAACGTCGACGACACCGGCACGCCTCACAACATCCACGTCCTGGTCCAGGAAGGCGGGGAATCGGTCGTGATGACGGATCTCCTCCCCGGTCCGGTCGAGGAGGAGGTTCCGGTCGGACCGGTCGATGAAGGGGAGCCGGCCTACTACTTCCAGTGCGACGCCCACCCCACCACCATGTTCGGTCAGCTGGCGTTCGTGGCAGGTGGGGGCGGGGGCGGAAACAGCAACAGCTAGCAGGACTCCGTCGCCACTGGTCGTCTCGGTCGGTCCCTGGGCGTTCGTGTCCCGCGGCGCGACTACGATGACCGGGTGACCCTCGCACGACCCTCCGCCGGCGACATCCCCGACCAACCGGGCGCGTACCTGTTCCGCGACGGCGACGGACGGGTGGTCTACGTCGGGAAGGCTCGCTCGTTGCGCAAGCGCCTTGCGAACTACTGGGGCAGGCCGCTGCACGCTCGCACCGAGGCGATGGTGGCCTCTGCCGAGAGCGTCGAGTGGATCGTGGCGAGCGGCGAGGTCGACGCCCTGATGCTCGAGTACAACCTGATCCAGCGCCACCGGCCCCGGTTCAACATCCGCTACCGCGACGACAAGTCCTACCCGTACCTGGCGCTCACGGTCGGGGAGGAGTGGCCGCGCGCCCAGGTGCTCAGGGGCACGAAGCGGAAGAAGGTCCGCTACTTCGGCCCGTACGGGCACGCGTGGGCGATCCGCGACACGCTCGACGCGCTCACCCGCGTTTTCCCGGTGCGCACGTGCTCGAACGCGTTCTTCGACCAGCGTGCGCGTGCGAAGCGTCCGTGCCTGTACTTCGACATCGGCAGGTGCAGCGGGCCGTGCGTGCCCGAGGTGAGCGGCGTCACGCACGAGGCGTACCGATCCGACGTCGACGCCCTCGCCGATTTCCTCGCCGGGAACACCGGGCCGGTGATGCAACGGCTGGACCGCGAGATGCGTGAAGCGGCCGAGCGCCAGGAATACGAACAGGCGGCGAAGCTGCGCGATCAGTTGGGCGCGGCCCGGCGCGCGCTCGAATCCCAGGAGATGGTCCTCGACCGGCCCGAGAGCATCGACGTGATCGGCATGGCCGACGACGAGCTCGAGGCGTCGTTCCAGGTCTTCATGGTGCGGGGCGGCCGCGTGCTCGGCCGCAAGGGCTGGGTGGTCGACCGCGTCGAGGAGCTCTCACGCGAGGAGCTCGTCGCGTCGTTCGTCCGACAGCTCTACATGGAGCGCGACGAGGTGCCGCCCCGCGTGCTCGTGCCGGTCGAAGCCGAGGGCCGCGACGTGCTCGAGGTCTGGCTGGGGGAGCGGCGCGGCACGAAGGTCCGCATCGGGGTGCCGGAGCGGGGTGCGAAGCGCCGCCTGCACGAGATGGTCACCCGCAACGCCGAGGAATCCTTCCACCGGCACAAGCTGCGACGCGCCTCCGACTTCGGGGCTCGGTCGAGGGCGCTGACGGAGCTCGCCGGGCGCCTCGGCCTCGAGCAGGCGCCGTTGCGCATCGAGTGCTACGACATCTCGAACCTAGGGCCGACCGACACGGTCGGGTCCATGGTCGTGTTCGAGGATGGATTGCCCAAGCGATCGGATTACCGTCGGTTCCGCATCAAGGGCGTGCCCGGGCAGGACGACTTCGCGAGCATGGAGGAGATGCTCCGGCGCAGGTTCACACGGCTGCTCGAGGAGCAGGCGCAACCGCCGGCCGCGGGGCGCCGGTTCTCGTACCCGCCGGCGCTGGTCGTGGTCGACGGGGGCCGGGGGCAGCTGAACGTGGCGTCGAAGGTGCTCGGGGAGCTCGGGCTCCAGATCCCCCACGTCGGGCTCGCCAAGCGTCTCGAGGAGGTCTACTTCCCCGACCACCCCGAGCCGCTCATGATCCCCCGCGGCTCAGAGGCGCTGTTCGTGCTGCAGCATCTCCGCGATGAGGCGCACCGGTTCGCGATCACGTTCCATCGCGAAACGCGTGAGAAGCGCGCGTTGCGTTCGCCCCTCGACGACGTGCCGGGCGTGGGTCCGGCCCGCAAGAAGGCATTGCTGAAGCGGTTCGGGTCGCTCGCGCGCCTGCGCCGAGCCGAGGTGGAGCAGATCGCCGAGACGCCCGGCATCGGCCGCGAGCTCGCTGCGGTGATCCACGATCGCCTGCACGATGCCGAGCCCGTCCCGCTCGTGTCCGCGACCGACCCCGCGCCCGACCGGAAGGTGAGCGCGTGACCACCGAGGCATCAGCGGCGCCCTCGGCCGACGACTCGGCCGTCGGGCCGGGGTTCCTGCTGATCACCGGTCTCTCAGGGGCGGGGCGTTCCCAGGCGGCGCACTCTCTCGAGGACCTCGGATATTTCGTGGTCGACAATCTGCCGCCCGCGTTGCTGCCCACGATGGCCGAGCTCGTGTCCCGACCGGGCGGTCCCACGCGCGTCGCGATCGTGGTCGACGCGAGGGGAGGGGTGTTCTTCGGCGAGCTCTCGAAGGCGCTCGACGATCTGAAGCAGCTCAGGGTGGACTACCGCATCCTCTTCCTCGAGGCGGACGACGACGATCTCGTGAACCGCTATGAGGCCACGCGGCGCCGCCATCCGCTGGCGCCTGCCGATCGTGTGGTCGAGGGCATCCGCAAGGAGCGGCTCATGATGGAGAGCCTCCGCGGCGACGCGGACCTGATCATCGACACCAGCGGGCTGACCCCCCACGGCCTTCGCGACCGCATCCGCGACGCATTCTCCGAGGCACCGCCCGAGCAGGGCCTGCAGGTCTCGATCACGTCGTTCGGATTCAAGTTCGGCACACCGCGCGACGCGGACCTGGTCTTCGACGTCCGGTTCCTGCCGAACCCCCATTGGATCGACGACCTCAGGCCGCTCCCGGGCACCGATCCCCTGGTCCGCGACTACGTGCAGGGGCAGGACCAGTACGGCACGTTCATGGACCGTCTCGAGTCGTTGCTCGAGGTCGTCGTTCCCGGCTACGTGGCCGAGGGGAAGTCGTACCTGACGGTCGCGATCGGCTGCACGGGTGGACGCCATCGCTCCGTCGTGGTCTCCGACGAGCTGGGGAGGTACTTCATCGACCGCAGGATCCCCGTGACGGTCGCTCA
Source organism: Actinomycetota bacterium (assembly GCA_035711865.1). Taxonomy (GTDB): domain Bacteria; phylum Actinomycetota; class UBA4738; order UBA4738; family HRBIN12; genus JAOUEA01. The sequence goes on from DASTBT010000067.1 coordinate 3,306, forward strand.
CCGTGACCTCGCCAGGGACTGACGGTCCCTCGCCGGTGCCGGTGAACCCGGGCCCTGGCTAGGATGGTGGTGACCCACCGACCCGTTCCATGTGCTCGAGGAGGGTGATCCCCGTGAGCGTCAAGATCGGTATCAACGGCTTCGGTCGCATCGGCCGCAACTTCTTCCGAGCCTCCAAAGAGCTCGGGCTCGACTTCGACTTCGTGGCGGTGAACGACCTCGGCGATGCGGCCACGATGGCCCACCTGTTGAAGTACGACTCGGTCCACGGCCGCTATCCCGGCGACGTGAGCCTCGGGGCGAACGGCCTGGTGATCGACGGCGACGAGCTCCGCGTGCTGGCCGAGCGGGACCCCGCCGACCTGCCGTGGAAGGAGCTCGGGGCCGAGATCGTGATCGAGTCGACCGGGATATTCACCGATCGCGAGAAGGCGGCCGCGCATCTCCAGGCGGGTGCGCAGAAGGTGATCATCAGTGCTCCCGCGAAGAACGAGGACCTGACGGTCGTGCTCGGTGTGAACGACGACGCCTACGACCCGGCGAACCACCACGTGATCTCGAACGCCTCGTGCACGACGAACTGCGTGGCGCCGATGGCGAAGGTGATCGACGACGCGTTCGGCATCGAGCAGGGCTTCATGACCACGGTGCATGCCTACACGAACGATCAGCAGATCCTCGACCTGCCGCACAAGGACCTGCGGCGTGCCCGGGCGGCCGCGATGAACATCATCCCCACGACGACTGGCGCCGCGAAGGCGACCGGCCTCGTGCTGCCGCACCTGCAGGGCAAGCTCGACGGCATGTCGATGCGCGTGCCCGTGCCCGACGGGTCGGTCACCGACCTGGTGACCACGGTCTCCCGCGAGGTCACGGTCGACGAGGTGAAGGCTGCGTTCCGAGCGGCATCCGAGAGCGGCCCCCTCGCAGGGAAGATGGTGTACACGGACGACCCGATCGTCTCGACGGACATCGTGGGCAGCCAGGCCTCGTGCACGTTCGACGCGAGCGCCACGATGGTCATGGGAAATGTCGTGAAGGCGGTGGGCTGGTACGACAACGAGTGGGGGTACTCGAGCCGCCTCGCCGACCTCGCGGCGCTCGTGGCGTCGACGCTCTGACGCACCGCCCCGGACCATCTCCGTGACCCTGCGCACCCTCGACGATCTGCCCGACGTCAACGGCTGGCGGGTCTTCGTTCGCGCCGACTTCAACGTGCCCATCGCCGACGGAGCGGTCGCCGACGACGCCCGCATCACGGCGACCTTGACGACGATCCGCGAGCTCCGCGAGCGAGGTGCCCTGCTCGTGCTCGCCTCGCACCTCGGTCGTCCGGAAGGTGAGCCGCGCGACGAGCTGCGGCTCGCCCCGGTCGGCGCGCGCCTTGCCGAGCTGCTCGGGGAGCCCGTGGCCTCGCTCGGCGAGACCGCTCCGGCGACCCTTCCCGACGCGCCCGTCGTCCTGCTCGAGAACCTCCGGTTCGATGCGGGCGAGGAGGCCGATGATCGCGGGTTCGCCGGCAGGCTCGCGGAGCTCGCCGACGCGTACGTCGACGACGCGTTCGGCGCCGCGCACCGGGACCATGCGAGCGTGTCCGCGTTGCCCGAGCTGATGCTCGCGAGCGGACGTCCGGCGGTGGCAGGACGGTTGATGCAGCGCGAGGTCGAGGTGCTCTCCCGGCTCCTGCGCGATCCCGAGCGGCCGTACGTGGCGGTCCTCGGGGGCGCGAAGGTGAGCGACAAGCTCGGCGTGATCGGATCCCTGATCGACCGTGTCGACGCGCTGCTCGTCGGCGGGGCGATGGCCTTCACGCTCATCGCGGCGGACGGGGGTGAGATCGGCTCGAGCCTCTGCGAGCGGGACCGCTTCGATGCGGTGCGCGCGGCGAAGGACCGAGCGCGCGACCGAGGGGTCCTCCTCGAGGTACCCCAGGACGTCGTCGCCGCGGCGGAGGCCTCGTTGAACGCGAAGCCCCGCACGGTGCCGGCAGCGGAGATCCCGCGTGGCCTGATGGGCCTCGACATCGGGCCGAAGACGGTCGAGGAGTACGCACGCATCATCGCCGACGCGAAGACGATCCTCTGGAACGGCCCCATGGGGGTGTTCGAGTTCGAGCCCTTCAGCGCCGGCACGCGAGGTGTGGCCACGGCCATCGCTCACGCCCATGCGTTCAGCGTGGTCGGCGGGGGAGACTCGCTGCTCGCGGTGAAGCGGGCCGAGCTGTCGGACGCGTTCGACCACCTGTCCACCGGCGGGGGTGCGTCGCTCGAGTTCCTCGAGGGGCGAGCGCTCCCCGGGATCTCGATCCTGGAGGATCGTCGATGACCTCCGCACCCGGGAACGACCGGCGGCCGATCATCGCCGCGAACTGGAAGATGCACAAGACCCACCTCGAGGCGATCCAGGCCGTGCAGAAGCTGAGCTATCTGCTCGACGCGAACGACGCCGATCGGGTCGAGGTCGTGATCTGCCCCCCCTTCACCGCGCTCAGGTCCGTCGAGACCGTCCTCGACTCCGACAGGCTGCCGTACGGCCTGGGCGCTCAGAACGTGGCGTTCGAGGACCAGGGAGCGTTCACCGGCGAGGTGTCGCCGCTCATGCTGGCCGCGTTGCGGGTCGGCTACGTGATCGTCGGGCATTCCGAACGCCGGCAGCTCTTCGGGGAGGACGATGCCGTCGTCAACAAGAAGATGCGAGCGGTGCTGCGGCACGGCATGGTGCCGATCCTCTGCGTCGGGGAGACGCTCGAGGAGCGTGATGCCGGCGGCACCGAGACGAGGGTCGCACAGCAGATCAGGCGGGGGTTCGATAACGTCACGCCCGAGCAGGCAGCGACGGCGGTCGTCGCCTACGAGCCCATCTGGGCGATCGGCACGGGTCGCAACGCCGACGCCGCAGACGCCGGCCGCGTCGTGGAGGTGATTCGCGCGACGCTCGGGGATCGGTACGACGACGATCTCGCGCACGCGGTCCGGGTGCAGTACGGCGGGAGCGTCAAGCCCGGCAACATCCGGGAGTTCATGGCGCACCCCGAGATCGACGGCGCGCTGGTGGGCGGGGCGAGCCTCGATCCGGAGGACCTCGCTCTGATCGTGAAGTACCGCTGATCGAACTCCATGCACGAGCCCACCCTGCGCAGGCCGATCGAGGAGGGATCGCCATGAGGACGCTCCTGTACATCTGTCTCGACGGCCTGGGCGACGACCCGATCCCCGAGTTCGACGGCCGGACGCCGCTCGAAGCCGCGGAGACTCCGCACCTCGACGCGCTCGCCGCGAGCGGAGCCACCGGCACAGTGATCACCGTCGGACCGGGCATCGCGCCGGAGTCCGACATCGGGGTGTTCGGCATCCTCGGGTACGACCCACGCGAGGAGCACCCCGGGCGCGGCGTGCTCGAGGCTTTGGGCATCGACATGGACTTCCGTGATGGCGATCTCGCATACCGGGTCAACTTCGCGACGGCCGACGGACGGAACATCGTGGACCGTCGGGTCGGCCGCGACCTCTCGAGCGATGAGGCACATGCCCTGGCCGACGAGGTCAACCGATCGTTGCGCCTCCCGGGGGCCTCGTTCGACCTGCGGGCCACGGTGGAGCATCGGGGCGCCCTCGTGATCCGGACCGACGACGGGCGGCCTCTGTCGGCCAACGTCACGAACACCGACCCGGCCTATGAACGCCGGGGCCACCTCGGCGTAGCGCTCGAGACGTTCGATCCCGTCGTCGCGGCGGCGGTCGCGCTCGAGCCGACGTCCGGGGCCGAGCGGGCAGCCGAGCTCACGAACGCGTTCGTCGAGGGCTCGGCGAGCATCCTCGACGCGAGCGAGGTGAACGAACGCCGGCGGTCCGAGGGCAAGCTTCCCGGCAACATCATCCTCACCCGCGACGGCGGAGACCACCTTCCGGCGCTGCAGCCGATCGCGGAGCGATCCGGCATGCCGTGGGGATGCTTCGTGGAGATGCCGGTGGAACGAGGTATCTCCATCGCCCTCGGGATGGAGCCGGTCGACGCGCCACGGCTGGATGCCAGCGGCCACGGCGCCGAAGCGGAGGAGCGCTACGCGACGTGGGCGGACCTCGCGGCCGACGCGCTCGGCGATTTCCAGGCGCTCTACGTGCACATCAAGGGGCCGGACGTGCCGGCCCACGACGGACGGGCCGAGGACAAGCGCGACGTCATCAGCGCGATCGACCGAGCGTTCTTCGGCACCGCCCTGCCCCGCCTCGACGCCGACACGGTGGTGGCGCTCACCGCCGACCACGCGACGTCGTGCATCCGGAGGGCGCACACGGCCGATCCGGTGCCGTTCCTGGCGAGCGGGGGGCCGGTGCGTCCCGACGGCAGCACGTCGTTCGGGGAGCGAACGTGCGCCGAGGGATCGCTGGGCGAGATGCTCGGACCTCAGATCCTCCCGCGGCTCAGCGCACTCGTTCTCGGCTGAACACGCAGGTTCGCGGCTTGCGGATTCCTGCCCTGTTTCTCGCGGGCGCGCCCCTCCCACCTGCGTCTTCGGCCGGTTGTGCGTTGCCGAGACCGTGGAAGGGGCCTATCATCCGCGCCGGTGAGCGACGAGCGACGCGACACACCGGGCGACGACCACGGGTCATTGCTGGCCCCCGGAACGACGGGCACCCGCCCGGGTCTCGGCAAGGAAGAGGAGTACGTCGAGCAGGCGATCGTCGAGACCGAGGTCGTCCCGGGCGCCATCCTCCCGAAGGAAGACATCGGCCGTTCCCCGTGGCAGATCTTCTGGCGGCAGTTCCGCCGGGATCGATGGGCGCTGGCCGGTATCGGGATCATCGTGGTGATGATGGCGCTCGCGATCATCGCCCCGTTGTCGGTGAGCTGGACGGGCCACGATCCCAACTTCGTCAACCTCGAGGCCCTCGACTCCTTCGGCCTCCCCGGGGCACCCGAATGGTGGCCGTGCCCGGAGGGCGCCGTGGATGCGCCCCTCGTCATCGAGGGCGGACAGGTGCAGGCAGCGAGCCAAGGGTGCCGCGCGGCGCCCGGCTACGTGCTGGGCGTCGACTCGACCGGTCGCGACCTCTTCGTCCGGATCCTCTACGGGGCACGCACTTCGCTGGTCATCGCGTTCGCCGCGACCGGCATCTCACTGATCATCGGCACGATCTTGGGCGTGATCTCGGGGTTCTTCCGTGGCAAGACCGATACGTTCATCTCCCGGCTGACCGACGTCGTCCTCTCGCTGCCGATCCTGCTGTTGGCCCTGGGTCTGTCCTCGGCGTGCGGCGCGACCGCGGAAGGCTGTCTGGGCGGCTTGATCAAGCCGGGACTGCTGCTCGTGAGTCTCATCATCGGCCTGTTCAGCTGGCCGTACATCTCGCGCATCATCCGAGGGCAGGTCCTGTCGCTCCGCGAGAAGGAGTTCGTGGAAGCCTCGAGATCGCTCGGCACGACGAACTGGCGCATCATGGCGCGCGAGATCCTGCCGAACGTGGCCGCGCCGTTGATCGTGTACACCACCTTGATCATCCCCGCGAACATCCTGTTCGAGGCGGGCCTGTCGTTCCTCGGCGTCGGGGTGCCCGATACGACGCCGTCGTGGGGCGCCATGCTCAGCCAATCGGCCAGCGCGTTCCAGTACGCGGTCTGGCTCATGATCTTCCCGGGCATTGCGCTGTTCATGACCACCCTCGCGTTCAACCTGGTGGGCGACGGACTCCGCGACGCACTCGATCCTCGGACGCAGGCGTGACCGTACTTCCTATCGGTGCGAGGAACGGCACGAGGGGAGGCGATCGGGAAGCGCGCACCACATCGGTTCCGATCAGACGCATGAAGGTGCATGAGAGGGGGTCCAATTGAACACGAAGCTGAGGATGATCGCGCTCGTCGCGGTACTCGGGCTCGTCGCGGCCGCGTGCGGCGGCGACGACGATCCGGGCCAGGACGAGGAGACCACCGGAGCACCCGCCGAGAACCTGAGCGGTGGCACGCTCACGATGGCACAGCTCGCCGACGTCGTGTCGGGGTTCGACCCGCAGAAGGAGTACTACTCGGTCACGTGGGAGTACTACCGGTGCTGTTTGCTTCGCACGCTGATGTCGTACGAGGGCGTGCCGACCGAGGACGGTGGGGCCGAGATCCATCCGGATCTCGCGGCCGCCGAGCCCGAGGTCTCGGAAGACCAGCTGACGTGGACGTTCACGATCAAGCCGGGCATCAACTACGCCCCGCCGTTCGATGATGTCGCGATCACGGCCAACGACTTCGTCACCGCGCTCAAGCGAACGGCGAACCCGAAGGCCAACGTGGGAGGCTATTCCTTCTACTACTCCGTGATCGAGGGATTCGACGACTACGCCAACGGCGACGCCGATGAGATCTCGGGTGCCGTGGCCGTCGACGACACCACGCTCGAGCTCACGCTCACCGAGCCGACGGGCGACCTCGGGTACCGGTTCGCGATGGCGACCACCGCGCCGATCCCGCCGCTCGACGGAGCCGAGTTCGGCGCGGCGCAGGGTCACGACAAGACCTACGGCCGATTCCTCGTCGCGTCCGGCCCGTACATGTTCGAGGGTTCGGAAGCGATGGACTTCTCGGTGCCGGTCAAGGACCAGGCGGAGGTCGCGGGTTACGTGCCCGGGCGTTCGATCGTGCTCGTGCGGAACCCGTCCTACGATCCGTCCACCGACGGACTCCGCCCCGCGTACCCCGACCGCATCGAGGTGACGATCGGCGGCGACAACGACGACCTCTACAACCAGGTCGCAGCCGGCGAGATCGACTTCGTGGTCGACGGTGCGGTGCCGCCGGACAAGATCCGGGAGTACCAGACCACACCCGATCTGCAGGACCGGATGAACGTCTACCCGTCCGACGCGATGCGCTACGTGTCGTTCAACCTGGCGATGCCGCCGTTCGACGACGTGCACGTCCGGAAGGCGATCAACTGGGCGTTCGACAAGCAGGGCTTCCGTCAGCAGCGAGGCGGTGAGACGACCGGCGAGCTCGCGGGTCACATCTTCGTGAACTCGTTGCAGAACAACCTGCTCGCCGATTACGACCCGTACGCGACGCCCAACGGTTCGGGCGACATCGAGGCGGCCCAGGAGGAGATGGCGCAGTCGAAATACGACAGCGACGGCGACGGGGTCTGTGACGACCCGGTCTGCGAGGACATCCTGACCGTCACCGACCGTGAGGATCCGTACCCGAAGCAGTCGGCGCTGATGCAGCAGTTCCTCGAGCCGCTGGGCATCACGCTCGATGTCAAGCAGCTCGAGCGGGGCGTCATGTACACGAGGTGCAATGACATGAACTCCCAGACGGCCTTGTGTGCCGGCCCCGGGTGGGGCAAGGATTACGCCGACGGCTACACGTTCGGCGGTCCGATGTTCGACTCCAGCGGCCTCTGGCCGAGCTGCTGCAACTACCAGGGCATGGGCGCGTCGGCGGATCAGCTCCGGGAGTGGGGCTATGACGTCAGCGAGGTGCCGAGCATCGACGACCAGGTCGACGAGTGCTCGGCCGCGACCGGTAACGAACGATTCCAGTGCTGGGCCGACTTCGACTCGCAGCTCATGGAAGACATCGTGCCGATGGTGCCCTACCTGTTCGACAACTCCGTCGACATCATCTCCGCGAACGTGACGAACTACTCGTTCGACCAGTTCGCGGGTCTGGCCGACTTCGGCGCGATGGCGGTATCCGGTGGTGACGCGGCCTGACGAAAGGCTCGATGATCCACCGAGAACGACGGCAGCTGAGGGGGCCGCTCCGGCGGTCCCCTCACCGCCGGACGGTGGTGTGAAGGAGGGTCGATGGGCAGGTACCTGATCCGGCGCACGCTGTTCCTGATCCTGGTGCTGTTCATCGTCTCCGTGCTCACGTTCCTGATCTTCGTGAAGCTCCCGGCCGGAGACCCGGCGCGCCGAGCGGTCGGGCGGTCCGTGACGCCCGAGCAGATCGAGGCGGCGCGCGTGGCGTTCGGACTGGACAAGCCGCTCGTCGTGCAGTACGCGCGGTTCGCGAAGGGCCTGGTGCCCCTGCCGGGGTGGTTCCTCACCGAGGACGTCTACTACTCCTACGGCAGCTTCGTGGCCGTCAAGGAAGAGATCTACCGCCGGCTTCCCGTGACGATCACGCTCGCGCTGGGCGCGGCGGTGATCTGGCTCGCGATGGGCATCCCGATCGGCATCATCTCGGGGGTCCGCAAGGGGTCGATCTGGGATCGAGCCGGCATGGTGTTCGCCCTGATCGGGGTCTCGATGCCGGTGTTCTGGCTGGGCCAGCTGCTCCTCTACCTGTTCTGGTACCAGCTCGGCTGGGCTCCGTCGTCGGGGCTGGAGATCGGCGACTCGATCTGGACGGCGATCGCGAAGGGGGAGTTCATCCTGCCGTGGATCACGCTCGCGTTCACCTCGGCGGCGTTCTACGCCCGCATGGTGCGAGGAAACCTGATCGAGACGATGAACGAGGACTACATCCGAACCGCGCGCGCGAAGGGCCTCGCCGAACGCCGCGTGATCTACAAGCACGGCTTGCGCGGCGCGCTCACGCCGGTCGTCACGATGCTCGGTCTCGACATCGGCCTGCTCTTCGGCGGCGCGTTCATCACCGAGACCCTGTTCGGATTGCCGGGCATCGGACAGTATGCGGTCCAGGCGATCTTCGTGAACGACTTCCCGGTCGTGATGGGGGTCACGGTGCTCGGCGCCATGTTCATCGCGGTCGCGAACCTCGTCGTCGACGTGGTCTACGCGTTCCTCGACCCGAGGGTGAGGTACACCTAGGTGCCGGACCCGCTCCTGGAGGTCAAGGACCTCAAGGTCCACTTCCACACGGACGACGGCGTGGTGAAGGCGGTCGACGGCGTCAGCTATTCGATCGAACCGGGTGAGACGCTCGGCATCGTCGGGGAGTCGGGCTCGGGGAAGAGCGTGAGCTCGCTCACGGTCATGGGATTGATCACCTCACAGCAGGCCGAGATCTCCGGCGAGGTGATCTTCCGAGGACAGGACCTCTTGAAGCTGCCGGCAGACGAGATACGGAGCATCCGCGGCGACCAGATCTCGATGATCTTCCAGGATCCGATGACGTCGCTGCACCCCTTCTACCGGGTGGGAGACCAGATCGCCGAGGCGATCCTGCAGCATCAGCACGTCTCGAAGAAGGAGGCGTTCGCCCAGGCGGTCGACATGTTGGGGAAGGTGAACATCCCGAAGCCGGCGGAACGAGCCAAACAGTTCCCCCACGAGTTCTCCGGCGGCATGCGTCAGCGGGCGATGATCGCGTTGGCGCTGGCCTTGAAGCCCGACCTGCTGATCGCCGACGAGCCCACCACGGCGCTCGACGTTACGGTGCAGGCCCAGATCCTCGACCTGATCGACCGCCTCAAGGACGAGTTCAACGCCGCGGTGATCATCATCACTCACGACCTCGGCGTCGTCGCCGAGCACTGCGACGACATCCAGGTGATGTACGCGGGGAAGGCCGCGGAGTACGGCAACACCGACGACATCTACTACCGGCCGCTCCACCCGTACACGTGGGGACTGCTGGGCTCGATCCCGCAGTTGGGAGAAGAGACCGAACGGCTCAATCCGATCCGGGGGTTGCCGCCTTCGTTGATCAACGTGCCTCCCGGCTGTGCCTTCCATCCGAGGTGCCCGTACCGGTTCGAACCCTGCGACAAGGAGGTCCCGGAGCTGGTGCCCGTCGACGGTCACCACGCCTCGGCGTGCCACCTGCCGCTCGCGGAGAAGGAGCGCATCGTCCGCGAGGAGGTGCTCGCGGTCCGATGAGCGTCGAGGCGAACGAACGTCCGGGTAGCGCACCCATCAGGCCCGGAGATCCCCTGCTCAGGGTCACGGGCATGCGGAAGTACTTCCCGATCACGCAGGGCATCCTGTTCCAGCGTCATGTCGGCGACGTGCACGCCGTCGACGGGGTCGACCTCGAGGTGTACCCGGGCGAGACCGTGGGGCTCGTGGGGGAGACCGGCTGCGGAAAGTCGACCCTGGCCCGGGTGGTGACCCGACTGTTCGAACCCACCGACGGAACGGTGGAGTTCGAGGGACGCGACATCACGAAGCTCAAGGGCAGCGAGCTGCGACAGATCCGTCGCGACATGCAGATGGTGTTCCAGGACCCGTACGCGTCCCTGAACCCGCGCAAGACGGTGGGGACCATCATCGGGTCACCCTTCCGGCTGCACAAGACGGTCCCCTCCGACAAGGTCAAGGGCGAGGTCCAGGAGCTCATGGAGCTCGTCGGCCTGAACCCCGAGCACTACAACCGGTATCCGCACGAGTTCTCCGGGGGACAGCGTCAGCGGATCGGGGTGGCTCGCGCCCTCGCCTTGCGCCCCAAGCTGATCGTGGCCGACGAGCCCGTCTCCGCGCTCGACGTCTCGGTGCAGGCCCAGATCCTGAACCTGCTCGACGACCTGCAGAAGGAGTTCAACCTGACGTACCTGTTCATCGCGCACGATCTGTCGGTCGTCAAGCACGTCTCCGATCGGGTCGCCGTGATGTACCTCGGCAAGATCGTGGAGATGGCCGACGGTGATGCGTTGTACCGGTCGCCCAAACACCCGTACACCGGGGCGCTGCTCTCGGCCGTTCCCATCGCGGACCCCGAGCTCGCCAGGCAGAAGAAGCGGATCATCCTCGAGGGCGACGTGCCCTCGCCGATCGACCCCCCATCGGGGTGCCGATTCCATCCCCGGTGCCCACAGACGAGGCTGATCGCCAAGGCCGAGGGCATCCCCGACGAGGTCGAGCCCAGGTGTCGCAACGAGGAACCGGCGCTGGAGCCCTTCTCCCCGAGCCAATCAGCGGCGTGTCACTTCCCGCTCGAGGAATCTATCATCGGATCTGCCGGCGACTGACCAGCTCTTGCCGACCTGGAGATCTCAATGCTCAACACCATCGTGATCGTGATCGACGTGATCGCCGCGCT
>DASTBT010000068.1:0-11794 GCA_035711865.1 Actinomycetota bacterium
CGTCTTCAAGATGAAGCGCCGGAAGAACTACGCGAAGAAGCAGGGACATCGGCAGGGCTTCACGGAAGTGAAGATCAACGACATCAATCTCGGCTAGGCGGTAGTCATGGCACATAAAAAGGGAGTCGGCTCGTCCCGGAACGGCCGCGATTCGAATGCCAAGTTCCTTGGCGTGAAGGCCTACGGTGGCGAGAGCGTCACCGCTGGCTCGGTCATCGTGCGCCAGCGCGGCACCCGCATCCATGCCGGTGACGGTGTGGGCAAGGGCGGCGACGACACGCTGTTCGCGTTGCGCGAGGGCCGGGTGACCTTCACCGAGTCCCGCGGCAGGAAGTTCGCCTCGGTCCTGCCCTCGGAGTGAGGCTCAGGGCCGCGAGCGGCCCTCGATCTCGTCGGCCCACGCCTGGATCGTCGACTTGAGGCCGGCCGCCTTGGTGGAGAGGTACCGCACGTTCTCCCGCTGGTGTCGCCGTTTCGACGTTCGTCGCATCCCACCGAACGGACCGAGCGGCCGGCCCGCCGACGTGGCTCCCGCGCTCCCCGGCGGCGGCGCCTCCAGGGGTGGTGGCCGGGAGAAGTAGTAGGCGGTCTCCGTGCGTCTGCCGTCGTCGTCGTGCACGACGATCAGGATCGGCGAGGCTCGCACACGACGAGCGGACCTGATCTCGTGGAAGCCCACCCTGATCTCGCTCGCCGACCCGCTGTCCCGGAAGACGAGGGCGTCGGAGTCGATGCGCAACGTGCCTTCCCGATCACGCACGTCGCCCTTCCGCAGTTGCACGCGCCACACGGTCACCGGCTCCACCACGACACCCATCATCGCCCGCCGCAGGCTGCACGACCACCGTAGGCTGATGCCATGGTGTTCGTCGACGAGTGCACGGTGTTCGCTCGCGCGGGGCGGGGGGGCCAAGGGTCCGCGTCGATGCATTCGGAGCCCTTCAAGCCGCGCGGGGGCCCCGACGGCGGCAACGGGGGCGAGGGAGGGTCGGTGATCTTCGAGGTCTCTCGGAGCGTGCACGATCTGTCCCGGCTGGCCGACCACCCGCACCTGGTCGCCTCGTCGGGACAGCCGGGACGGAAGGGGAAGCGCGACGGCGCCGCGGGCACGGACCTCGTGATCCAGGTGCCCGATGGCACCGTGGTCTTCGACGAGCAGGGCCTGCTCGCCGACCTGGTGGGTGAGGGCGCGCGCGGTGTGGTCGCCCGGGGCGGCCGCGGCGGCAGGGGCAACGTGGCGTTCGTGTCCGGCCGCAACCGTGTGCCGCGCACCGCCGAGCCCGGCGAGGTGGGCGAGGACAAGCGCCTGCAGGTCGAGCTGCGCACCGTCGCCGACGTGGGCCTCGTCGGGCTGCCGAACGCAGGCAAGTCGACGCTGCTCGCGCGGATCTCCGCGGCCAAGCCCAAGATCGCGGAGTACCCGTTCACGACGCTGACTCCGAACCTCGGGGTCGCCGGCGAGGGTGAGGACCGGTTCGTCATCGCCGACATCCCCGGCCTGATCGAGGGCGCGAGCATGGGCAGAGGTCTCGGGCATCGGTTCCTGCGGCACATCGTGCGCTGCCGAACGCTGATCTACGTGATCGATCTCGCCGCGCCGGATCCGGCCGCCGACCTCGCGACGCTCCGGGCGGAGCTGGCCGCCTACGATCCAGCGCTCGCCGATCGGCCGGCGATCGTGGTGGGCGCGAAGGCCGATCTCGTCGACGATGCCGCGATCGCAGCGTCGCTCGGCGACGACGTGATCGCGCTCTCAGCGATGACGGGCGAGGGCGTCGACGAACTGCTCGAGCGAACGAGCGCCCTGACCCGCGGTGGCGAGGCGACCGGACCCGAGCGCCGGGCTCACGTGGTGCTGCGGCCGGGTCGCCCCAGGTTCACGGTCGAGCGGGGGTCCGACGGGCGCTGGCGCGTGACCGGCCGGTCCGTCGAGCGCTGGGTTCTCGAGACCGATCTCGACGACGAGGGCGCCGTCACAGCCTTGCAGGGCCGGATCCGTCGTGAGGGCATCGAGCGCAAGCTCGCCTCGCTCGGCGCCCGTGCCGGCGACGAGGTGGTGATCCTCGACAGGGTGTTCGAGTACGTGCCCGATGACGAGATCTCATCGGAGAGAGGCGCGGGATGATCGACCGCGAACGTCTGCTCCGGGAGGAAGACGTGGCCTGGCGACGGCTCGCGCAGCGGTTCGACACAGTTCCCGAGCGGCGGTTCGAAGAACCGGCCCTCACCCCGGAAGGCTGGTCGCCGAAGGACGCCATGTTCCACATCTCGGGGTGGATGGCCGACTGCGGAGAGCAGCTCACGCGCATGCGAGCGGGAACGTTCGATCCCGGCGAGGAGTCGCGGGGATCGATCGAGCGCCAGAACCAGGCGTGGTTCGAGGTCTTGCGTTCGATGCCGCCCGGCGACGTTCGCGCCGGCTTCGTGCCTTCGCGGCTGCGCATGCTCGAGGCGTTCCGAGCGCTCGAGGAGGTGTCGCTCGACGCGGTCGAGTGGTTCGAGGAATCGGGCGCCCTCCATTACGCGGCGCACGCCGAGGACCTGCGGAGGTTCCTCGGTGAGGGTGATATATGAGCGCCGGGACGCGGGTCGGGGCGCTCCCGGAACCGTCGGACCCGCCGTCTAGGATGGGCGGCGTGAGGACGCGCCTGGGCGTCATGGGCGGCACGTTCGACCCGATCCACTACGGTCACCTGGTCACCGCCGAGGAGGCGCTGCACCAGTTCGAGCTCGACGAGGTGGTCTTCGTCCCGACGGGCAGGCCATGGATGAAGGAGCACGAGGTCGTCTCGCCGCCCGAGGATCGCTACCTGATGACCGTGATCGCCACCGCGTCGAATCCGTTGTTCGGGGTCTCGCGCATCGAGGTCGATCGCGACGGCCCGACCTACGCGGTCGACACGCTGCGCGAGCTGCGTCTCGAGCGCGGCGACCACACGGATCTGTTCTTCGTGACGGGGGCCGATGCCGTGCTCGAGATCGTCGAGCAGTGGAAGCAACCCGATGAGCTGTTCGCGCTCGCACACTTCATCGCGGCGACGCGACCCGGCTTCGACCTCGAGGCGTTCGAGTCCCATGCGCCGACGAAGCACCCCCGCATCACGGTGATGAACGTGCCGGCGCTGGCGATCTCGTCCACCGACGTGCGCGCTCGTGTGCACTCGAGGCGTCCGATCCGGTACCTCGTGCCCGAGGGCGTCAAGAGCTACGTCGAGAAGGCGGGGCTCTACCGGTGAGCGCCCCGGCGCCTCCGACCGGGCCGGTCCGCCCGACCCGGGTCGACCGGGCCGCCCGCTCGAGGCGCACCAGACGCCTCGTCGTCGCTGCCGTCGCCGCAACCCTGATGACCCTCGCCATCGTCGTGTTCCTCGCGAACAGGGAAGACGGCCGGAGCGGGCAACGGAGCGACGATCGGAGCGGATCGGCACGGCCCGACGAGCCTTCCCTGGTCGCGCTGCAGGTCGAGGGAGGCCCCGCACCGCTGCTCGCCGTGATCGGCGTGCCGCCCGACGGCACGCCGTTCGTGATGCCGGTGTCGTCGGAGCTCACGGTCGTCGTGCCGGGCCAAGGGGAGACGTCGGCGGCAGGGGTCGCCGCCTTGCCGCCGGACTCGATGCGCACCGCGCTCTCGAACATGGCGGGCGTGTGGATCCCGCACCACGCCGTGCTCTCCCTGAAGGATCTCGCGGCGACGGTCGATGCCGCGGGCGGGCTGGCCGTGAACCTTCCATCGACGTATCCGACCACCACCGGCGTGCTGGGCCCCGGCGAGATGACTTTGACCGGCGCCCAGGTGAGGGCGTTCCTGGCGGGCTCCACCGACGACGCGACGGTGCGCTGGGAGATCTTGCTGACGGCCCTGTTGGCCGATCCGCCCGAACTCGTCGCGGCGGGCGACGCCGAGGGCGAGGACACCCGAGACGCGACATCCGTGATCTCCCGTGCCGAGGGGGCCGAAGTGCTGGAGATGCCCACGGAGCGTGTCACCGCAACGATCGTCGTCCCCGTCTACCCGGCCCTCGACGAACTGATCTCCGGCTCGCTCGGCACCCCGATGCCGGTGCCGACGATCGTGCAGAACGGAAGCGGGCAGCCTGGGGTGGGCGAGGCCGTGGCCGTTCGCATCATCCCCGAAGGGTTCCGGGTGGTGCTGGCCCAGAACGCGCAGACCTTCGATGTGGTCAGGACCGATGTGTTCGCGAACGGCCCCGGCCACGAGTCCGAGGCGCGGTCCGTCAAGGCCGCGCTCGGGGTCGGCCGAGTGAGCGTCGCGGCGGTACCATCGAACGTCGGCGACATCACGATCGTGGTGGGGAAGGACTTCACAGCTTGACGCAGGGACAGGGCACGGGGGACGGGGGCGCACAGGCGCTGCCGCCCAGCCGTGAAGTGGCGATCGCGGCCGCCCGTGCCGCCGCCGACAAGCAAGCCACCGACATCGTCGTGCTCGACGTCTCCAAGATCATCGTGATCACGGACCAGTTCGTGATCTGCACGGCATCGACCCAGCGACAGATCCGCACGGTGATCGACGCCGTCGAGGAAGCGCTCCGGAGCATGGGGGTCAAGCCGCTGCGTCGCGAAGGCGAGCCCGAGGCCGGCTGGTGGCTGCTCGACTACGTCGACGTGGTCGTGCACGTCTTCGGCGAGGAGGAGCGCGGGTACTACGACCTCGAACGCCTGTGGTCCGACGCCCGCCAGGTGGCGTGGGAAGCTTCGGACGCCGCCTCGACCGCCCGATAGAATCTTCCGAGACCGGGCCCATAGCTCAGCTGGTAGAGCGCTTGGCTGGCAGCCAAGAGGTCAGGGGTTCGACTCCCCTTGGGTCCACCGAGAAGCCCGGAAGGACAGGGATCGCCCTCCCGTCCAGTCCTGGGCGATTGTGTCGCGGAGCCTCCATCGCCAGCTCCGTGGTTGCCAAGTCAGGTTGCACGATGCGGCGCCCAGGAATCTCAGGGGTTTGACGTCCATCGACATGGGTTCAAGCTCGGCTGCCGGTCGTCGTCCACGAAGGGAGCTCCAGATGCAGGTAGGTCCCAGCTCATCGAGGCGAGGGCTACTCCTGCTCCTCACTATCGCGGCCATCGTGGTCGCGATGCCGGGGATCGCCAACGCTCTTCCGGGCTCGATGCACTCGCCGCTCATCAAGTTCGAGCGAGACACGCTCGGGGGAAAGCCGAACCCCTTCACGAGCGCGGACAGTAGCATCGCGCACTTCACTGACTCGATCGGCCAGGGCCTCACCGTCTTCGACGGGGAGCCTGGGTTCGACGGGCATGGGCTGTTCGTGCTCCCCGATGATGTCGGCAGGCTCGTCATCAGATTCGATGTGCCGATCAAGAAGATCAGGCTCGCCTTCGGCAACGATGACGACGCAGTCGCCAACCCAGGTGACGTAGCGATCCTCACGGCGTGGCGTGGTCTCATGATGGTGGACTCGGCGACCGTGGAGATGAACGTCAACGACTTTCCCGACCAGGCCATCGGGTTCGGCGGAACACCGTTCCGCCGAGTCGAGCTCGTCTACTCCAGGGGTAACACTCCGCTTGGCTTGACCGAGGGCGTGGACAACATCCGGATCTCGCCAGTGTGCACGATCAGGGGCACCAACAGAGGCGACCGGCTTCGGGGCAACCTGCAATCGAACTCGATCTGTGGGTTCGACGGAATGGACCGGATCAACGCGCGCGGCAAGAACGACTTCGTCCATGGGGGCGCAGGCAAGGATCGCGTGAAGGGTGGGCCTGGAAGCGACACCTTGATGGGCGGCAGCGGTGGCGACGTGATTCGGGCTCGGGATGGGGTGGACGGGAACGACACGGTCTACGGAGGCGGGGGCAACGACATTTGCTTCCTCGACGCGCTCGACAACCAACTCGGGTGCGAAGACGTTGTCTTGCCCGTCTGAGATGGCTGCCTCCGACTAACAATGGGCGGTCCCGAGCCGGGGACGTGTTCTCGCCCTATTGACGCGCGGAGGCGTGGTCCTGGTCCTGGCGAGCGTGCTCCTCCTGGGTGCGTGCGGCGGTGACGAGGACAGCGCGGCGGATTCGAGCCCGGCCTCGACAACCGAGGCCACCGGCGAGCCCATCGAGATCCGGACGGAGGTCACGATCGCTGACGAGGAGGGCGCGGAGACGATCGCCACGGGCGAGGTCCTAGGGGGCTCGACCCTCGGGGGCTCGCCCTTCTGCGTGGGTGGGACCATCCTGGATACTCACCCAAGCTCCGACCCCGCCGAGGAGCCGTACCTGATAGAGCGGACGATCACCTGCCCTGACGGCAGCGTGAGGATTGGCCTCACGCCGGACGTGGACTCGCCGCCGGGCGAGCCCCAGATGGGCTCGTGGACGATAGTCAGCGGCACCGGTGACTTCGATGGGGTAGGCGGGAGCGGTGAGATGGAGGTCGTTTGCGACCCCGACGACGACTCGCTGGCTCGCGAGACGCTCACGGGGGGATCGTCACGCCTTAGCGAGTCTCCCGCCCCTCCGAAATGGCGGCTCTCCAAGATCCCCGCCGGCGTTCCTCGATTCCTACTGAGGGCGTACCGCCGCCCCCCTGGACGGGTACTAGCCGCGCTGGGCTACCACTTCTACGAGGCCAGAGCAGTATTCCCGGCACATCGGGCAGAGGTTCAGCCCCTCACCGGCATCCCGTTCACACGCTGCCAACGGGCACTCGCACGTGTCGGCCACGATGATTGGGTCGAAGTCGAACGTCCAGACCGTGTCCACCTTCGTTCCCCCTTCCAGGCGGTGCTTCGGGAGGAAGTCTGCCGCCCCAAGCGGACCATCGAGTGGCCCCACGGTTAAGGCCAGGGGAACCTTCGATTGCGGCGCGTTGGCCCCAAGCGATAGCCTCGGCCATGCTCCCGCTGCTGATCGAGCACCTACCCCGCGACCCTGAGCGCCTAGGGCTGCGCGAGGTGCAGATGGCGGGCTGACGCTCGCTGAGTACCGGGCGCTCGAAGCTGGCGAGCTGTGGATCGTCTACGACCTCTACCTTCGCATCACCGACCTGTGCGGGTGGCCGCGATGAACGTTGAGAACATCCCGCCCGCGCTCCGCGACGATCTCATCTCGTACCTGCTGTTGCGACTCGCCCGACCGTGCCCGGCTGATCGCGGAGCTCCTAGACCCCAATCCGGGGATGGGCGACCTGCTCGCGGACCTCGAGGCCGACGACGACCTGCGGGCAAAGTTCGAGATGGAGTTGCTCTCGGGCTAACGCGGAGACCCTGTATCAAGAGGGCCCGCAATCCGACGCGGCAAGTAGCCCTCTCCGCCGCGATGTCCGAGACATTGTAGCGAGGTACATGTCCTCGCCCGCGCCCCGCAGCCGACCACCCCGATCACCTTCGCAGGGTTCGGGAAGTCCTCGCGCTCGGCGACGATCTGGCTTACGCGCTGGTGGTCACGCCGTAAAGCGTGCGCCTGATGGTGTGGACCACGTGAAAGCGCAGGTGGTGAAACTGGCGGGTCTGCATGATGAGATGGACGGCTTCTCCCACCTACACGGCGAGTGGCAGGGTGAGCAGCGGCGGGCGCTGTGGCTCCGCGTGCGGACCACCAATCGGGTCTCCGGATGACGACCCGGTTGAGGCAGGTGAAGCTGTCAGCCTGACAGGGTGCTGCGAAGCCGGTCATGGTGCCAGCGGTCTGACTGTCGTGACATTGCAGGCTGCCTTACGGCTCTCAAGAAGTTTGCGTGAATCGTCGATACGTGAACTGCGGAAACGGGAGCCTGGCTGCTGCCACGTAGGAGAGACCTGAATGAGCAGTCTTCGCGGACAACGAGGTGCGGCCGCGGTGGAGTTCGCGATCATCGGCTCGCTCCTGTTCATCCTCATCTTCGGCATCATCGAGTTCGGGGTCGCGTTCATGCAGCTGCAGACCGTCCGTGGTGCCGTTCGTGAAGGGGCGAGGGCGTCGGCGGTCGGAGCCACGATCCCGCAGACCCAGCAGAAGGTTGCCGACGCCTCGACGGGGATCATCTCGCCGGAACAGGTAGCGGTCGTACCGTGTCCAGGGCGCGACACGTCCGCCGATACCACCGTCACCCTCGACACTGACCAGCTGTACGGCGGGAACGGCATCGTGGTCTCTATCCCGCTGATCCCTGATATCCACATGAGCCCAGAGGTCAGCGCAAGGTTCAGGTGCGAATTGTGAACCGGGTGAAGGATCTCGCCTTCCGTGAGGACGGAGCCGCGGTCGTGCTGGTGGCGCTCTGTCTGGTCGTCCTCATGGGTGCGGTGGCACTGACGGTGGATGTGGGGGGGCTCATGTACCGTCGCCGTGAGATGGTCAACGGCACGGACGCAGCCGCACTGGCGGCGGCTATCGCCTGTTCCAAGGGCGAGGAGCCCGAGTCCCAAGCCGATGCCCGCTTCGAGGCCAACTCCCCCGGGGCGACATCCGCTGACTTCGTCGGCACCAACATCACCGAACTGGTGGGATGCGGGCAGGGGTCAGGTCATCTCGTGGTCAACTACACGACCCAACAACCGCTCTACTTCGCCCCGGTGCTCGGGTTCAGCGATCATCACTCCGTCTCGACCACCGCCACCGCATCGTGGGGTCCGACGGGGCCGTTCCCCATAACGTTGAACCTTGGACCGGCCAACGAGTTCCATACCTGCACCATCGATGCCTTGCCTGGCGAGGATTGCTATTACCTATTCGATAACAATGCGAACGGCAACGGCGACTTCGGGTTCCTGAACATCGATCAATGGGGGTGGCCCACTGACCAGGGCTGCAACTCCGCGTCTGGCGCGAGCCTGATCAGCGATCAGATCATGGGAGCTGCCGTCTACTCCCAATTCGTGTTCAAGGTCCCCGCCTACGACTGCCAGCTGCCCGGGTTGAAGACCAGGGACTGGAGCCAGGCTCTGCAATCCATCGTCGGTCAGACCCGTGAGTTCCCCATCAACGACCCGTCTCAGCAGACCGAGAAGCGTTGGTATATCGTGGGGTTCGCGCAGATAACGATCGTGGACGTGAATCCCACCATGAGGAGGAACGAGTCCTGCGGAGGACTCATCGCCCAGAACGTCAGCAACACGTGCGTGCACCTGAGGTGGGAGAGCGGCGGCGTCGGGCAAGGACCGCAGCAGCTCGAAACGGTGATCCTCTGCGACCTGACCTATCGGACGTGTCTCGACCAATGACGGAGAGACTCTCCGCCCGCACTCCGTGACGACCTGCCCATTCTGGGACGATGGTGGCCTATCGCAGCCCTTGGGTCTCGATCCCGTCCTGACTCACGTTCCCGGGGTGGCCCCGGCGGCACCCCCAATGGGGTAGCGGAACCCCCGGCACCCAGGCCCCTGTGAGGGTAGGCCGGGACCGGGGGCTCCGCGCATCCGTTACCCAGATCGAAGACGTACGATTCCGACCGATGCGCCCGGTCGAGACATCGCAAGTCGTCTGATCAGCTTTTCCTTCTTCCTGCGAGCGAGCGAGCCTGTCACGTGGAGGACACGTTACATCCAGTGCGCCCCTGAACTCGTCGTACGTGGGCCGATCGCAGGCAACGACTGACCCGCTGCGCTGGCGTACTGTGCTGAGGATGCGCGTCCTGCCCACCGGCACGGTGACGTTCCTGTTCACCGACATCGAGGAGTCGACCGAGCTGCTCCAGGACCTCGGGCGCGACGAGTTCGTGCGCCGATTGGACCGGCACGCCGAGATCCTGCGAACCGCGGTCGCCGAGCAGGGGGGCGTCGAGATCCTCACCGAGGGCGACTCGTTCTTCGTCGCGTTTCCGACGGCGTCGAGCGCGCTGCGAGCCGCCGTCGCGGCGCAACGAGCGCTCGCCGGGCATCCCTGGCCCGACGGCAACCCGATCCGGGTCCGCATGGGATTGCACACCGGCGAGGGCGTTCCGGGTGGCGACAACTACGTCGGGATCGACGTCAACCTGGCCGCTCGGATCGCGGCGGCAGGCCACGGCGGCCAGATCGTGATATCGGAGACCACCCGCGTCCTCGTCGCGGGCGACGTGCCCGACGGCGTGACGTTCCGAGATCTCGGGCTGCACGACCTGAAAGGACTCGAGCATCCGGAGCGACTGCACGACCTAGTGATCGATGGCTTGAGCGCCGACTTCCCGGCGTTGCGGACGCGGAGGGCCCACAGGACCAACCTGCGTCCGCGCCGAACCTCATTCGTCGGCCGAGCACGGGCGATGGGCGACATCGAGCGACTCTTGGGTGAGACGCGACTGCTCACCCTCACCGGCCCGGGCGGCACCGGGAAGACCCGGCTCGCGCTCGAGACCGCTTCGAGGCAGCTCGACCGGTTCCCCGACGGTGTCTTCTTCGTGGACCTGAGCCCACTGACCGATCCCACGCTCGTGATCTCGGCGATCGCCGGAGTGCTCAAGGTGCGGGAGGCGCCCGGTCGCGACCTCGCCAGTAGCCTTCGGCGGCACCTGGCGGATCTCCACGTGCTGCTCGTGCTCGATAACCTCGAGCAGCTCGTGGACGGCAGCTCAACGGTCGGCGATCTCCTCGATGCGGCGCCCGGCTCGAAGGTGCTGGCGACGAGCCGCATCGCGTTGCGGCTTTCGGGCGAGCAGGAGTACCAGGTGGAGCCATTGGAGCTTCCCGCACGGGAACGGCGAGGCGATGCCGCTCAGCTCGTCTCGTCGGAATCGGTGCGGCTTTTCGTGGACCGTGCCACGTCGGTCCGGCCGGACTTCACGCTCACCGATGCGAACGCCTCGGCTGTCGCCGAGATCGTCGAGCGGCTCGACGGACTGCCGCTCGCGCTGGAGCTCGCAGCGAGCCGACTCCGCGTGCTCGATCCTACGACGTTGGCCGAACGGCTCGAGGATCGGCTGTCGATGTTGCGTGGCGGACATCGCGACCTCCCAGAACGTCACCGCACGCTCGAACGGACGATCCGATGGAGCCACGAGATGCTCGAACCCGACGAGCGTCGTCTTTTCGCTCGACTGTCGGTCTTCGCGGGCGGGTGGAGGTTGGATGCCGCAGAGGCGGTCTGCGGCGGCGGCGGTATCGATGTGCTCGAGGGACTCGGCACGCTCGTCGACGACAGCCTCGTGAGGCGCCGCGAGCTGGCCGACGGGTCGCTGCGGTTCTTCATGCTCGAGACCATCCGGGAGTTCGCCTGGGAGCGCCTAAGGGAGGCGGGTGAAGCCCGGATACTGCGCGAGCGGCACGGTCGACACTACGAGTCCCTCGCGGAGCGTGTCAGCATCGCACTCGAGGGCGGGCGGGGCGATTGGCTGGAACTATTGGACGCAGAGCAGGAGAATCTCCGAGCCGCCCTGTCGTGGTTCCATGAGCGATCCGATAGCGAGGGCTTGCAGGCAATCGCAGGCTCGCTCGGCCACTACTGGATGGACCGAGGTCTCCTCAGTGAGATGCGGACTTGGCTCGAGAGGTCGCTCGAATCGGGCGCCAAGGGCAGCAACCACGCATTGGTGCTGACTCGCCTTTCCGGTGTGGACTACATCCAAGGGCGATACGAAGCCGCTCGCATGAGAGCCGAAGATTCGCTTGCGGAGGCCCGAAGCATCGGCGATCTCGCGGGCGTCCAGCGTGCGATGGCACATCTGGCGAACGCGCTCGAGGCTGAGGGTTTCGTCGAAGAATCATGGAACCTAGGGAAGGAGGCCGCGGAGATCGCGCGGCGACTGCAGGAAGGCCACCCGCGGATGCTCCTGGTGGCGCTGATCAATCTGGGGTACTCGGCCATCGTCCGAGGGATGCTCGAGGACGCGGTCCGGTACTCGGAAGAAGCCGTCACGCTCGCGCTCG
>DASTBT010000069.1:0-18507 GCA_035711865.1 Actinomycetota bacterium
CCTCGCAACCCCTGGCTCGCTTCAACCAAGTCCCCGCGGTCAACGGCGCACCGGATAGCGCAGGTGAAGCACCCGGTTGCCCTGGATCACCACGTCAGGATCCTCCAATAGGTGCTGCGCGTCGACCGAGCCGAAGTAGCGCTTGCCGCACCCCAACACGACGGGTGGGACGTCCATGCGCACCTCGTCGATCAGGCCCGCGGCAAGCACCTGGCCACCGACGTCGCCAGCGGCGACCTCGACCACGCGGTCTCCTGCGCCTTGGCCATGGCTGCCTCGACGCCGTCGACGAAGTGAAACGGCGCCTCGTGGTCCCAGCCCTCGGGCGCAGGCCGGTGCGTCACGACAACCACGGATCGACCCCGCCCGGAGGTTTGCCGTCCCAGCCGTCCGTCATGTCGAAGACGTGGCGGCCGACGACGGTCGCCCCGATCTGGTCCCAGTACGGCCGGGTGTAGTCGTAGGACGTCTGCGACACCTTCAACTCGCCGCTCTCGTCCAACGGCACGTCACCGGTGGACAACCAGTCGAACAGCGGTCCGGGCTGGTCGTTCTCGTCCGCGATGAAGCCGTCCACCGACACCGAGCTGTACATGACTACTTTGCCCATGGGCCCTCCTCTCGACCCGGTGATGAACGCATGGTCGGTCGGGGACGTCCCGCTCCAGGAGTACCCCGCCGGCGGAACTCCGCCAGGCCCGGCGTTCACCAGCGCGTCCGGCGCCTGACCGCCCGCGATGATCCGAACCCACCGCCGCTCATGGTGGGGTGCGTGGTCGCCGGGATGGAGTGCAACGGGATGGAGTGCCTCGACCGCGAGCGCATCGGGCTGATCCGCACGAAGCACTCAGAGGACGGACCCATCCCTTCCCGGGTTCGGAGCTGGAACCAGGTCCTCGTCCGGTCGCACGAGGTGCGCCTCCTGCGAACTGGGTCTACTCTGCCAGGAGAGACCGAGGAAACGGGAGGGGCGATGTTCGATCTCTCCTCGAGGGAGTTCTGGACCGTCGTGCACGGGCTGGTGCTGGGCACGGCCTTCCTTCTGTTGTTCGGTGGGGGGCTCGCCGGACTCTGGTCCATGCGAGCTGGACACCTCACGACGGCGGGGGTACAGGAGCGGATGCGCCGGCTCGTGGTTGGGATGTGGGTCATGGCTGCCATCGCCTGGGCGACCGTCATCACCGGCACATGGATCGTGTACCCCTGGTACCGGGAGGAGCTCGCGGAGAGCGGAGCGAACGAGTTCGCAGGATGCGCAGACGCGATCCTGCCCACGACCACGTGCTCGCCGCGGGACTTCCTGCGGTCGAATGTGAGCGGCGACACGGCTTCGTGGCACACCTTCGGGATGGAGTGGAAAGAGCACATCGCCTGGGCTGCGCCGTTCCTGGTGACTGCCGTGGCCTTCATCGTCGCCTACTACGGTCCGAGGATCATCCAGCGTCCATGGTTGCGCACGGTGACCATCGTGATGCTCGTCGGGGGTTTCGCCGCAGCCCTTGTCGGTGGGCTCTACGGGGCGTTCCTGAACAAGATCGCTCCGATCGCGTGAGGCGAGGAGGACGACGATGAACGCGACCGAACGAGGCGACCGGATAGTCGACGCGCCGGAACTGGAGCCGCTTCACCTCGAAGACAGGGTCGATGGACCGGCCGCGGCGGTGATGATGAGCGCGGGCATCGGCATCCTCGTGCTCGGCTTGCTCACGCTGCTGTCCGAAGCATCCGTGCCAGTGCACGATTTCCTGGAGAAGTTCGAATTCGGGCTCGGCGTCGGACCGCTTTCCGGCAAGACCCTGCTCGCGTCGGCGGGGTTCTTGGTCTCGTGGGCGGTGCTCGGAACCCTGATGCGTCACCAGGAGGTGGACCTTCGCCGATGGTTCTGGATCGCGTTCACGTTGGGGGTGCTAGGGGCTGTCTTGACGTTCCCGCCGGTGTTCCAGGCCTTCGCTGCCGACTAACCATGGACTCTGACCGATCGCACCGCCGAGCTGATCGGGTCTCCGCATGGGCCGTGGGGGTCGGCGTCGGGTTGATCGTCATGATGCTGGCCTGGTTGCTCGGGAACCGCCTCGCGGCCCTTGAATGGGACCCGCCTTTGGGT
Source organism: Actinomycetota bacterium (assembly GCA_035711865.1). Taxonomy (GTDB): domain Bacteria; phylum Actinomycetota; class UBA4738; order UBA4738; family HRBIN12; genus JAOUEA01. Next base: position 2,105 of record DASTBT010000069.1, read on the forward strand.
CCCGCCGTTGCGTTGCTCGCTTCTGTCGCCGTCGGCGCGATCGCATCCGTTGTGGTCGGGCTGCGGCTCGATCGGTCCGTTCGCCGTAGTCCCCCTTCGCACGGCCGTGATCGTCCATAGAAGGGGCGCCGCCAGTCGCTGCCAACTGCGCCTCGGTCGAACGCGGGCAAGGCGGCCTTAAGCGGAGTTCTGAGTTGACGGGGGCCGAAGGACTGAGAGCACACCTCGGTCGGTCCGTCGCTGATCGACTGAGGATGGCGGAGCGGAGAGGGCGCCTCGGGGTCTCGGCTCCGACCCGCGGAGCCGCGCCGTGATCGCCTATCGAGAGGGACATTCCGCGCCCCAGCTTGTGACGATCGAAGGCGGTGGCCACATCTTCATGGGGCACGACGAGATTCGCGAGGCTATCCGGGCATTCGTTCAGGCGTCGACGTGATGCGTCCGGCAGAGTGGCGATCCGATCCGATAGGTCATGGAAGGGGCTCTTGCCGCTGCCGCCCACCGGGAGACGGACGGTTTCCAGTTAGGAAGCTGCGAGTGCGACGGACCGCGCGAGGGCCTCGAGTGAGCGCTGCACGCCAGCCACGAACACCTCGATATCTGGGCAGAGGTCGCGGTCGGCGACGACCGTGAGGTTGAACTGGCCCGCATAGGAGAGCGCGCCGACCCCGATCGAGACGTTCGCAGTGATGGGCACGATCGGGAAGAGCTCGAGGAGCCGCGCTCCACCGAAGAACAGCGGGATCGGCGGCCCGGGAACGTTCGCGACGTAGGAGTTCATGAACCGCTGGCGAGGCATGAGGTGCAGGAACGCGCGCTGCAGGAGGATGGTCCGGAACATGCTGCCGGCGGGTGGCCGGCTCTTCTTCTTGCGCTCCGATGTCTCGGCCGCGATCATCTCGAGACGCCGGACGTGGTCGCGCTCAGCGATCGAAACGGGAACCAGCATCCCGGCGTCGACGTTCCCTCGTGCCGCGCCAGATTGCTCCTGGTGTAGCGAGACGGGCACGAAGACGCGGAGGACGACGCCATCGGTCGGATCGCCGCGACTGCGGAACAACTCATCGTACCCGGCGGCAACGGCCGTTAGCAGTACGTCATTGACCGTGGCACCATGCGCGTGGGCCGCCTTCTTCATCACGTCGAGGGAGCTTCGGACGACGGCGAGCCGGCGGTCCGAGCCGATCCTGCGGTTGACACTCGTACGCGGGGCACGTCCCTCCGCGAAGAGCTCCCGCGCCGCGGGCCACGCGCGCAGGAGACCGTTTGCCGTGGCGATAGGCTTCGCTATCGCGGAGAGCGTCCGGTCGAGCTCGGTCAGCCTCCGGCGCAGGTTGTCCTGGAACAGCTCTCGCGTTGTCGGGAGGCCCACGGGCTCCCACGGTGGCGTGCTGGTCTCCGGTGGGTCGGGGACGGGGTCAACGAACGCGGCGAGCGAGGCCACTCCAGCGACACCGTCGGCGACCGCGTGGTGCATCTTGATGAAGAACCCGACCCGGTCATCCGTCAAGCCAGTCAGGAACCACATCTCCCACAGGGCCCTGCCCCGATGAAGCGGGCGACGTCGGAGCCTCTCGCAGGCGAGAAGGAAGTTCCGTTCGTCGCCAGGGAACGGGACCGGGTAGGTGCGGACGTGCTGGGTGATGTCGAAGGACTGGGCATCGCCCCAGACCGGCCACCCTAGCCCGAGTTTGGGCCAATACAGGACCTGGCGGAACCTGGGGACGAGGTGCAGCCGCCGACCGACGGCCTCGCGGACCGCCCCAAGCCGAAACTCACCGTCGGCGTCGAACAGCGATCGACCGTCGAGGATGGCGAGGGCCCCGATCTCTTGAGGCCAGCCCTCCTCCTCAGGCCATATCAACATCAGATCCGGCGCGGTCACACGATCGAGCGGGCGCGCACCGAGTTCGTCGGTCGCTGGATCGGTCCCTTCCCGCAGGCGATCGATCGTCATCTCCTCCTCACGACCTGGCTGAATCCGATTGTCGCTTCGGCGACGTGCTCACCGTCAAGAGGGTTCAGCCGTCTCGGATCGCGTCGGATGCATCGACCGTGATCGGAGACACACTGGGGCGTGTGTGTATGCGAACTCCGCCAGTTCGAGAACGGTTGTTTGGTCGGTCGGTTGGTGGTGGTGGGTGGTCTCGGCGGTCGGTCGGTGGGGTGTTCTCATAAGTCCCTGAACACACGGTTTCCGGCACTTCTGACGAACCTCCCACGGGTCAAGGCGGGTACCTCCCACAGCAGGCCAGCTGCACTTGGAGGGGACGAACGGCCTGCTCGACGGGCCTCGTGGACACCGGGCACCTTCCGCCGTGGGTGGACGACGACACGCTGAGCCTGTCCCCGCAGATGCCCTTAGGCGTCTCGCTCACCGGGGCTTGCGTGCATGGAACACCCATCGCGACAACCGCCGCTCTGCTGCGAGGGACTCGGCCACCTCGAGGAAGTCCTGGAACGCCTCGAACGTTCCGGTGCCTTCCACGCGGATGAGTTCTTTGCGGTAGCGCTCCCGAGCGGATCGCATCCGACCGCCCACCGCCGCGACCGCGTCGGAGCGGTCCTCCGCACGCAGGAGCTCCAAGCCAGCTGCCTCGATGGCCCGCTCGTTCGCTCCTATGGGCGTAAGAACGAAGAACCCCATGAACGTCCTGCGGCGGATCTCCTCGTTCGAGAGGGAGCCAGCCATGGCGAGCCCTTCCGTATAGAGGACTTGACCACCGATCCGAAGCACGCGCGCCCAGTCGCGCAGGGCGGCGGTCCGGTCCCGGAGGTGGTGCACCGAGTCGTTCGAGAACACGACGTCGAAAGAACCGTCAGCAAAGGGGAGCGGCTCGTCCGCGTCGGCGACCTGAAAGGAGCAGCGGGAGGAGCTTCGCTCATTCGCTGCAGTGATCGCGTGCGGATCGTTGTCGATCCCGACCACCTCGGCACCGAGCTCCGCCGCGATGAGCGCCGAGATTCCGCCGGAACCGCAAGCGACGTCGAGCACTGACGTGATCGGTGCCGAGCCAAGAGATGAACTCGCGAGCTTCCGCTGCCTGGAGCCACCCGGCCTGGCCCAGGTCCTCGTCGTAGGTTTCGCTTCGCACGCGCCTCTGGATGTCAGTGCCAACCGTCGAGTAGGCGGTCTCGTAGAAGCCAGCCTCGTCAGACATCCAGCGAACTGTACCCCCGCCGATCCCGTTGCCGGCGGATAGGGCCTTGTTTCTGGTTCCTTTGAGCCCATCGTCGGTGCACGCCACGTCGCGCCAGGGCTCGTCCGCACCGACAGCGGAGCGCCCCTGTGTCGCATACTCAGCCGATGCGCTTGGTCGTGCTCGGCGGAACGGGGTTCGTGGGCCGGTCGATCGTCCGAGAGCTGGCATCCGGCGGCCACGATGTCCTCGTCTTGCATCGTGGCCAGACCGAGCCCGAGTCCGAGGTCGCGACACCGAACGTCATCCATATCCACGGTTCTCGGGCTCAGTTCGAGAACCTTTGGGAGCAGATCTCCGGCTCCCCTCCCGAGGGTCTCATCGATGTCGCGGCATACACTCGGCGGGACGCTGTCACGGTCCTGGGATCGGTTCCGACCACCATCCGGCTCGTCGCCCTGTCGAGCATGGACGTGTATCGGGCATCGGGCGCCCTGCGCGGGCAGGCGAGCCAGGATGCAGTACCGCTCGACGAATCCGCCCCCGTTCGAGACACGAGATATATCTACCGGAACAAGCAGAAGCCGAACGACGACTACGAGAAGCTCGATGTGGAAGACGAGTACCTTCGTCGCGGAGCTACGCTCCTACGCCTGCCGATGATCTACGGTGAGCATGACGATTCCCGCAGGGAGGAGTTCATCCTTCGCCGCTGCAGAGCCCGACGGGATAGGATCCCTGTCGGTTCAGGCACCTTGCTGTGGTCCCGTGGATACGTCGGTGACATCGCCCGCGCCGCCCGGTTGGCCATCGAGTCGGACGCCGAAGCCGAGATCTTCAACGTGTGTGAGTCACGAACCTGGACGATCGGCCAGTGGGCGCGAAGGATCGCGAATGCGGCGGCGTGGCAGGGTGGATTCGTTCGCGTGCCCGATGACCGGTTGCCCGATGACATGAGACTCACATCCTCGTTCGAGCAGCATCTGTTGTTCGATGCCTCGAAGGCTCGTCAGGCCCTTGGTTGGATTGACACTGACCCACAGGTCGCGTTGGAAGCCTCCGTCGGGTGGCACCTCGCGCATCCGCCTGGAGCGTCGGATGACTTCACAGCGGATGAGATCGCGCTTCGTAGGTGAGGCCGGTCGGTCGGTCGGTGGATGTTCTCAGAACGTCCTGACGTCGGGGAACAGGGGCGGTTTCCGGGAGTGCGCACGCGCTAACGACCTGACCACACACAGCAGGTCAAAGGCCGATCCGAGGTGAACTCAGGCCAGACCGGCCACCAACTCGTCCATGCCCACCACTCGCCTTTCGCCGCTGCGTCGATCCGTGATCTTCACTCCCCCCGCGGGCACCCATCCCCACTCCGTCAAGTCGGGTCTGTGCTGGCCGGTTCTAACGGTGTTCTGCTCGTCGGACGTGGTCCGGGCGTCAGCACCCCCTTGGTATTTCGTGCCCGCTCCGGGTACAGCGCGTCGGTCGAGTCGAGGTATTGGTCGACGCTTCCGAGGGGCGGCAGCGAGCGGAGCCACGGATCCTCAAGCGCCGCGAAGCAGGCATCGGCGAACCGGTCGGCCATCAGGACCAGGAACGGCCGAGAGTAGTACGTGCGTGCTGTTGGCTCGTCCGCGGCGGCGACGTTGAGCGCGTTGAAGCGACGCGCGACTCCCTCATAGGCGGCTACCAGCCCTGCCTCACGCTCCTCGGCACCCTCGGCCGTCAACGCGCGTTCGAGCGCCGGGCGGACCTCGCGGGCCGCGTCGAGTCGGGCGAACGACGAGCCGAGCCACTTGCTGTACGGCGCGTACCGTCGCTCGAGCAGGAAGCAGAGACGCATGAGGTCGCGCGCGAGCCTCGCCGCGACGATCCGGGGATCCGAGCTGGTCGCCGACCTCGGCCGCCCGACCGACGAAGGCCTCCTCCTGCGCGATCCGTCGCCACGCGAACCCGAGTAGGTAGCGCCACACGTCGTCCGGGTACCACGCCAGACGCTTCCGGACATCGATCAGCTCACCCGTGTCGTCGTGGAACACCTCCCCCCCGGTCACGTGCAGGAGTTGCTGCTGCGGCAGAAGGAGCCAGTCGCTGTAAGCCAACCCGTCACGGGGATCGACCGCGAGCTCGTCGAGGAGCCAGCGACCGAGCGTCTGCACCTCCACGTGGTGCCGGACCGGCACCTCGTCCCAACCGAACCGGACCGGCCAGCCGAGGAACTCCCCCGCAACGCCGCCTCGATCCGATCTCGAACCGCATCGACCTCTCCCGCGTCGACTAACACGTGACAAACGCGGTCCCCATCCGTGGTCGGTCGAACGCGGCGTGTCCAAGCCGAGGACGTCCGACCCGGGGCCGACACGAGCCGCGGCGTGCAGGGCGGGCTCGATCGCGGGACGGAGGACCTGCTCGTAGAAGCGTCTCGCGAGCTCGAGGCCCGGAAGGAAGCGATCGTCGTCGCTCACGCGACGACGATACCGGTGCCAAGATGCTCCGATGGGCGCCGAGCACGAGATGGCCCGCCGGACGTTAGATGCGGCTCGGCAGACGTTCCTCGACAACGTGGATGCCATCACTCTCGAGGAGGCGCTCGACGCCGGTGGCGGCTTCCGCTCGATCCTCGGGCTGATCAAGCACACCGCAGGGTGGACCGAGGTCTACCGGTCCTTCGCGTTCGACGAGCCTCCTCGAGGGTGGACCGAGATCGCGTGGCCTCGCGGGCTCCGCCAGCGGATCGACCCCTCGCAGGCCTACGTCGATGAGGTGCGGATGTGGTTCGACCGTGTGTCCGGAGCATGGCTGGCGGCCGTCGAGGCGCCGCTCGATCTCGACGAGCTGCGACCGATGCATTGGGGCGATACGTGGACGCTGGGAGAGATCGTCGCCTATGTCGCTGCGCACTGCTCCTACCACGCCGGTGAGATCAATGCGATCCTCGCGATCCGGCGTGGCGAGGCCTGGGAGTACGGCGAACATGTGGAGGAGAACCACATCTCGACTTTCGGGCACAGCGTCCGTCGTCCTTGGATGACCGACGAGGACGTCCGGCGCCATGAGCAGGAGATGGGCCAAGCCTCAGAGGGCTCCGATATGCGGTGAGCGGCCCGGTACAGGCGTCTCAGACCACACGGTACTCCCACCCCTCCTGCCATTCGAACGCCTCGCAACCAGCTGGTCCAAAGGGATCCCGTTGATCGAGTGTTCCAAGCCCCGCCATGTCGCGACGTGTCCGACGACGAGGACACGCGACCAGTCTCGTCGAGCCCGGAGGTCACGGACGAACCAACGCACGCTTTCGACGGCCTCGCGCTGGCTCTCGCCGCCGGGAACCCGAACATCGAGGCGCTCAGCCGGTTCCAGCGTGTCCGGATGCATGCCGGTCATCTCCCCGTAGTCACACTCGCGAAGCCGCCAGTCCCATGAAGACCGGCACCGCGGCGTCAGGGAACGCGATCCGCACCGTTTCGATCGCCCTGGCCAGGCCGGACGTGAAGATGGCAGCGACGCCATCGTTCCCACGCCTCGTCCCATCTGCCGAGCTTGCTCGCGACCAGCAGCGGACAACTTCCGGGGCCGCCAGCCGGTGCCGGCCCCCCGCTCGTTGTCCTCGGTGGTGGAGTGGGTCTCGAATACGAGCTTCATCGTCATGCCACTCGATCCCTCGCTTCTTCACATGGGCCTATCCGCCCGCGAGGACGGGACGACCATCGGCCCAGTAGCCGTCGAATAGTGGGCCGCCTGCTGCATCGAGCTCGGTTCGGGCGAGCGCAGCGAGCGGGTGCGGGTCGCGCGGCCCCAGAAAACGGATACGCGATCGCGCGCGGCGCCCATCTGAGCCTTGATAGGGGGGACCTAAGGTGTCAGGTGCCTCAGTTCTGAGAACACCCCCAGGTGGTTCCGAGAACACCCCTGAGCCAGCCAGTCGGTTTCGGTCGGTCGGTCGGTGGGGTGATCTCAGAACTCCCTGACCTCGCGGGATCGGCCCATCGCCGAGTAGTACCCACAGGTTAAGAGGGGTGGTGCCCACAGCAGGTCAGGGCCGCTCCTTGACTGACCCGGGTGATCCCGCGCTCGGCGCACGTGCCGGCGGGCGATCACGACCGAGTGTCGCTGCCCATGGAAGCCTTCCTGGCTCCTGTTCACAAGGCGCGACCACATCCGCATTCCTCCCAGGGCGTCCGGCCCCTCCACTCGGTGAGGTTCGGTCTGCGGGAGGAACTTGACCAAGCAGAGGCGCGGCTTCTACTGTGTAACCTTGGTTACACGCTCATCAACAGCCCCAGGACGCTCTTGGGTGCTGCTCGTCTACCGACTCCCCCGCGAGCCGTCGGCGCCCCGTATCGCGGTCTGGCGCAAGCTCCGACGGCTCGGTGTCGCGCAGCTCGCGGACGGCCTGGTCGCACTGCCCCTGGACGCGAGGAACAAGGAGCGCCTCGAGTGGCTCGCCGACCAGGTGATCGAGAACGACGGCGACGCCACGATCTGGCTCGCCGATCCGGCCTCCTCGATCGATCAGCGGGCGATCGTGGCCAAGCTCGTCACCGACATCGCGAACGAATATCAAGGCGTCGTCGTCGACGCCGCGGCTGCCGGGGCGCTCGACCCTGCCGCGCGCCGTCGCACGCTGGCGAGGCTCCGCAGGGAGCTCGCACGGATCCGTCAGCGCGACTACTTCCCACCCCCCGATCGCGCGATCGCGACCCAGGCGATCGAGGAGCTCGCCCGCCAGACCGAGGCGGTCTCATGAGGTGGGCGACGAGGTCCGGGATCCACGTCGACCGCGCAGCGTGCGCATGGTTGATCCGTAGGTTCATCGACATGGATGCGGAGTTCGTCTTCGTCTCTGATCCCGAAGACGTACCGACGGACGCGACGCCGTTCGACATGCGCGGGGTGGATCTCACCCACCACGGCGCCGACTGCACGTTCGAGACAGTGCTGAAGCGCTACGAGCTCGACGACCCGGTGCTGTGGGACGTGGCGCGGATCGTGCACGAAGCCGACCTCGCAGACGAGACGTTCGATGCACCCGAAGCGCCTGGGCTCGACGTGCTGATGCGGGGTCTCTCGATGGTGCGGGGGGACGACGACGTCGTCGCGTTGTCCGGTCCGCTGTTCGACGGACTCTACGAGTACCGGGGCCGCGCGCTCACCTTTGGTCGGGAGCCGTCGTGAGCGACGCGGTGAAGGAGGAGCCATGAACTGGGTCACGCGTGAGAACGCCAACGTGGATCGGATCGCCTGTCCATGGCTGATCAAGCGATTCATCGACCCTGAGGCCGAGTTCCTGTTCGTCTCGCGCGACGAGGTCCTCGCGGTCGCCGAGCGGGAAGGTGCTCACTCCTACGACGCCGAAGGCGCCGAGTACACGCACCTTGACGGCAGGTGCTCGTTCGACGTGCTGGTCGATGAGTTCGCGCTCGACGAGGACGCCGCGCTCGTCCGTTTAGCCGAGATCGTCCACGCCGCCGACGTCTCGGAGGACCGCGACGCCTCCCCGGAGGGCGCTGGCCTGTACGCGATCGCACACGGCTTCGCGCTGCTGCACGGCACCGAGGACCACCGGAAGATCCAGCTCGAGACGCCGATGTACGACGCGCTCTACGCGTGGTGCCAGGAACAGACCACGTGAGACGAACGCGCGAGGTCCAGGAGCCCGTCCACGGCGTCTCGTTCCGCGAGGCGTCGCGGTTCTGGACGAAGCTCGGGTTCATCAACTTCGGCGGTCCGACCGGCCAGATCGCGATCATGCACGACGAGCTCGTCGAGCGGCGCCGCTGGATCAGCAACGCCCGGTTCCTGCATGCACTCAACTACTGCATGTTGCTCCCCGGGCCCGAGGCCCAGCAGCTCGCGGTCTACGTGGGCTGGCTCCTGCACCGGGTCAAGGGCGGGATCGTCGCAGGGCTGACGTTCATCATCCCCGCCTCCTTCCTGATGCTCGGTCTGTCCTACGTCTACGCAGTCCATGGCGACGTCGAGTGGGTAGACGCGCTCTTCTACGGCCTCGGTGCAGCGGTCGTCGGGATCGTCGCGGCCGCTGTGATCCGGATCGGCAAGAAGGCGCTCCGCAACCCGGCGCTCTACCTGGTGGCGGCCAGCGCGTTCGTCGCGATCTTCTTCCTGCACGTGCCGTTCCCGCTCATCGTGATCGGCGCCGGGCTGATCGGGCTCGTCGCCGGGCCACGATGGCCAGGGACCTTCTCGATCCCGACGGAGCATGCCGAAAACGGAACAGGATCGGCGATCTCGGACCATGGCTCGGCGGGAGCGCACACGCACGTGAAGCTCAGCCGGAGCATCATCGTGCTGGTGATCGGCCTCGCGGTCTGGTTCCTTCCGCTCTTGGCCGTCACCGCGGCCTTCGGGCGGGACTCGACGCTCTCGGAGATGGCGTGGTTCTTCTCCAAGGCGGCCGTCGTGACGTTCGGTGGCGCCTATGCGGTCCTCGCGTACATGAACCAGGCCGCGGTGGTGCAGTACGGGTGGATCACGACGAGCCAGATGGTGACGGGACTGGGGTTCGCCGAGAGCACGCCCGGCCCGCTGATCATGGTGACGGAGTTCGTCGGGTTCGTCGGCGCCTACCAGCACCCTGGCACGCTGGATCCTCTCGTCGCCGGCGTCCTCGGCGCGATCGTCGCGACCTGGGCGACCTTCGCGCCGTGCTTCCTGTGGATCTTCCTGGGGGCACCCTTCATCGAGCATCTGCGCGGCAACGAGCGACTGTCGATGGGACTCACGACGATCACGGCCGCCGTGGTCGGGGTGGTGCTCAACCTGGCGGTGTGGTTCGCGGTGAACACCTTGTTCACGACCGTGAACGAGCGCCAGATCCTCGGCGGACCGGTCCCGGTTCCCGTCTGGTCGTCTGTCGACGGGTTCGCGGTCGCCATCGCCACCGTGTGCTTCATCGGCCTCTGGCGGTTCCGGTGGAACGTGGTTCCTGTGGTCATCGGCAGCGCGATCGCCGGGCTCCTGTACTCGCTCGTTCGATGACCACGCCGGCGAACGCGGGATCGGAGCCATCACGCCGGTTGCGCCGGGGGGAGGACGCCGACGGCGGAACCGAGCGAGATCTCAGGACCATCCTGTGGATCCAAGCGATCCGTGCCTTCCTGTATGGCCTCGGGAGCGTCCTGATCGGGACCGCGCTGGCTCGGGGCGGCCTGACGGACGCGCAGGTCGGACTGGTCTTCGGCGCGATCCTCGCGGGGATGGCCATCAGCTCCATCGTCGTCGGGGCTGTGGGCGAGCGGATCGGTCGCCGCCGCACGTACATCGGCCTGCTCGTCCTGGTCGGCGTGGCCGGAACGGTGTTCGCCGTGACACTCTCCGTCCCCGCGCTCGTGGCGGCTTCGCTGACGGGATGCCTCTCGACGGACCCGAACGAGTCCGGGCCGATCACCTCGATCGAGCAGGCGATGATCGGTCAGGCGCCCGCCTCCACCCGGGCGAGGGTCTTCGGCCGGTACAACGCGATCGCGTACGTCGCTGGCGCGATCGGCGCGCTGTCGGGGGCCGTCCCGGCGCTGCTCGGTGTCGAGGAGCAGCGGTTCCTGTTGGCGTTCCCGGCGCTCGCGCTCGTGGCCGCCGCCCTGGCGTCGACGATCACCGACGGGATGGAGGTCCGCCGAGCCGGAACGACGGCTGAGCGCTCGGAACGGGCCGCTCCCCCGCCGCTGTCCCGATCCAGGCGAACCGTCGTTCGCCTCGGAGCGCTCTTCGCGTTGGATTCCTTCGCCGGGGGGTTCGTCGTGCAGTCCTTCGTCGTGTTCTGGTTCGGGCGGACGTTCGGCGCATCGACCGAGGAGATGAGCCTGGTGTTCTTCGCCTCGGGGCTGCTCCAGGCCGCTTCATCGGTCCTCGCCGGACGTGCGGCGGCTCGCTTCGGGATGTTGAACACGATGGTGTTCACGCACCTGCCTTCGAACGTGCTCCTGATGCTCGTGCCGCTCGCGCCGTCACTCACGTCCGCCGTGGCCCTCTGGCTCGCACGAGCTTCGCTGTCACAGATGGATGTGCCCGCACGGCAGGCGTTCGTCGTGGCCCTCGTCGATCCCGAGGAACGGCTCGCCGCGAGCGCCTTCACCAATACGGCGCGATACCTGTCCAGACCGGTTGCTCCGGTGATCGCCGGTTCGCTGATGCGGACGGCGGCCGGGGCGCCGTTCTTCGTGGCCGGAGGACTCAAGGTCGTCTACGACCTGATCCTCTTCGCCTCCTTCCGGAAGGTGCCGCTGCCTGAGCAGCGACCGGACCATGCACCGACGTCGTTGCGGGAGGGCACGAAGCCCTCGTAGCAGCGTGAGCATCCCATGCGCGTTTCATCGAGAACATGAAGGACCGGTTGGTCGGTCGGTCAGTGGGAGGAGGAGGATTCGAACCTCCGTAGGCATCGCCGGCGACTTTACAGGCCGCTCCCTTTGGCCACTCGGGCATCCTCCCGTGATTCGACTCCGAGGATAGCGAACCCCCGCGCCACCCCGCACCGGCCGGCGGTACGATGCCCGACATGGCGAAAGACCAGTTCTCCTTCGACATCGTGAGCGAGGTCGACATGCAGGAGGTCCGCAACGCGGTCGACCAGACCGGGCGCGAGATCTCCCAGCGCTTCGACTTCAAGGGCACCGACACCTCGATCACGCTCGGCGACGGCGCGATCGAGCTGCACTCGGCCACCGAGGATCGGCTCAAGGCGGCGTGGCAGGTGCTGCAAGAGCGGGCCGTCAAGCGGAGCATCCCGCTGAAAGCGTTGCAGGCGGGCGCGATCGAGGATGCCGCCAAGGGCACGGCCAAACAGACCGTCACGATCGTCACGGGCATCAGCGACGAGAAGACCAAGGAGATCTCGAAGTTCGTGCGCCAATCGGTGCCGAAGATCCAGACCCAGATCCAGGGCGCCCAGGTGCGCGTTCTCGGCAAGAGCAAGGACGACCTCCAGGCGGCGATCCGCGCCGTCAAGGAACACGACTTCGGGCTGGCGCTGCAGTTCACGAACTACCGTCCCTGAGCGCAACATCCTGCGCATTGCGTGCCGCACCGGGGCGCGAGTACCCTGGCCCGACTCAGGAGGTGATACGCGTGGACCTCGACCGGTTGAAGGCGCGCGCGGCGGAGATCGCCGACAAGGAGACCAAGGATTGGCTGGCGCGGACCCAGGCGTCGGAGAAGCTCTACCAGCGGGCGACGAGGTCGCTGCCGAACGGCGTGGTCTCGAACTTCCAGACGGGCGACCCCTACCCCGTCTACCTGGCCCACGGCAAGGGATCGTCGGTCACCGACGTCGACGGCAACGTGTACACCGACTTCCACGGCGGGTTCGGCGTGAACGTGGTCGGACATGCGCACCCGAAGATCGTCGAAGCGATCAAGAAGGCCGCAGACGACGCGATCCACTTCGCCGTGACCACCGAGACGACGGTGGCGCTCGCCGAGGAGATCTGCGCGCGGTTCCAGGTCGACCGGATGCGATTCGTGAACTCGGGCACCGAGGCCACGATGGACGCGATCAGGGTCGCGCGCGCGGCGACGGGCCGGGACAAGATCGTGAAGATGGAAGGCTCGTACCACGGCCACCACGACTCGGTGCTGTTCTCGGTGGTGCCCGAGGCCGACGTGCTCGAGCTGCGCCACAACGTCGACGAGAGCGGGAAGCCGTGGTACACGACGCAGCCGACGTCGAAGGGCGTGCCCCGGGCGCTCTGGGACACCACGATCATCGTCCCGTTCAACGACGCGGCCGCGGTCGAGGCGGCCTTCGCCGACAATCCCGGTGAGATCGCGGCGGTGATCCTCGAGCCGGTGATGATGAACATCGGCATCGTGGTGCCGGCCGATGGATACCTGCAGGCGCTCAAGGACACCTGCGAGCGCCACGGCGCCGTGCTGATCTTCGACGAGGTCAAATGCGGGGGAACGATCGCGTACGGGGGCGCGGCCGAACGCTTCGGCGTGGTGCCCCACCTCGCCGCGTGGGCCAAGGCGGTCGGCGGCGGCGCGACCACGGGCGCCTTCGGCGGCGACGCGTCGATCATGGAGCACGTCACGAAGGGGGCCGCCCAGCAGGGCACGTTCAACGGGAACCCGCTCTCGTCGGCGGTCGGGCTCGCCGCGCTGACCCAGGTGCTCACCCGTGACGCGTACGACCACCTCGGCAAGCTCGGCACGATGCTCGCCGAGGGGTGCAACCGGGCGATCGCCGAGAGCGGCATTCCGGCGCACACGGTCGACCTCGGCGCGAAGGGCTGCGTGTCGTACCGGGCCGAGCCGCTCACGAACTACCGGGACTTCCTCGAGACGATCCCCGACATCTACTGGGCCTCGTACCCGTGGATGGTCAACCGGGGCATCTTCATGACGCCCGGCGACGAGGAGCAGTGGACGGTCTCGGTCCAGCACACCGAGGGCGACGTCCAGACCTACGTCGACGCGTTCGGGGAGTTCTGCCAGGAGCTCGCGAGCTAGGTTCGAGCGAGACGGCGCGGCAGGGCCGGCCTTCGGGCCGGCCCTTCGCGTGTGACGGGAGGGCCGAGGTGGAAGAGATGCATCGTTATACCGGCGAGACCGAGGCGCTCTCGCGTGCGATCGTCGCGTACGCCCGGGGCCGCATCGCGAGCCCCCAGCCGCTCGACGGGTCGGCCACCGGCGAGGAGCTCGCCCGCCGCGCCGGGGAGACCGTGACGCCCGAGGGTATCGGCGGCGAGGAAGCCCTGCGCGTGTGGGCCGAGGTGCTGGCTCCCGCGACGATCTCGACCGACCATCCCTCGTCGATGGCGTTCGTGCCGGGGGCGCCGACGAAGGCGTCGGTGCTCTTCGACCTCGTCGTCGGGGCGTCCTCGACGATCGCGGCGGGATGGATCGACGGCGCGGGCGCGATCTGGGCGGAGAACCGGGCGCTGCGGTGGCTCGCCGACCTGGCCGGGTTTCCGGCGGGCGCCGGCGGCGTGATCGTGAGCGGTGGCTCGGCGGGGAACCTGTCTGCGCTCGTCGCGGCCCGAGCCACCGCGACCGCACGGCTGGGTGGACGTCCGGCCACCGGATGGAGGATCGCGGTGGCCGAGAGCGTGCACTCGTCGGTCGTCACCGCCGCCCGCGTGATCGACGTGGGGGTGATCGAGGTGCCGGGCGACGAACGCGGGCGGCTCACCGGCGAGGCGCTCGGCGAGCGTCTCGACGGGCTCGGCCCCGAGGAGGCAGCGAGCGTCTTCGCCGTGGTGGCGAGCGCCGGAGCCACGAACGCGGGCACCGTCGACGACCTGGCCGGTGTGGCCGAGATCTGCGCCGAACGCTCGATCTGGTTCCACGTCGACGGCGCATACGGAGGCGCGGGCCTCGCCGCGCCGTCGGTGCGCGATCGCTTCCGGGGCATCGAGCGCGCCGACTCCTTCATCGTCGACCCGCACAAGTGGCTGTTCGCGCCCTACGACTGCTGCGCGCTCGTCTACCGCGAGCCCACGAGGGTGCACGGTGTCTTCCGGCAGGAAGCCGGCTACCTCGACACGGTCAACCAACCCGAGGCCGAGTGGAGCGAGTGGAACCCCGCCGACTACGCCTACCACCTGTCGCGGCGGGCCCGCGGGCTTCCGTTGTGGTTCTCGCTCGCGACCTACGGCACCGATGCCTACCGCGACGCGATCGAGCGGGTGCTCTCGCTCACGCGGGAAACCGCAAACGAGATCCGTGATCGAGCCCAGCTCGAGCTCGTGATGGACCCCGAGCTCTCGGTCGTGCTGTTCCGCCGCCGTGGGTGGGGCGACGCCGACTACGAAGCGTGGTGGCGGCGGCTGCTCGAGGCCCAGATCGCGTTCGTGCAACCGACCACGTGGAGGGGCGAGAAGCTCGCGCGCCTGTGCTTCGTCAACCCCCGCACGACGATCGACCACGTGCGAGCCGTGCTCGGCACGATGGCCTGACACCTGCGTCTCGGCCGGAACCGACGTGCCCCCTCTTCCTCGAGGAGGCGCTTACCCGAGGCGCGGATGCGGACGCTATGCGGGCGACCTAGTCTGCACGTGCTCGCAACGGGCGCGAAGCAGGCGGCATCAGGGTCGCCTCGATAGCGGTGATCGAGCGGATAGGAGTACGAGTGATGATCGATCAGCCAGGATCCACCTCGGCTCAAGGCCCCCGGACCGCGATCCGGGAGGGTGATCCCGAAGAGGCGACGCCTTGGGAGGGTGTTGTTCCGCGGGACCTCGACCCCGGACTGCAGGAGCGGTTCGAGAGCTACTTGGCCGAGATCTTCTCGACGTTCGGCATGGATCTCGATACCCCGGCTACCAGGGACACGCCTCGACGCTTCCTGAAGGCCCTGTTCGACTCGACGTCGGGATACGAGGGGGATCCCAATCTGCTGACCGCGTTTCCGACGGAATGCCGAGGAGGACCGGATTGCCGGATCAGCCAGGTCATCGAGGGACCCATATCGTTCTTCGCGTTGTGCGAGCATCATGCCTTGCCGTTCCACGGTTCCGCCCACATCGGCTACATCGCCCACGAACAGATCATCGGGATCTCGAAGATGACCAGGCTGGTTCGGCTGTTCGCGCGACGGTTCACGGTCCAAGAGCGCATCGGGCAGCAGGTCGCCGACACGCTCGTCGAGGTCCTCGATCCCCACGGGGTCGCCGTGCATCTGCAGGCCACGCACCTGTGCACCCAGATGCGTGGGGTCCGCGAGGAGCAGTCCAGCACGTGGACGTCCTTCTGGCGCGGTACGTACGAAGAGGACCCTGAGCTCCGTCAGGCGTTCCTGCACGCCGTGACCCGCCCTCGGTAGGGGTCGAGCCGCCATGGTCCCGATGGATCTGGTGTTCGAGGGGCAGGGCCTGCCCTCCTACGACCTCCCCGATGATCTGGAGCGCTTCTACGGGGGGAGCCTGGGGTTCGACGCGCCCTGTTTGTACGCGAACTTCGTCGCCTCCCTCGACGGGGTGGTAGCGATCGCGGGCCAGGACCACTCCAGCCAGATGATCAGCGGGCGAAGCGAGGCCGATCGTTACGTGATGGGCCTGCTCCGAGCCTGCGCCGACGCCGTCCTCATCGGGGCGGGCACGTTACGGGCCGCGCCCGATTCGCTGTGGACACCGACGTTCATCTATCCGGACGCGGCGACCGAGTTCGCCGAGCTCCGGAACCGTCTCGGACGCGCAGACGAGCCTCGCCTGATCCTGCTCACCGCACGCGGTGAGGTGAACCCTCATCACCCGGCGCTGGAGTCGGGGGCTCTGATCCTGACGACGCGCTATGGCGCGACGCAGCTAGAGG
>DASTBT010000070.1:0-30671 GCA_035711865.1 Actinomycetota bacterium
GTGGTTGCGGTCCGCCAGATCCTGCTCACTCAGCTCGACAAGGAGATCCATCGATCCCTCACGAAGGAGGTGGGTGAGTTCCTCTCGGTGGTCGCGAGCACGGGCTCCGGCATGGACCTCGACGAGGATGGCGACGAGGGAGAGCCCCGCGTCCGCGCCCTCGCCGTGGTGTTCGACACTTACCTCGGTCAGAACATCCCGTCGGAGGGGGAGGAGACGCTCGCGATCATCGACGGAGCGCCCTATGCCTCCGAACGCTCGCACGATGCCGGCTTCCCGCTGCAATCGCTCGATGCCGAGCTGCGCCGATGGGGATCGCTCGACGCACCCGAGCAAGGGGAGCTCACGACCCCCGTCGGCGAGCTGATCTACATCGCGGAGCCCGTCTCGATGCCGGGCGGACGGTCGGGGGCGCTCGTGATCGCCAACTCACCCGAGTTCGAGATCGGCGAGATCGCCGACGTGGCGCGCACGATGGCGATCGTGGGCGTGTTCGTCATCGCCTTGGGCGCACTGTTGTCGTGGGTCGCCGCCGGGCGCGTCGTCGCGCCGATCGCCGATCTCACGAGCACGGCGCGGGCGATCGGGGAGAGCGACCTCAGCAGACGCATCGAGGTGAAGGGCAGCGACGAAGTCGCGGTGCTTGCCCAGACCTTCAACACCATGCTGGACCGACTCGCCGAGGCGTTCGGCACGCAACGACGGTTCGTCGACGATGCCGGCCATGAGCTTCGAACGCCGCTCACGATCGTCCGGGGGCACCTGGAGCTGATGGGTGGCGATCCCGATGACCGAGCGCAGACCATGGCGCTCGTGATCGGCGAGCTCGACCGTATGGACCGCATCGTCGACGACCTGCAGCTGCTCACCAACGCCCGGCGACCCGACTTCGTGCAGGCGGGACCCGTCGACCTCGCCGAGCTCACCGCGGAGATCCACGCGAACGCGACCGCGCTCGGTGGCCGCGACTGGCGCCTCGAGGCGGTTGGAGAAGGGTGGTTCCTGCTGGACCGGCAGCGGGTCACCCAAGCGATGATGCAGCTCGCGTCGAACGCCGCGCGACACACAGCGGGCGGACCGATCTCGATCGGATCCTCGTCGGCCGACGATGGGGTGAGGTTCTGGGTGCGCGACGAGGGACCGGCAATCGACGTCGCCACGCGTCGACGGATCTTCGAGCGGTTCAGCCGGGGCGACGGCCCGCGCCACACGGAGGGGGCGGGACTCGGTCTCGCGATCGTGAAGGCGATCGCGGAGGCCCATGGAGGATCGGTCACGCTCGAGAGCGCTTCCGGCCGAGGATCCACCTTCACGATCGTGCTGCCGGCGCCGGCGATGGCCGGCCCCGACGACCGCCTCGCGCCGGCCGGCCGGGAGGTCGGGGCATGAGTGGCAGCATCCTGATCGCCGAGGACGAGGAGCAGATCGCCTCGTTCCTCGAGAAAGGGTTGCGGGCGGCGGGCTACGCGACGACGATCGCCGACGACGGACCGTCCGCCCTGGTCAGGGCCCTCAGCGGTGAGTTCGACCTGCTGATCCTCGATATCGGGCTTCCGCTGAAGGACGGGTTCGAGGTGCTCCGCGAGATCCGCGAGCGCGATCGAGACCTGCCGGTGGTAATCCTGACCGCGCGCGACAGCGCCCGGGACGCGGTCGCCGGGCTCGAGGGTGGCGCCGACGACTATGTGCGGAAGCCGTTCCCCTTCGACGAGCTCCTTGCCAGGGTCCGGGCCCGGCTCCGTCAGGAACGGGCGCCCGAAGCGACCTCGATGCGGGTGGGCGACATGACGCTCGACCTCCTGAGTCGCTCGGTGACGGTCGGCGGGGAGACGATGGACATGACGGCGCGCGAGTTCGCCCTCGCCGAAGCGTTCTTCACGAGTCCAGGTCAGGTGCTGAGCCGGGAGCAGATCCTAAGCCGCGTGTGGGGCTACGACTTCGACCCGCGATCCAACGTGGTCGACGTCTACATCGGGCGCCTGCGGAAGAAGCTCGGCGAGGGCCGGATCACCGGGATCCGCGGCATCGGTTACCGGCTCGAGGTCGACTGACCGGTCTTCGACGGAAGGGGAGGATCTGGTGCGAGCGAATCTCATCGCTGGAGAGTGGATCGAGGGGCCTGCCACGGTCGCCGACGTGAACCCGTCCGATCTCTCGGACGTGGTGGAGGAATTCGCCGTCGCCGACGAGGCGCAGGTCGACGCGGCGATCGACGCGGCGACGGCAGCTGCGCCGGGGTGGGCTGCGACGAGCCCGGCCGAGCGCTTCGCCGTGCTCGAGCGGGTCGGGTTGGAGCTCGAGACCCGAGCGTCCGAGCTCGGCGAGCAGCTCTCGCGCGAGGAGGGCAAACCCAAGGCCGAAGGTATCGGCGAGGTGCTCCGCGCGTCGCAGCTGTTCAAGTTCTTCGCCGGTGAGGCGCTTCGGATCCCCGGGGAGCACGTGCGGAGCGTGCGACCCGGCGTCGACGTCGACATCGTGCGCGAGCCGCTCGGCGTGGTCGGGGTGATCACCCCATGGAACTTCCCGATCGCGATCCCGGCATGGAAGATCGCGCCGGCGCTCGCCTACGGGTGCACGGTCGTGTTCAAGCCGGCCGAGATGGTGCCGGCCTCGGCCTGGTCGCTCGTCGAGATCTGCGCTCGCGCCGGCCTGCCGGCCGGAGTGCTGAACCTCGTTGTCGGCCCCGGCCGGGTGGTCGGGGAGCGCATGCTGCACGACACTCGCGTCAAGGGCGTGACGTTCACAGGCTCGCAGGCGACCGGTGCCGCGGTCGCCCGGGCGTTGGCCGCCCGGTTCGCGAAGGCCCAGCTCGAGATGGGAGGGAAGAACCCGCTCGTGGTGCTCGACGACGCCGAACTCGAGGTCGCCGTCGATTGTGCGGTCCAGGGAGCCTTCTTCCAGACGGGACAACGCTGCACGGCGTCGTCGCGCCTGATCGCGACCGCCGGCATCCACGACCGGTTCGTCGAAGCGCTGGTCGAACGCATGCGCTCGCTCCGCGTGGGCCACGCCCTCGCCGACGACACCGACGTGGGACCGGTCGTGAGCGCCGATCAGCTCGAGCAGGACCTCGACTACCTCACGATCGGCCGCGGTGAGGGCGCGGAGCTCGTGCACGGCGGGGCCCGGCTCGAGCGCGAGACCGAGGGCTACTTCCTCGAGCCGGCGCTGTTCGTCGGGACCTCGAACGAGATGCGGGTGAACCGCGAGGAGATCTTCGGCCCGATCGCGACCGTGATCCCCGCGACCGACGCCGACGAGGCGCTCGTCCTCGCGAACGAGACCGAGTTCGGACTATCCGCCGGTGTGTGCACCACCTCGCTCGCCCATGCAACGCGCTTCCGCGACGGGCTGCAGGCCGGCATCGTCACGGTGAACCTGCCGACCGCCGGGGTCGACTTCCACGTGCCGTTCGGCGGCACGAAGGCGTCCTCCAGCGGAAGCCGCGAGCAGGGCCGCTACGCGGTCGAGTTCTTCACGACCGTGAAGACGGCGTACGTCAAGCCCTGACCTACCTGGTGGATCAGGCCGAGCGCCCCTCGCGGCCGGCCCGCTCGATCAGGTCCGCGGCCACTCGCTTCCCGTCCTGGTCCCGGATCGACCCGCCCGCCGAGGCCATGCGTGCGTGCAGCGCCTCGTCGGCCGCCAGACGGTCGACTGCCCGGCGCAGCTCGTCGTCCTCGAAGCCGTACGTGTCGAGCCGCTCACCGAAGCCCAGCTCGTGCATGCGCTGAGCGTTGTCGTACTGGTCCCAGAACAGCGGCAGCACGATCATCGGCTTGCCGAAGTGGAGGGATTCCGTCGTCGTGTTGTTGCCGCCGTGGGTGATCACGAGATCGCACAGCGGCACGATCGAGGTCTGCGGCACGCGGCCGTCGCCCCACATGTTGTCAGGAAGGTCGAGCTCGTCGGCGCGCGGACCTTTCGAGACGATGTAGCGGTGCGGCGTGTCGGCGAGCACCGACACGAGCCGGCGCATCAGCTCGATGTCGGCCGATCCGAGCGAGCCGAGCGACAGGTAGACGAGCGCGCCGTCACCCCCACGCAGCGATGCCGGCACCTCGAACGGCTCCTCGGTCTCGCGCACGCTCGACTCGAGGCGATGCCACGTCGAGGCGAGCGGGCGTGACCGCTGGTAGTCGGCCACCTCCGGATAGACCGACAGGTTCAGCACGTCGGACTCGTGGATGAACTCGAGGTCGGGAAGCGGCGGTGCCCCGGCGTCGACCACGAACGCGTTGTAGCGCTCCCAGGTCTCGCGGTGGGACCGTTCGTACTCCGCGCGGAACTCCTGCCACGAACCGTCGTCGTCGATCGCGTAGCCGCTGAACGTCGGCGGCAACGCGGGATCCTTCATCTCGAGCGGGTTGCAGCTCATGATGCGCACCCACGGCGCGCCGTGGGTCAACAGGGCGGGGAAGGCGTTCACGTTGTCCTCGACGATCACGTCGGGCTGCGCCCGGTCGAGGATCTCCTTCAGCTGGGGCTCGCAGTAGGTCGCTCCGTCGATCAGCGAGGCGAAGACCGGCTCGATGAACGTCGAGAGCTGCTCGATCGTGGGCTTGCGGAACTCGGGTGCAGTCTCGGTGATGAAGTCGGTCCAGAACTGACCCGCGTCCTGCTCCTCGCCGTCGTCGGGAGGCGGGGCGAGGTCGACCAGGTCCTCCTCGAACCCGAGCGGCTCGAGCTTGCCCTTCCACGAGGACTCGGCGGCGAAGACGACTCGGTGGCCTCGCTGCTCGAGGAGCTTCCCGATGCCGACGCAGTTGTTCGTGGGGCCGTAGGCGCTCTCCGGCATGAACACGATCGTGAGCCGCTCGTCCACCTCGGATCCTCCTTGTGCGTCGATGCGTTGCCGCGCATCGGTCCTGCTCCCTCGAACGAACCTATCGGTTGCAAAAGCGCTTGCGCATCCTGCTCAAGTGGGTTATACCATGCGCCCTCGGGCGAGCGTTTCCGAGGTCCGGCAGGTCAGAGGTTTCGTCTCCGGAGAGCTTCCGGCAGGGGGGTGCGTTCCATGCGTGACCGGTTCTTCGTCCGTCTCCTGGCGATCGTGGCGGTCGCCGGGCTGGTGCTCGCGGCGTGCGGATCCGACGACGGTGGTGAGACCCCGCCCGCGGCCGACGACGGTGCTGATACCGCCGAGCCCGTCGACATCAGCGGCACCACGCTCACCGTGTCCAACTGGGACGCCTATATGCCCAAGTCCGTGATCAAGGACTTCGAGGAGGAGACCGGGGTCACGGTGGAGTACGCGATCCACACCACCAACGAGGACATCATGGGCAAGCTCACCGGCGCCAACGGCACGGGGTTCGATCTGGTGTTCGTTTCCGGTCCGTTCGTGCAGGCGCTCACGAACCTGGGGTGGGCGGCCGAGATCGATCATTCCCAGATCCCGAACATCGCGAACCTGGACGCCGAAGCCACCGAGCTGCCGTTCGATCCGGGCAACGTGCACTCCGTGCCCTACACGTGGGGCACGACCGGCATCTGCTACCGCAGCGATCTCGTCTCCGAGACGCCGTCGAGCTGGGAGGTCTTCAACCAGGCGCCCGCCGACCTGCAGGACAAGATGACGATGCTGGGCACCGACCGGTGGCTGCTGCAGCCCGCCCTGCTGAGCCTGGGGTACTCGGTCAACACGACCGACGCCGCGCAGATCGACGAGGCGAAGCAGTGGACGATCGCCGCCAAGGAGAACCTGCTCGCCTTCGACGACACAACGTTCTACTCGAAGCTCGTCTCGGGTGAGGCGAGCCTCGTGCAGGCGTGGGACGGCTGGTGCGAGTACGGCCGCGCCGAAGACCCGAAGAACATCGAGTTCGTGATCCCGGACGAAGGCAGCGACCTGTGGTCCGACACGATGGTCGTGCTGGAGTCCTCGGAGAACAAGGCCGCGGCGTACGCGTTCATCGACTACATCCTGCGTCCCGAGGTCGGCAAGCAGATCGTCGAGTTCACGCTCTACAAGATGCCGAACGCCGACGTGATGGCGGCCGTCGACCCGGCGATCGTGAAGGACTTCCCGACGCTGGCGATCTCGCCCGCCGAGCTGTTCGAGCAGGAGACCCAGACCGACCTCGGCGAAGAGGGCACGATCCTGTGGGCGGAGGCCGCGACCGAGATCAAGGCGTGAGCCGGGCGACCGGCCGGTCGTCCGCACGGTCATGAGCGTCGCCGCCGCCCGGACCCGGCGCGCCCACGGTCGCCGGGTCTGGGGCCAGCGGTTCGTGCTGCTCGGCCCCGGCATGACCTACTGGCTCGTGTTCTTCCTCGTGCCGGTCGGCGTGCTGATCGCGTATTCGTTCTTCCGCCGGGGGCCGTACGGGGGCGTGATCTACGAGCCGACGCTGAAGAACTACGCGCGGGCCCTCGACCCGCTCTACATCGGCGTGCTGTGGACGTCGGTGCGCATCGCGACGGTGGCCACGGCGGTCTCGCTGCTGCTCGCCTACCCCGCGGCACTGTTCATCGCCAGGGCGTCGTCGAGATGGCGCGTGCCGCTGCTCGTGCTCGTGATCCTTCCGTTCTGGACGAGCTTCCTCATCAGGACCTACGCCTGGATGGTGCTGCTGAACCCAGCGGGCCTGATCAACAAACTGCTGCAAGGACTCGGCCTGGTCGACGAGCCGCTCCCGCTGCTCTACAACGAGTTCGCTGTGACCCTGGGGCTGGTCTACGCGTACCTGCCGCTGATGGTGCTGCCGATCTACGCCTCGCTCGAGCGGCTCGGCCCACAGACGGGCGAGGCCTCGGCCGACCTGTACGCCTCACCGGCGCAGACGCTGCGGAAGGTGACGATCCCGTTGACCCTGCCGGGCATCGTCGCCGGGTGCATCTTCGTGTTCGTGCCGAGCCTCGGGAACTTCATCGTGCCCGACCTGCTCGGTGGTGGGCGGACCGTGATGATCGGCAACGTGATCCAGCAGCAGTTCCTACAGGCCAGGGACTGGCCGTTCGGCGCGGTGCTCGCGATGTCGGTGATCGTGCTGATGTTCGTGGTGCTGGCGGTGCAGGCGCAGGTGCTCCGGCGCACACAGGAGGTGGAAGATGGCCGCCCGGCGTAGCCGCTCCCTGCGGGTGCACATGGGGTTGCTCTTCGCCTTCCTGTACCTGCCGATCGCGGTGCTCATCGTGCTGTCGTTCAACGATTCCGAGCTGGCCACCGTCTGGGGCGGGTTCTCGACACGGTGGTACCGCGAGCTCGTGGGCAACGAGGAGCTCATCGCGGCGATCCGGAACTCGTTGATCGTCGCCGGCTTCGTGACCGCGATCTCCACCGTGCTCGGCACGTTGCTCGCGATCGGGCTGCAGCGAACCGTGCGCAGCCGCGTACTCGACAGCGTGCTGTTCCTGCCGGCGGTGATCCCCGACATCGTGCTCGCGATCGGGCTGCTGTCGTTCTTCAACCTGCTGCGATTCACGCTGGGGTTGCACACGATCGTGATCGCCCACGTCGTGTTCGACATGATCTTCGTGGCGGCGATCGTGCGCACGAGGCTCGGCTACTTCGACCGGCGCATCGAGGAGGCCGCAGCCGACCTCGGCGCGAACCCCGTGAAGACCTTCCTGCTCGTGACGCTGCCGGCGATCCTGCCGGGTGTGATCGCGGGGGCGCTCGTCGCCTTCACGCTGTCGATCGACGAGTTCGTGATCGCGTTCTTCAACTCGGGCCCGACGTCGGTGACGTTCCCGATCCGGGTGTACGCGATGATCCGGTTCGGCGTGACGCCCGTGATCAACGCGGTGGCGGCGATCGTCATGACCCTGTCGCTGCTGACGATCCTGATCGCGCTGCGGCTGACTCGGCCCAAGGGCGAGGGCGCCAACGGCGTCGGGGTGACCGCGTGAGCGGCAGCGACGTACGTCGCCGGGTCGGCATCAAGGACGTCGCCCAGGCCGCCGGCGTCTCGATCACCACGGTCTCGCACGCGCTGAGCGGCAAGGGCCGGCTCACCGACGCGACGCGCGAACGGGTGCGCCGGGTGGCCGCCGACCTCGGCTATACCCCTCACCCCTCGGCCCGGAGCCTGGCCAGCGGCCGCACGGGCATGATCGCAACGGTCGTCTCGCTCCCCGGCAACGCGCCGATCGCGTTCACGCAGATCGACTACTACGTGGCGCTGATGAACGCGGCCACCCGCACCGCCGTCGGACACGGCTACGCGCTCGTGGTGGCCCCCTCGACCGCCGGTCCTCAGACGTGGAGCCGGCTTCCGCTCGACGGCGTGATCGTGATCGACCCGGCCGACGGCGACCCGACGCTGCCGATGCTTCGCGGCCGAGGCTCGCCGATCGCCTTCGTCGGGCGCGACCCCCACGGCGACGGCGATGATCTCGTGGTCGAGAACGACCGGGCGGCCGCCACCAGGTCGGTGCTGGACCACCTCGTGGAAGCCGGAGCCGGGCGGGTCGGCGTGATCGCGCTCCGCACGTTCGAGACCTTCTCCGAGGACGCGGTCTCGGCCTACCTCGCCTGGTGTGCCGAGCGCGGCGCCGAGCCCTGCGTGCACACGGTCGACGCCGACTCGACGGCCTCGCCCGCAGAGCTCCGGGCCGGAGCGACCGCCTTCCTTGGGGACGCCGATCGACCCGACGCCGTCTTCTGCCTCTACGAGCGGCAGGCGGTGGAGCTGTTGGCGGCCGCGCGAGATTCGGGCGTCGACGTGCCCGGTGACCTGCTCGTGGCCACGATCGCGGAGATGGGGCTCGCGGCCTCGTCGCAACCCGGCCTCACCACCCTCGAGCTCAACCAGGACCGGCTGGGCGAGGCTGCCGCGACGCTGTTGGTCGATGCGCTGGAGGGCCGTCCCGTCGCCTCGGTACGCGACGTGCCGACCGCGATCACCGTCCGAGCCTCGACGAAGCGATAGGTCACGACGGCTTCCGCTCGCACGAATCTGCGCCGCGACAGACAGTGCGCGCGTCGGGGACCGGCCCGAAGCCCCTAGCCGGGGACGCCCACGAGCAGCGTGTACTTCCCGCTTCCCTTGAAGGCGTTCACGAGGAAGTAGTACACGCCGGACTTCGTGGCCTTGAATCGCACGTACTCGTCGACGCCTTTGCCCCGCGCGCTGACCGCTCGCAGGAAGCAGCTGAACCCGCCGCACCCGTAGTCCGAGGGGAACGTGTCCTGGGAGCCCGGCTTCCACACGAATAGGTCGAAGTCGCGACTCGGGGGCACCTTCAGGAGCGCCGCATAGACCTTGCCCTTGCGGAGCCGCTTCTTGTAGATGTCGTTGTGGTCCGCCGGCACGGACACCGTGCCCGACTTCTTGTATGCGATGCTCACGGCTCCCGACATGACGCCGTCGTGCTTCGGCGTCGCGTTCGACAGGTCGGGATCGTCGAGGGCAGCCAGGGCGTTCACGCGGCCGTTCGTGAGGCTGCGGCCAGACTTCAGCCCGGGCTCATCGATGCCGTTGAGGATCGCGTTCTTCATCTGCACGGGGGTCATGGAGGTGTTCGCCGAGCGGAGCAGTCCGGCGAGGCCGGCGACGAACGGCGACGACATCGACGTGCCGCTCATCTCGAGATAGGCGCTGGTGGGAACCGTGCTGACGATATCCACGCCGGGCGCGGCGAGATCGACCGAGTACCGCCCGACGTTGGAGAACGAGGCGTACCCGTCGCCTGGCGTCGACGCCGCCACCGAGATCAGTCCGGGAAGGTCGTAGCTCGCCGGGTAGCTCGGTCCGAACGGTACGCCGAAGATCGGCACGGTGGAGTAGTCGATCGTGTCGTTGTTCCGGTCCTCGTTGCCGGCGGCCGCCACGATCAGCGATCCCTTCCCGATCGCGTACTTGAGCGCGTTGCGCTCGGCCTTCCCCCACTGTGGGCCGCCGATGCTGAGGTTGATCACGTCCGCGCCGTTGTCGGCCGCGTACCGGATCGCGGCGACGACGTCGCTGGATTTGAATCCGTCGGCGCCTGTCCCCGCCTTGAGGATCATCAGCGAGCACTCCGGACACACGCCGCTTCCGCCCTCGTTGTTGTTCCACTCCGCCGCGGCGATGCCCGCGACGTGGGTGCCGTGACCGTCGACGTCCGAGGGCGTGGCCTTGTTCCCTACGAAGTCCCAGCCGTAGACGTCGTCCTTGTGGCCGTTGCCGTCGTCGTCGACGTTGTTCCCCGGGGTCTCTTCGGTGTTCGTCCAGAGGTTGTCGTTCAGGTCCGGATGAGCCGCCTGGGCTCCGGTGTCGATGATCGCGATGACCGTGGAAGGGCTGCCGGTCTCGATGTCCCACGCGGACGACACGCCTGTCGCGCCGGCCAAGCTCCACTGAAGGGCGGGATCGTTCGGAATGACCAGCGGCTGCCGGTACCAGTTCGGCTCTGCCCATGCCACGGTGGGATCGCGGCGTAGCCGCTCCGCTGCGGCCGGCACGTTCGTTCCGGACGGGACCTCCACGACCGCGACGGCCGGGGTCACCTTCGAGTCGAGCTCGGCGCCCGCGACCGAACGAGCGACCGCCACGGACTGCGTCGCACGGGCGACCTGCGGCTCGAACGTGACGAGGATCTCTTCCGGCACGTAGTCCCAGAGTGCTGGTGCGCTCAAGAGCGACGTCGACCGATCCTGTCCGGAGCTTCCCCGGGTCCGGGCCGGCACCTTCCGCTCGCCGGCGGAAGCCGGAACGATCGCGAGCAGCACGGCCGCAGCCAGAACGCACGCGCCGATCGATCGTCTCATCACGCCTCACCCTCGGCGGGGGAGTCGCAGAACTTCAGCCGGCCCGGCGAAATGCCGTCAGGAAGAGACGAGCGACGGTTCCGCGGACGGCACCCCGGTCGCGGGGGCAAGGGCGCCGCGAACCATCTCGAGGGCCTCGGGGCGCACCCGGAAGAACGCCCAGCGACCGCGCTGCTCGCGCTCGAGCAGACCGGCCTCGGTCAGCACCTTCAGGTGGTGGCTCACCGTCGGCTGCGACAACCCGAGCGGCTCGGTGAGGTTGCACACGCAGACCTCGCCCTGGGGATCGGCGCCGATGATGCTCAGCAGCCGCAGGCGAGCGGGGTCGGCGAGCACTCGGAGCGCCGACGCGAGCCGATCGGCGGCTTCCTCGTCGAGCGGAGCCGCCATCACCTGAGGGCAGCACGCCGGCTCGATCGTCTGGATCAGTCGCATGAGGTCATATTGACACTGGTCGATATATCGGTCAACGTATCGACACTCATCGATACATCCTCGGAAGGGAGGTGAATCCGCGTGACCGATCCGTGCTGCCCACCCGACCAGTGCCCGCCCGACTGCTGCTGATCACGTGAGCGTGCCGGGCTCGCGAAAGGGCGAGCCCGGCACGGCTCCGTTCACGGGCCGTTCACCGCCGAGCCACCCGCTGCGGGATACGCTCGGAGGAACCGTGATGGTTCCGAAGGGAGCATCGTGAAGGAGGTTCCGGAGGTCCTGTTCGTCTGCGTGCACAACGCGGGGCGATCGCAGATGGCCGCGGCGCTCCTCGACCACCACGCGCGGGGCCGTGTGCGCGTGCGCTCGGCGGGAAGCGCGCCCGCCGACGAGATCCACCCTGCCGTCATCGCCGTGATGGACGAGGTCGGCGTCGACCTGTCGAAGGAGTTCCCCAAACCGCTCACCACCGAGGCGGTTCAGGCCGCCGACGTGGTGATCACGATGGGGTGCGGCGACGCCTGCCCGATCTTCCCCGGCAAGCGCTACCTCGATTGGGAGCTCCCCGACCCGAGCGGACGCCCGGTCGCGGAGGTGCGACCCATCCGCGACGAGATCGACACCCGGGTCCGGGAGTTGCTCGCCGAGCTCGCCGAGGCCGAGCTCTGACCGGCCCAGGTCGCCGCCCTCCAGCGCTGAAGGCTTAGACGACTTCGATCGTGTAGTCGGTCCTCGTCGTCTTCTTCGGCGTGGCCGACGTCATCTTCACGTTCGAGATGACAGCGGTCGCCTCGTCGCAGGGGCCGAGGCCGAGGTTCGGAAGGTCTGCGGCAGAAGTGCTCGTCGCGGTGGCGGTCTCCTCTACCCTGACCTCTGCACCATCCCGACAGATCACGCTGACCTTCAGAACGCCCTTCCCGCCGCCGTGGGTGATGTTCACCTCGAGGCCGTTCTGCGTCGGCAAGCCGATCCAGTTCAGCGCGAAGTCGTTCGCTATCTTCCGTGACAGGGAATCCTGTGGCGGCCCGAGGGTCTCGTGGTCGCCCGGGTGCTGGAACTGGAGCTTCACTGGGAATGCGGCGTATGCGGGGCCTTCCTCGAGGCAATAGCGTGGATCGGTGATCGAACAGTTCACCAGGAAGCGAAGGGCGATCGAGGCGTCGTGGAAGGCTTGTGCCAGCGTGATGTTCTTCGAC
The DNA here is from genome assembly GCA_035711865.1 of Actinomycetota bacterium. Classification (GTDB taxonomy): domain Bacteria; phylum Actinomycetota; class UBA4738; order UBA4738; family HRBIN12; genus JAOUEA01. The sequence goes on from DASTBT010000070.1 coordinate 12,328, forward strand.
GACGCGAACGCCTTGCCGAGCGCCTTGAGGTTGGTCGCCTTGCGCTTGCTGATCAGCTCCCAGAACGTCTGATAGACCTTCTCCGACCCGTTCTTCACGCCCGTGCCGAACCGTTCGGCCATCGCGCGGAACACGACCCAGTAGGGGTAGGGGAAGCCCGGGTCGAATCGGCCCATCGGCACGGTGAAGTCGGGCCAGAGGTATTGGTAGTTGTCGTTCGCCGAGTCGAAGACCTCGTCTTCCATCCACGATGCGAGCGCCTCGATCATCACGTTGCTCGCGGAGCCGGGACCGACGAGGGCACCGTATCCGAACTGGATCGAATGGTTGAACTCGTGCGCTGCGGTCGCTCGCAACGCATCGAGGGTCGATCCGGGGAACGGCTGGAAGTTGCGCGCGAGCACCATGCAGCTCGCGATGGCGTCCCGATCGTTCCAAGGGGTGGCGGGATTGTTGCCGGCGAACCGCGTGCCGGTCACGTAGCCGTACAGCCCCGGCCCGAGGTTCTCCACCCGTACCGGGTAGCGGCCGCCCTTGGGGTAGCTCACGGGGTCCTTCGGCGGCTTGGCCCACCCGAACTTGCCGACCTCGGTCTTCCAGGTGGTTTCGAGGGCCGCGGCGTACTGGTTGATCGTCGCGCCCCTGAGGGTCTTGTACTGGATGTAGAAGTGCTTCGTCGAACGCTTCTTCGGGAGCTTGCCCGTGGTGCCGGGGCAGGCGAACGTCTTCGCGCGCAGGGCCGATCGAGCGGCCGCGGCGGCCGGCGCGTCACCCAGCTCGGGAAGGGTCCGCTGCAGCTCGAGCAGGGGCAACGTTCCCGACCATGGGGTGTCGCTCACGTACTCCTCGGGCACGCGGTGAGGAGCTCTGAACGCCCAGGTGAGGTAGAGGGCGCCCCTGGCCTCGGTGATCTCGCCGCGGCGCACGGCGCGCTCGATCAGCTCGGGCGTTGCGGGGCGCAGGCGTCGCGTCGGGGCCGGACGGGCCGAGGCGGCGACGGTCGCCAGCGGCAGGAGCGACGCGGCGAGGGCGAGCGCGAGCGCGATCGACAACGTCGAACGGTGCACGCGGGACGAAAGGCGGTCGGACAACCGGCGTCCTCCTGGCAAGGATAGGCAGGGACAGTCGACACATGGTACGGGGTTCGGACCTACTTCGGCGCAACCTCGACGAACTGATGCGTCGGTTCGGCGGGTGCGTAAGCTCGCGCCATGTCGCCAACCGCCGCGGACGTAGAAGCCTGGCTGCGGGCCGCGCCGATGCACGATCTCTTGCCCGAGCGACGACGCGACGCGACCGCTGGGTCGGGCTCCGTCGAGCCGCTCGACCTGATGCCGCTGGGCGACGGAGCGGCGCTCGCGATCGCGCGGTCGCAGGAGGACGTCCTGGTGGTGCCGACGATCGGAGGAGCGTCGGGCCCGCGACGGGCGGCGGCAGGTGACGGCGCGTTCGCGGCGATCCTGCGCGCGATGCGGAAGGGGACCGCGAGCGGCGCGTTCCGGGGCGAGGGGTTCGGCCCCGGGCCGGCTTCAGCGGGTGATGGCGAGGTCGCGATCGACGTCGACCAGTCGAACGACTCGGTGATCGTCGGCGGTTCGGCGGTCGTGAAGGTGTTCCCGCTCACGTCGCCGGGGCCGCAGCCCGGGCTCGACCTGCCGGTGCATCTGGCATCGGTGGGCTTCACGGCGCTGCCCGCGCCCCTGGGGGCGCTGCGATGGACCTCGCCCCATGGGGAGGACGTCGTGATCGCGACCGCCGCGACGTTCTTGCCCGGGGCCCGAGACGGATGGGAGTGGTACCTGGAGCGACTGGTCGCCTGGCTGGACGGGGCTGCCACCGACGCGGAGGCGTTCGACCCTGCGTCCGCGCTCGGCGGCATCGCCGCGAGGATGCACGCGGCGTTGGCGACACGCTCCGACGTGCTGCCTCGGCCGGCGGGTGCCGCCGACCGGGCGACCGCCGAGCGATGGCGGCGAGCGGCGACGGCCGTGGCCGACGAGGCCATCGCGGTCACCGACGGTGAGGAAGGCGCCCGGCTGGCGGCTCGGGCCGGCGCGATCCGTGCCGAGCTCGATCTGCTGGGCGATGCGGCGGGGGCGATCACGACGAGGGTGCACGGCGACTTCCACGTCGGGCAGGTCCTGGAATGGAGCGGCGGCTACGCGATCGCTGACTTCGACGGGAACCCGGTGGCTCCGCCGGGCGAGCGCGGAGCGTTCGACACCCCGGTGCGCGACGTGGCCGCGTTCGTGCGATCGATCGACCACGTCGGACGGATCGCCTCGAGGCGGCGGCCCGCGCGCGAGGACGCGGTGGAGTCGTGGATCGCGAGGAGCCGGACGGACTTCCTCGATGCATACCGGGGCGAGCTCGAGGCGGCGGGCGCGGAGCGGCTGTTCGACGAGCGGCTCCTGCGGCCGCTGGAGGTCGCGCAGGAGTGCCACGAGTACGTGTACGCGGCGCGGTTCCTGCCTCGGTGGCGGTACGTTCCCGACCTGGCGATGCGGGCGATGTTCCCCACGGAGGACCGGTGAACCCGCAGGCGTTCCTGCGCGACCTCGAGCGCAAGCCCGGCTCGCTGCGGGAGCTCGCAGACTCGATCGAGAGCGGCAGTCCCTGGCCCCCGGGACGCCCCCGCCGGTTCGTGATGATCGGCATGGGGTCGTCGAGGTACGCGGCCGGCGTGGCCGCGACCAGGATGCGAGGTGCGGGTCTCGACGCCGTCGCCGAGCCCGCCTCGCTCGAGGAAGGAACGCGGCCGGGCGAGGGGACCCTCGCCGTGGGCATCTCGGCGAGCGGGGGCACCGAGGAGACGATCGAAGCGCTGTCGCGGCACCGTGGCTCGAGCGCGACGGTCGCGATGACGAACCGCGAGGGCTCGGCGATCGAGGGCTCGGCCGACTCGGTCGTTCGCATGCTCGCCGGCGACGAGGAGGGCGGCGTGGCGTGTCGATCGTTCCAGCACACGCTCGCGCTGCTGCTGGCGTTGGAAGCGGGTATGACCGGTGACGATGGGGACGCGGGTTCGGTGCGTCGCGCCGCCGAGGCCTCCGAGGATCTGCTCGGACGTCGAGACGATTGGCTGCCGTCGGTCGCCGAGCTGCTGGCCGAGGGCCAGGCGACGTTCACGATCGCGCCGGCCGAGCGCCTGTCGTCGGCCGAGCAGGCGGCGCTCATGCTTCGCGAGGGTCCGCGCCGGGTGGCCGACGCGTGCGAGTCGGGCGACTGGCTGCACGTCGACGTCTACCTGACGAAGCCGCTCGACTACCGGGCGCTGCTGTTCGCCGGGTCGCGGTTCGACGCTGCCATCATGGGCTGGATGCGTGAGCGAGGCTCCCGCGTGGTCGCGGTCGGCGCCAACGTCGAGGATGCGGATCTCGCCGTGCGGTACCGCCACGACGACGACCCCACGGTGGCCCTGCTCGCCGAGGTGCTCGTGGCGGAGCTCGTGGCCGCTCGGTGGTGGCTCGCGTCGTGACCGACACGCCGACGAGACGGAAGGCGATGCGCATCGTCGACGAGGAGATGCGCGAGGTCTTCGCCCTGTACGACCGGCTTCCGCCGAAGGCCCGGACGACCCAGGGGCTCGGGGGCGGCGACTGGTCGCCGAAGGACCTGCTCGGGCACCTCGAGAGCTGGCAGGAGATCGCCCTCGAGGCGCTCGATGCCTGGGACGAGGGGCACGGGCCGGCGATCGACAAGGTGATCTGGTCCACCAGCTCCTCGGCGCTCAACCACGACATGGTCCGGCGGAAGGCCTCGCGGCGGGCCGCCGACCAGCGCCGGCACGCCGAGGCTACGCACGAGCGGCTGATGGCCCGGTTCGAGGGCATGAGCGACGCTCGGTGGCGCCGCCCAGGCACCGAACGGGGCCGCACGGCCGTGGGGAAGCGGCTCGGCGATCTGCTCGGAGGCACGCCCGGGCCGTTCCGGCACGCCGGGGCGCACCTTCCCCAGCTTCGAGATCTCGTGCAGGCGCGGGCGCGGATCTAGCGGACCTAGGGGACGACGATCACCGGGGTGCCGAGCCGCAGCAGGGGCTTCAGGCGGTCGAGCGAGCGCTCGCTCACGCGGAGGCATCCTGCGCTGGCCGGCGTGCCGATCGACGACGGGGAGTTCGTGCCGTGGATCGCGAGCTGGTTCCCGCCGCTCCAGCCGGGTGGAAGCTTCGGCTGGATGCCCGAGATGCCGAACGCGAACGTGCCCAGGTAGCCGCGCGAGAATGCGATGCGGTCGGTGACGAAGTACTCGCCGGGCGGCGTGGGGGAGCCCCCGCTGCCGATCGCGGCCGGCATGCCGAACAGCACGCGACCGAACTTCGTGACGGTGATCCGCCGTTCGGAGAGATCGGCGTGCACCTCGACCGCGGTCGTCCGGCGGGCGAGCCCTCGCAGCGGGATCCATCCGTGCCGGCGCGGCCAGACGTAGGGGATCTCCACGCGGCCCCAGCGCCCGTCGCGCGAGACTTCCTCGACCCACGCGGTGATCGGCACGTCGTAGTACTTCGAGCCGCTCGGCATCGTGCCGACCACCCGGGCGCTGCCGCTCGGATGGGCGCGCACGGCCGTGGCGTGCGGCACGCGGACGAGCAGTGCGGTGACGGGTTCCGGTGGACGCGGTGCGTTCAGCGGGGCGACGAGCGGAGCGTCGAGGGCGGCGGCCGCAGCGGCCGGGCCCACGGGGCGGGCGCTCGCCACGCCGACGATGCCGGTCACGAACGGTGATGCGAGCGCGATCAGCACGGCGACGAGCGCCGATGGCGCGCGGAGGACATGGTTCCGCATGACCCTCCTTTCGGCCGATGACGCAGAGGACTCAAGTCCTCGCCCGAAAGGGTCCGGGGGTCGTGCCTGCCCGCCGCTTCCTGCGCGGGACCTCGCGGCGATAGGCTGAGAGCGGAGGCGGTTCCCTACACGACGAACCGGACGACGATGACCTCGATGCACGAGACGGCCATGGCGCTCGTGGCGCCCGCAAAGGGCATCCTCGCCGCCGACGAATCGACCGGCACGATCCAGAAGCGGTTCGACTCGATCGGCGTCGAGTCGACGGAGGACGCCCGGCGGCGGTACCGGCAGCTGCTGTTCACCACCGCGGGCTTGGGCGAGCACATCAGCGGCGTGATCCTGTTCGATGAGACGATCCGCCAGTCGGCGGACGACGGACGGAGCTTCGTCGACGTGCTGCGTGAAGCCGGTGCGATCCCCGGCATCAAGGTGGACACGGGGGCCAAGCCGCTGGCCCTGTTCCCCGGGGAGGCCGTGACCGAAGGGCTCGACGGGCTGCGGGAGCGACTCGCCGAGTACGTGGAGATGGGCGCCGGGTTCGCGAAGTGGCGCGCCACGATCACGATCGGCGACCGCCTGCCCACGGAGTATGCGATCGACGCCAACGCACATGCGATGGCGCGCTACGCCGCGCTGTGCCAGGAGGCCGGCGTGGTGCCGATCGTCGAACCCGAGGTGCTGATGGACGGCGACCACGACCTCGCCGCGTGTGAACGCGCCACCGGCCGCACGCTCGCCTCGCTCTACCGTGAGCTCGAGCGGGCGCGCATCGACCTTCCCGGCTCGTTGCTCAAGGTGAACATGGTCGTGCCGGGGAAGGGTGCCGCCGTGCAGGACGACGACGTCGCGATCGCGGAGGCCACGATCAGGTGCCTCGGGGAACACGTGCCGGCGGAGGTGCCCGGAGTGGTGTTCCTGTCGGGCGGCATGAGCGACGAGCAGGCGACGAGCCGGCTCAACGAGATGAACCGCATCGGGGCGGGGAACCTGCCCTGGGAGCTGAGCTTCTCCTACGGTCGTGCGCTGCAGGCTCCGTCGCTCGCGGCGTGGGGCGGCGACGACGCGAACGTGTCCGCGGCGCAGTCGGCGCTGGCGCACCGGGCCCTCATGAACGGCCTGGCTCGCAGCGGCGACTATCGGTCCGAGCTCGAGACGACTGCGGCGTAGCGACCCTGGAACGCCTCGAGGGTCCGACAGAGCCGACTTCGGTGGCGGGGTCCTATCATCGGTCGATGACTCCGCGCCGGCACGTTGGGATCCGCGACGTGGCCCGCGCTGCCGGCGTGTCGATCACGACGGTCTCGCACGCGCTGAACGAGAAGGGCGGGGTCTCCGAGGGCACGCGGCAACGCGTTCGAGCCGTGGCCGAGGAACTGGGCTATCGCCCCGACCCGAGGGGGCGCCAGCTCGCATCTGGCCGGACCGGTCTCGTGGCGTTGACCGTCTCCCTGCCCGACGGTGTGCACGTGCTGGTCGAGGAGTTCGCGCATCACGCGGACCTGATCGACGCCGCGACGAAGACCGCGATCGCGCGCGGGCTCGCGCTGGTCGTCGTGCCCGCCGGCGACTCGAACATCTGGGACCGGCTGCCGCTCGACGGCACGATCGTCGTCGATCCGCTGCCCGACGATCCGGCCGTCGGGGAGATGCGGAACCGGGCCGCGCCGATCGTGACCGTGGGTAGGCTGCCCGGCGGCGGGGTCGACACGCTCGTGGTCGACAACGACTACGAGGGGGGCACGGTCCTGATGCTCGACCATCTCGCCGATGCCGGGGCCCAGCGGATCGGCATGATCGGCGCCGGCACCGGCGAGTCCTACGAGGCCGACATCCTGTCCGCGTACCGGCGATGGTGCGTCGAGCACGATATGGACCCGTGGATCTCGATCGCAGACGACGTCGACTGGTCGTCGCCCCGCGCGTGGGCGGAGCTCGAGACGATCGGTCGTACGACGGCCGCCTCGTGCCTCGATCGCGAGGACGTGCCCGACGCCCTGTTCTGCCTCGCGGAGTCGTTCGCCGTCGGCGTGCTCACCGAATGCGCCACGCGCGGCCTCGACGTGCCCGGCGACGTCATGGTGTCGTCGATGGCCGACCGCGGGCTCACCGGGCGCACCCAGCCGCCGTTGACCGCCCTGGACCTGCACCCCCGTCATCTCGGGACCGTGGCCGCGCAGACGCTGGCCGATCTCGTCGAGGGTGTCGTCATCGATCCCGATCCCGTCACCGTGCCGGTGACCCTCGTCACCCGGGAGTCGACCGCTCGGGTGGAGGGGAACGCGTCGACCGCGCGGAGCTGAAGGGTGGCCGCAGCCGTGCCGAGGGTACGGTGCCGGTAGCATGCCGTCCGTGCCGTCGGCCTGCGAGGGGGTATCCGCATGAAGCTGCTCGTGATCGGTGGTGCCCGGTTCTCCGGCCGTGCCCTGACCGAGCTCGCCCTCGCGCGGGGTCACGATGTCACCCTGTTCCACCGGACGCCGACCGAACTCTTCCCCGACGCCGAGCATGTGATCGGCGACCGCGAACAGGGCGTCGATGAGCTCGCCGGCCGCCGGTTCGACGCCGTGGTCGACACGTGCGGCTACGTGCCCCGGACGGTGCGGCTCTCGACGGAGCTCCTCGCCGACAGCGGATGGTACGGATTCATCTCGTCGCTCTCGGCCCACCCCGACGACCTCGCGCCGGGGGCCGACGAAGACGCCCCGATCTTCGAGCCGCCCTTCCCCGACACCGAGGACGTGACCGACGAGACGTACGGCCCGCTGAAGGTCGCGTGTGAACGCCAGGTGGCCGAGGTATTCGGCGACCGGGCGTGCGTGTTCCGCCCGGGGTTCATCGTCGGCCCGAACGACCCGACCGACAGGTTCACCTCGTGGGTGCGGCGTGGCGCGGCCGGCGGCGAGATGATCGCACCCGCTCCCGCGGGGTACGCGCTGCAATGGATCGATGCCCGGGACCTCGCGGCCTTCGTCCTGCATCTCGCAGAGGGCGCCACCGCGGGGGTCTTCGGCGTGGTCGACCGGTCGCCCACGATGACCCTCGAGGAGCTGATCGCGGCGTCGGCGGCGGCCGCGGGAACCGAGACCTCCGTGGCCTGGGTCGACGAAGCGTTCATCGACGCGTCGTTCGCCGGCGAGGAAGCCGGCGACGACCCCCACGACGCGTTCCCGCTCTGGTGGCCCGAGTCGCCTGGGTTCCACGCGTTCGACCCGAGCCGCGCGTTCGAGGCGGGCCTGGTCTGCCGGCCGCCCTCCGCGACGGTGCGGGACACCCTGGCCTGGGACCGATCCCACGATCGCGGCGCGGTGCGGGGGGGCATCGACGCGGACCGGGAGCGTTCGATGCTCGCGGCGTGGAAGGCGGCGCTCCGGTGATCCAGGACGGGCGGGTCCGCTCGACGCCGGGTGTCGGTGCCGTCGTCGGCATCGTGGTGTGGGTCGTCGTGTTCGCCCTCTCGACCGGGCCGCTCTCGGACCGCGTCGGCCTGCTCGAGGGGCTCTGGCTGCTCGGACCTCTCGTCGTGGTGCCGGTCGGTACGGCGCTGCTCCGCCCGCCCGACGCGCTCGGCGGCGGCGTGGCCCTGCTGCGGCGGTTCGTGCTCCCCGCGGCGTTGCTCGTGGTCGTGAGCATCCTCGTCGAGCCGGGCCCCCTTTCGGTCGCGCTCTGCCTGCCGTGGCTCGCGCTCGGCGGGATCGCCCTCTGGGCGGGCGTGCAGTGGGTGGTGGAAGTCTCGTCGGCCCGCTCGAAGGTGATCGTGCCGGCCGCCGGACTGGTCTTCCTGGGCATCGGGGCGTTCATGCTGCTGGCGTGGCGAGGGCAGTTCCACCCCTTCGGGGGAACCGACACGAGCGTCGCGCTCGCGGCCGTGCACTTCACGTTCGTCGGATTCGGCGCCACGGTCGTCGCCGACCGCACGCGGGCGGCTGCGGCCCGCATCCGGAGCCGGTCGGTGGCCGGCGTCGCCGCCGTCGCGACCGTGGTCTCGATGGTGGTGCTGGGTGTGGGTTTCCTCACCCGCGTGACGCTGATCGACGTGGTCGGCACCGTGGCGCTGTCGGCCTCGCTACTCGTCGTCGCCACCGTGATGCTGATGGGCGCGATGCACCGAGACCGCGGGCCCGGATCGACCGCGCTGCTCGTGGTCTCGGGGGGCTCGCTGGTGTTCGCCCTCGTGCTCGCGGTGCAGTTCGCGATCGGCCAATGGAACGACGAGTACACGCTCTCGGTGACGCGCATGCTCGAGCTGCACGGCACGATCGGCGGTCTGGGCTTCGTGGTCGGGGGTCTGCTCGGGTGGACGCTCGTCGACCTGCCCGAGGAGCTCGACTGACCCGGGCGATCCGTCAGCTCCGGATCAGCTCGTCCAGGGTCCGCTCGAGTTCGTCCCGCGGAAGCTCGGCCGGCACGAGGGTGCTCTCGCCCGAGTCGTCCACGAACACCCATGCCGGCTGGTACGCCACGCCGAAGTGCGCCCAGAGCGAGCCGTCCTCGGTGACGGCCTGGTCGAACTCGAGACCGAACTCATCGACGAAGGCGCGCATGTTCGCGATGTCGTCGTTGCCGGGCACCCCGATGAAGGCGATGTCGTTCTCGTAGGCTCGCGCGACCCGCGCGACTTCAGGGGCGGCCCCCTGGCAGATCGTTCACCACGGCGCCCAGAACCAGATCGCGACGTCGCGGCCCGAGTAGTCCTGCCCGTCGACCGTGCCGCCCCCGAGCTCGGGGGCTGAGAACCGCAGCACCTCCGGAGTGAGCGGGCTCGCGTCTCCGTCGCCACCTTGCCCATCGGGGCCCTGGCTCTCCCCGCGCGGAGGCGAGGTCGTGCCGAGGGGTGGTTGCGGCTGGGAAGTGTCCTCGACGCCCGTCCCGCCGCCTCCGCTCGAACACGCCGTCGCAACCAGCAGCAGGGCGACGACGCAGGCGAGCCGTCGAGATGGGTCGCGGATCATGGATCGATGGTAGGTCCTTCCCCGCGAACGGGTCGACGGGTCAGTTCGGGGGGCGTAGCCGCTCCCGCAAGGCCTCGACGTCGAGATCGGGCCGCGGAAGCTCCGGGTCCATGCGCTCGAGGGTCTCGATCAGCAGCTTCGAGATCGCCCAGTTGCGGTACCACTTGCGGTCGGCCGGGATCACGTACCAGGGGGCGACGTCGGTCGAGCACTGGCGGATCGCCTCCTCGTAGGCCGACTGGTAGTCGAGCCAGTGGCGGCGCTCCTCGATGTCGCCCTCGTTGAACTTCCAATGCTTGTCGGGGTCGTCGAGGCGCGCGAGCAGTCGTTCCCGCTGCTCCTCGTAGGAGATGTGCAGCATGCATTTCACGATCGTCGTGCCGGCGGCCGCGACGCGTTCCTCGAACGCGTTGATCTCGTCGTAGCGGGAACGCCAGACGTCCTCTGGCACGAGCGAGCGCACGCGCACGACGAGCACATCCTCGTAGTGGGACCGGTCGAACACCATGACCTCGCCGGGCACGGGCAGCTTCCGCTCGATGCGCCACAGGAAGTGGTGGGCAAGCTCCTCCTCGGTCGGCTTCTTGAACGACGTCACCTCGATGCCGGCGGGGTTCATCGCCGAGAAGACGTGGCGCACCGTGCCGCCCTTGCCGCTCGTGTCCATGCCCTGGAGCACGACGAGCAGCGAGCGGGTTTCCTCGACCCAGAGTCGCTCCTGCAGGTCGTCGAGCCTGTCCGCGAGCTCGGGCATCTCGGCCTCCGCGGTCTCGCGGTCTTCGACGCCGGGGGTCCCACGTGTGTCGAGGCCCGGCAGGATGGCGGCACCAACCGCGTCGGGGCGCAGGAGCGCCGACACGCGGTCATCGCTCGTCATGTCCCCGTCTTCCCTTCCCCCGCGGTCATCCGCCGATACACGAGGAACGCGAGTCCGATCACGACCGTGGAGGTGGCCAACGTGATCGATGCGAGGGCATTGAGCGAAGGCAGTGGCGACCGTCTGGCGGAGCTGTAGATCACGATCGGGATCGTCTGGCAGTCCGCCGACGCGCACACCCGCTGCGAGATCACGAAGTTGTCGATGGAGGAAGCGAAGACGATCGCCACGCTCGCCAGGATCGCGGGTGTCAGCAGCGGGAGCAGGACGCGCCGGATCGCCCGCATCGGCGAAGCCCCGAGATCCATCGCCGCTTCCTCGTAGCCGCGACCGATCGACAGCAGCCGGGCGCGCACGATGATGACCGTGTAGGCGAGCTCGAACATCGAGAGCCCCAGCACCTGGGCCTGGAAGCCGAGCCCGATGCCCGTGAGCAGCCTGGTCACCAGGAAGAACAGCCCCACGCCGATCGCGACCTCCGGCGTGATGAACGAGAACAGCATCACGAGGTCGGCGGTCCGGGCCGTTCTGCTCTGCCAGCGATCGAGGGCGATCGCGAAGGCGACCCCCAGCGGGACGGCGATGAGGACCGTGAGCGTCGACAGCTTGAGGCTCTGGAACAACGCCGATCGCAGCGCGGGATCCTGGAACACCGAGTTCACGTCGCGCGTGTACCACCGGTCGATCGAGAACCCCTGCCACGTCGTCTGCGCCTTGCCCGCGTTGAAGGAGAACCCGACGGCTATCGCGACGGGCACGATCGTCCACACGACATAGGCGACCGCGGCGATCCACAGGAACCTCGCCTGCGCCCAGGGATTGCGGGCCCATGCGCCGAGGCGCCTCGCGGCCCCGGGGCGGTCGAGCGTGATCCCGGCCGTCATCTCGACGCGAGCTCCCGCGCGACGTTCGTGCTGTGCAGGTAGTAGAGCATCGGTGCGACCAGCAACAGCAAGAGCACGATCACCAGGGAAGCGCCCGCGTTCACGAGCGAGCTCTCGACCGAGGCCACGATCAGGTTGCCGAACATCGCGGTCTGCCTCGTGCTCGCCAGGAGTGTCTGCGTGAAGTAGTCGCCGAACATCGGCAGGGCGACGATGATGCAGCCGGCGAGGATGCCTTGTCGGGACAGGGGAAGCGTGACCCGCGTGAACGTGTGGAGCTGGCCCGCACCGAGGTCCCGCGCGGCCTCGACCGTCGATCGTTCGATGCGATCGAGCGTGCCGAACAGCGGAAGGATCATGAACGGCACGTACCCGTAGATCAATCCCAGGATCACCGTCGAGGGATCCCCGTTCAACCACGATCGCGGCTCCTGGAGGATGCCGAGCGCCTGAAGGATGCGGTTCACGTAGCCATCGGGCTGGAGCAGGTTCACCCAGGCGAACATCCGCATCATGTAGCTGATCCAGAACGGGGCGATGAAGGCGATCAAGAAGAACGCCTTGGTCCGACGCGCGTGCCGGGCGATGAAGTACGCGACCGGGTAGCCGATCAGCAAGCATGCCACGGTCGCGATCGAGACGTAGACGAACGTCCTGAGCAGGGTCTGTTGCTCGATCGATCCTGCCGTGAACAGGTTCGACACGACACCGCGCAGCGCCGTGGCGTCCCAGGCGGTCGGATCGTAGACAGGAGTGGCCGTCAGGAAGATCGGGTCGAGCGTGCCGAAGGCGACCGATAGCACGACGTAGAAGGGAAGCACGAAGAAGAGCAGGAGCCAGATCGCTGCCGGTGCGGCGAAGGACGGCCAAAACCAGCGGGGGAACCAGCTCCCCCTGTGGGCCTCGTTGTCACGCCCCACCGGTGATCTCTTGGTAGATCTGCTGGTAGAGCTGGTTGACAGCCGGCTCGAGCTCGAGCTCCGTCACCCCCAGCGGGATCATCTCGGGCGTCACGATGACGTACGTGAGGCTCTCCGGGAGGAAGCCCTCCTTCACGGCCGACTCCTCGTCGAACGAGGCGACCGTGGGCTGGTACCCCTCGTACGAGTAGTTCGTGATCGCGTTCGTCGCGTCGTAGAGGAAGTCGATCAATCCGTGCGCCAGCACGGGGCTCGTGGCTCCCTTCGGGACCGCGAAGAGGTCGTGGGAGATCAGGCCCTTCTGTCCACCGGGCCCTTGCGGCGGCCACGCATAGGACAGGGCGGTGATGTCCAGACCCTTGGGCAGGTAGTACTGGTAGTACGCCATCTGGCCGGACCACGTGTTGTGCACCTTCCATTGGTTCGCGCTGAGCTCGGTGTAGTCCACGTGGTCGTACTTCCAGCCCATCGCCTCGGCTCCCGCGAGCATGTCCTGCTTGACCTCGTCGAGGATCGCCGCGTCGCTCTCGTTCGGATCGTGGCCCTTCCGCAGCAGTCCGACTGCCAGCAGGTCACGCGATCCGTTCAGCAGATGGGTCTGGCCCTCGAACGTGGGGTCCCAGTAGATGTCGTAGGGATTGTCCATCGCTGCGACGTCGTCCTCGATCAGGTCGTTCCGCCACGCGACGCCCGTCGTGAAGATCACGTACGGCACGGAGTACTGCCGTCCGACGTCGTAGAAGTCGGGGACCCCTGCTTCCAGGTTGTCGTTCACGTTGGGAAGGTAGGAGTAGTTGAGCGGCTGGATCAGGCCGCCTTGAGCCAGCTTCCCGATGTTCTCGAGCGTGACCGTCACGAGCAGGTCGAAGTCCGACCCGTTCGTCTGCATCTTGGAGATCATCTCGTCGGGCGTGTCGAAGACCGTGTACTCGATGTCGACCCCGCCGACGCTGTCGGTGAACTTGTTGAGGACCTTCTTCCAGATGTAGTCGCTGTAGCCGAAGATCCTGAGCGGCCCGGCTTCCGGCTTCAGCCCATCTGCGATGGCCGGGTTGTCGTCGGTGAGGGGGATGGTCACGGGCGAGTCGGGTCGGGCGAGCTGGAGCCCCGCGCTCGGGCTCGAACCTGGTGTCGTGGGCTCCGATGACCCGCAGGCTGCCAGGAACGCCGCCAGGCCGGGGGTGGCGATGCCAGTCGCGGCCGCCTTCCGCATGAAGGTTCGCCGGTCGATCGCTCGATACCTGTCCTTGGGATGTGACATCTCGTGTATCTCCCTCCCGGTCTCTAGGGGAGTTCTATACCGAACCGGCCCGGCTCGCTCGTGCGGTATCGACGGTGCTCCGACCGCGGGTCATGGAGCGTGGTCCCGACCTCGATGGCCATGAGGCGTCATCGCTACACGGCTCGAGCGGGCTCGACAACTCACGTCGAGCCGTCGACCGTCAGGCTGACGTACGCCTCGATGTCCGCTCCCACCCGCAGGGTTTGCTCGCTCGGGCGACCGACGATCGCCCGCCACGGGTCGTCATCCGTGCCCGGGTAGGGCAGGTACAAGGGGAAGTCGCTCGACGCGAGCTGCAGCCGCAGCCGGTGCCCTGCGAGCACGCGTTAGCCGATGTGTGCGAGATCGACGGTGACCGGCCGCGACGGATCTGGGCTGCGGAGCATCGTCTGCCCTCGGGTCAGCATGAGCGCCGATCCGTCGGGTGCGACGTCGACGAGCTTCGCGAACACGGCCGTCGAGGGCGCGGTGGGGTCCACGCCCACCCGGACCGAGACCGGGCCGACGAGATCGAGGGGCTGATCGAACGCATCGGTAGCGAACGTCAGCACGTCCGGGCGAGTGGCGACGGCTGTCTCGTCCGGGCACTCGCGCAGGAACGAGAACGGATCGACGACGGTCGAGGGAACGAGGTCGTCCGGGTCGTGCGGCCATCGGACCGTGGTCGCGGTCGTCTCGGGCGTGGTCGCCAGGCGCCCCCCGCCGGCCCCGGGTGCGCGCTCCGCCGATGCCAGGTGCAACCGGAGCTCGCGCGCCCTCGGAGGCGGCCAGGTGGGCGCGGTCCGCCACCCGACGTTCCCATGGTGCCACCGCACCCTCGGGATCTCCATGTCGATCCCTTTCAGGAACCGATCGAAGAAGTCCAGGGCCGAGCCGAGGTAGCGCGGCAGCATGCGTGCGAGTGCCTCGTCATCGGTGTCGTGATCGTCCTCGGGCCCGATCGGCACCAGGTCCAGGTGGTAGTTCTCATGGTCCGTCGAGTTCATCTCGAGGTACTGGAGGTCGGCGACGTCCGCGCGACCGGTCAGCGCCTCGTAGTCGCGCATCTGCTCCGGCATGATGTTGTCGAACCATCCGCCCGTGTGCAGAACGGGGATCCGGAGGACGTCGAACGGATGGTTGCCGGGGTAGTGCTCGAGTGGTTCTCTCGCAGCGCTGGCCGCAACGAACCGGTCGAAGCTCTCGGAGCGCCGTCCGATCGCCTCGAACGCCTCGTCGAACACCTCCGCAAGCGGGCGGTGCGCGCAGTCGGTCGCCCAGTGGTAGATCCTGTCGTCGAGCCAGTACATCGCGAGGTACTCCTCGAGGTACAGGGGGATCACCGGGTCGTCGCCGGTCGAGCCCGCCAGGTCGGCGGTCGTCACCCGTGGCACGATCGCCTTCAGCGCCGGGTGCTCGCTCGCGACGACGGCCCACTGCGTGTAGCCGTAGTAGGAATCGCCCCACATGCCCACGCTGCCGTCGCACCACGGCTGCGAGACGACCCACTCCAAGGTGTCGTACCCGTCGTCGATCTCGTGGACGAACGCGAGGGTCTCGCCCTCCGATCGGAACTTGCCGCGGACGTCCTGTACCACGAACGCGTACCCGCGATCGGTGAACGACGGAGCGATGTCCGACATGAACGTGTATCGCCCGCCCTTGTCGTACGGGAGCCGAACGAGCACGGTCGGCGACGGCGCCGGGCCAGATGCCAGGAAGACGTCGGTGGCGAGCCGCACACCGTCGCGCATCGGGACCATCGTCTGCTCGGCACGTGGATCCGGCGGAGCGGGGTCGGTGACGTCGATCTCCAGGGGCACGGGCGGGACCTCCGTCGGTCGCGGCGAGGAACGTGCGCACGATAACGGACCCGGCGCCGGCCACGGGCGGGCCCGCTGCCGCTCGGTAGGCTCGTGCCGTGCCGACCCGAGACGACATCCGCAACGTGGCGATCGTGGCCCACGTGGACCATGGCAAGACCACGCTCGTCGACGCGATGCTGTGGCAGTCGGGGGCGTTCCGCGCCAACCAGGACGTCGCCGAGCGCGTGATGGACTCGATGGACCTCGAGCGGGAAAAGGGCATCACGATCCTCGCGAAGAACACCGCCGTGCGGTACAGCCGCGTGAAGATCAACATCGTCGACACGCCGGGGCACGCCGACTTCGGGGGAGAGGTCGAGCGGGCGCTCACGATGGTCGACGTCGTGCTCCTGCTCGTCGATGCGAGCGAGGGGCCGCTGCCGCAGACGCGGTTCGTGCTGCGCAAGGCGCTCGAGGCGCGCCTGCCCGTCATCCTCGTCGTGAACAAGGTCGACCGCGCCGATGCGCGCCCGGCCGAGGTCGTGCACGAGGTCGAGGAGCTCTTCCTGGACCTCGACGCCGACGAGTACCAGATCGCGTTCCCGATCCTGTACGCGGTCTCCCGTGACGGGAAGGCAGGTCGGGTGCCCGACGCGCTCGCCGACGATCTGCAGCCGCTGTTCGAGACGCTGCTCGAGCACATCCCGGCGCCGACGTACGACGACGGGCACCCGATGCAGGCGCTCGTGACCAACCTCGACGCCTCCCCGTACGTGGGCCGGCTCGCGCTCTGCCGAGTGTTCAACGGGGTGGTGCGCCGGGGCGAGCCGGTCGCGTGGTGCCGAGCCGACGGCACGATCGAGCAGGCGAAGCTCAGCGAGCTCTACGTGACCGAGGCGCTCGACCGCGTGGAAGCCGACGAGGCCGGACCCGGCGAGATCATCGCGGTCGCCGGCATCGCCGAGATCACGATCGGGGAGACCTTGGCCGATCCCGACGAGCCGCGGCCACTGCCGGTCACGCGCGTCGACGAGCCGTCGCTCTCGATGACGGTCGGGATCAACACGTCGCCGCTCGGCGGCCAGGACGGGGACAAGGTCACCGCGCGTCTGCTGAAGACGCGCCTCGATCAGGAGGTGGTGGGCAACGTCTCGATCCGCGTGCTCGACACCGAACGCCCGGAGATGTGGGAGGTGCAGGGACGCGGCGAGCTGCAGCTCGCGATCCTCGTCGAGATGATGCGCCGCGAGGGCTTCGAGCTCACGGTCGGCAAGCCGCAGGTCGTGACGCGCACCGTCGACGGGAGGCTGCTCGAGCCGATGGAACGGGTGGCGCTCGACGCTCCCGAGGAGTTCCTCGGCGTGATCAGCCAGCTGCTCGCCCTGCGGAAGGGTCGGGTGGAGCAGATGGTGAACCACGGCACCGGGTGGATCCGCATGGAGTACCTCGTACCGGCGCGTGGGCTGATCGGCTTCCGCACCGAGTTCATGACGGAGACGAGGGGCACCGGGCAGCTGCACCACGTGTTCGAGGGGTACGAGCAGTGGCGCGGCGAGCTGCGCACCCGTCCGAGCGGCTCGCTCGTGGCAGACCGGCGCGGCGCAACGACCCAGTTCGCGCTGCTGAACCTGCAGGAGCGTGGCTCGCTGTTCGTCGGGCCGGGCGAGGAGGTCTACGAGGGCATGATCGTGGGGGAGAACGCTCGCTCCGAGGACATGGACGTGAACCCCACGAAGGAGAAGAAGCTCACGAACATCCGCCAGTCCACGGCGGAGGAGCTCGTGCGGCTGATCCCCAAGACCCAGCTCTCGCTCGAGCAGGCGCTCGAGTTCATCCGCGAGGACGAGTGCGTCGAGGTCACCCCGTCTGCGGTGCGCCTGCGGAAGGTGCTGCTGGGCAAGCAGGAACGACAGAAGGCCGCGCGCCGAGACCGCCCTGCGGGGGACGCGTAGCCTCCTCCAGCTCCGACCCGCGGTGCCGATACGGGCACTGTGGATCGATCGCAGATCTTCGAGGCCGTCGGCCGGCGGCTCCTGGCCGCTCGGAACGACGACGGAGGGTTCGGCCCGGGACCGGCGGCGCCGAGCGAGCCGGAGCCGACCGCGCTCGCAGCGATCGCGCTCGACGACGACGGTGCCCGGCGGTGGCTGATCGCCCGCCAGCGCGACGACGGCTCGTTCGGCGTCGTTCAGGGGTTCGTGCGCGACGAGGGGTCGACCTGCTTGGCCGCCATCGCGGCTGGTACCGGCGCCGTGCGGGAGCGGGCGTTGGACCGTCTCGAGGACCTGGAGGCCGAACCCGTGACGCCGAGTGAGCCTGTGCCCCTCGACGGATCGATCCGCGGCTGGCCGTGGGTCGGCGGCACGGCGGGATGGGTCGAGCCGACCGCCCGGTCGCTCCTCGCCCTCCGCTTGTACCGGCCGGGTTCGCCGCGGATCGCGGATGGCGTCGCCTACCTCCGGGATCGCCGATGTGTGGGCGGGGGCTGGAACTACGGCAACCGAGTGGTGCTCGACGAAGTGCTTCCGCCGTTCGCCCACACGACGGCCGTCGCGCTCCTCGGCCTCCACGGGGTCGATGTCGCCCTCGAGCGCGAAGGTGCCGCGCGGCTCAGGGGTCTCTGGCGGCGCGAACGGGCCGGTGGCCTCTCCCTCGCGTTCTCGCTGGCGGTGTTCAGGATCAGGGGCGAACACGATGAAGTCAACGCCGCGACCGAGGCGCTCGCGGATGTCGTGGCCCGCACCGACCTGCTCGGCGACCCGGTCGCCGCCGCCTGGGCCGCGATCGCGTCCGGGCCCGGCGTGCACCAGCTGGAGTCGCCGTGACCGCCGCGGGTCCCGACCGCCATGGTCACGTGCCTC
>DASTBT010000071.1:0-12471 GCA_035711865.1 Actinomycetota bacterium
GGCGCGAGCGGTGCGGGAGCTCGGAACCCGCATCGTCGTGAGCGCGGTCGAACATCCTGCCGTCGGAGGTGTCGGGCACGCCCTCCAGAGCGACGGGTTCGAGGTGATCGAGATCCCCGTCGACGGGTACGGGCGCGTCGATCTCGATCGGTACGCGGCCGAGGTCCGCGCGCCCGGCACCCTGCTCGCCAGCGTGCAGCACGCCAACCACGAGCTGGGGACGATGCAGCAGATCGCGGAGGCCGCCCGACTGGCCCGCGAGGCGAAGGTCCGGTTCCATACCGACGCCTGCCAGACGGTCGGGCGACTCCCGGTCGACGTCACGGCGCTCGGGGTCGACCTGCTGTCGTGCTCGGCACACAAGTTCGGCGGCCCGCCCGGGGTGGGCGCGCTCTACGTGCGCCGAGGAGTCGGCGTGACCGCCTACCCGTGCGGCGACGACCGCGAGCGGAAGCGACGGTCGGGCATGGAGAACACGCCCGGCATCGCCGCGATGGCGGCGGCCCTCGAGGTAGCGCTCGAGACGATGGGCGACACGGCCGCGACCCAATGGGCCCTCACGTCCCGGCTCCGGGAGCAGATCGCCGAGACCGTTCCGGGCGCGACCGTCCATGGCCACCCCACCCAGCGCACGCCGCACCTCGTCTGCTTCAGCGTCGAGGGCCTCGATGCGCCGACCTTGATGATGGCCCTCGACGACCGCGGGTTCCGCGTCGCGGCCGGGTCGCTGTGCACCGGACAACCGGGCGATCCCTCGCCCGTGCTGGAACACATCGGGCACCCGCGGGCGAGCAGCTTCCGGATCGGGCTCGGCTCGGCGACGACCGAGAACGATGTCGAGGCGCTGCTCGACACCCTTCCCGAGCTCGTCGGCTCGCTCCGCGCCGTGGCCGAGCGATCCGAGAAGGAGCTCAGCCGCTTCCGAGACGCGAGGAGCTAGCCCACCGTCCAGGTGTCGCCGCCGTGCAGGAGCTTCACGAGATCGCCCTTGCCGAGCCGTTCCTCGGCGCTGCGAAGCTGCGCGTGCAACGCCTCGCCGTAGACCGGCCGGTCGAAGTCACGGAAGACCCCGAGGCACGTCGCCTCGTGCGGCCCGAGCGAGAGGTGCGCGAGGCCGAAGGGCAGCGACGGTCGGCCGCCGGCCTGGTGCACCACGATGCGATCTGGATCGACCTCTGCGATCGGCCTGACCTGCAGTCTTCCGTTGTCGCCGACGATCACGCACTTCGTTCCTTCGTCGAAGACGATCGGCTCCCCGTCGACCAGTCGGAT
Organism: Actinomycetota bacterium; assembly: GCA_035711865.1. Classification (GTDB taxonomy): domain Bacteria; phylum Actinomycetota; class UBA4738; order UBA4738; family HRBIN12; genus JAOUEA01. The sequence continues at coordinate 1,273 of DASTBT010000071.1, forward strand.
CTGGTGATGCACTCCCTCGGCCTTCTCGCGCAGCAGGTCGAACGCGCCGTCGTTGAACACGTTGCAGTTCTGGTAGATCTCGACGAAGGCGGTGCCCCGGTGGGCCGCGGCCTGGCGGAGCACGTCGGTGAGGTGCTTCCGGTCGTTGTCGATCGTGCGTGCGACGAACGTGCCCTCGGCGCCGAGGGCGACAGCGATCGGATTGAAGGGGTGGTCGACCGAGCCGAACGGGGTCGATTTCGTGACCTTGCCTTCCTCGCTGGTCGGCGAGTACTGGCCCTTGGTCAATCCGTAGATCTGGTTGTTGAAGAGCAGGATCTTGATGTTCACGTTCCGCCGCAGCGCGTGGATCAGGTGGTTGCCCCCGATCGACAGACCGTCGCCGTCGCCCGTGATCACCCAGACGCTCAGATCCGGGTTCGAGGTCGCGATGCCCGTGGCGATCGCGGGCGCGCGCCCGTGGATCCCGTGCACGCCGTAGGTGTCCATGTAGTACGTGAACCGCCCGCTGCAACCGATGCCCGACACGAACACGGTCTTGTGCGGCTCGATGCCGAGCTCGGGCATGAAGCCCTGCACGGCCGAGAGGATCGCGTAGTCGCCGCACCCCGGACACCACCGAACCTCCTGGTCAGACGTGAAGTCTTTCTTCGTCAGCGTGGCCACGCCGCCGGTCGCTGCGCCGCCCCCGTTCTCGAGCATGTCACTCATCGAGCACCCGCCTGATCTCCTCGTCGAGATCTTCCGCGAAGATGGGGAGCCCCTGCACCTTGGTGAAGCTCCTCGCATCGACGAGGAACTTCGCCCTGATCAGCATCGCGAGCTGGCCCAGGTTCATCTCCGGGATCAGCACCTTGGGATAGGCCTTCACCACGTCGCCCGTGTTCGCAGGGAAGGGGTTCATGTGCCGCAGGTGCGCTGTGGCGACCTTGCCGCCCGCGTCGCGCACGCGATGGGCCGCGGCGCGGATCGTTCCGAGCGACGAGCCCCACCCGAGCACCAACAGCTCGGCCTCACCCGACGGGTCGTCGATATCGAGTGCCGGGATGTCGCGGGCGATGCCGTCGACCTTCGCCTGGCGCAGATGCGTCATGCGTTCATGGTTCTCGGGTTCGTAGCTGATGTTCCCGGTCCGGTCCTCCCGTTCGAGCCCTCCGATGCGATGCACGAGGCCCGGCGTGCCGGGAACCGCCCACGGCCTCGCCAGCCGTTCGTCGCGGGCGTACGGCAGGAAGCCGTCGCCGTTGGGCGCCGCGAAGTCGGGATCGATCGTCGGCAGATCGTCGACGTCGGGCACTCGCCACGGTTCCGAAGAGTTCGAGAGGAACGTGTCGGAAAGCAGGATCACAGGCGTGCGATATCGCACGGCGATCCGCGCCGCTTCGATCGCCGCGGCGAAGCACTCGGAAGGCGAGGCCGCCGCGACGATGGGCATGGGGCTCTCGCCGTGGCGGCCGAACATCGCCAGCAACAGATCGGCCTGCTCGGTCTTCGTCGGCAGGCCGGTCGATGGCCCGCCGCGCTGCACGTCGACCACCACCATCGGCAGCTCCATGATCACGGCGAGCCCGAGCGTCTCCGCCTTCAGGTCCATGCCCGGACCACTCGTGCCCGTCACCGCGAGCTGCCCGGCGAACGCGGCGCCAAGCGCAGCGTTCGCCGCGGCGATCTCGTCCTCGGCCTGGAGCGTCGTCACCCCGAAGTTCTTGTGACGCGACAGCTCGTGCAACAGCTCGGACGCCGGCGTGATCGGGTAGCTGGCGTAGAACAACGGCAGGCCGCTGCGTGCCGAGGCTGCGATGAGCCCCCATGACAAGGCCGTCGCGCCCGCGATGTTCCGGTAGGTGCCCGGCTCCACAGGCGCCGCCGCGATGCGGTAGGACTGGGCGAACAGCTCGGTGGTCTCGCCGAAGTTGTACCCGGCCTTGAACGCCGCCACGTTGGCGTCGTAGATCTCCTGCTTCCCGCCGAACTTGCGCTCGAGCCAATCGAGGGTGGTCTCGGTGGGCCGGTCGAACATCCACGAAACGAGTCCCAGAGCGAACATGTTCTTGGCTCGCTCCGCCTCCTTCTTCCCGATCCCGACGTCCTCGGTGGCCCGCACCGTCATCGACGTCATCGGCACCTTATAGACCTGGTAGCCCTCGAGGGTGCCGTCGCTCGTGGGGTCGGTCGCGAACCCGGCCTTTTCGACGTTGCGCTGCGTGAACGCGTCCTCGTTCACGATCAGGATGCCCCCCCGCTCGACCTTCGACAGGTCGGCCTTGAGAGCGGCCGGGTTCATCGCGATCAGCACGTCGGCGTGGTCGCCTGGGGTCGTGATGTCGGACGAGGCGAACTGGATCTGGAACGCCGACACGCCGTGCACGGTGCCGGCGGGTGCCCGGATCTCCGCCGGGAAGTCGGGAAGCGTCGCGAGGTCGTTGCCCAGGACCGCGGTGGCGGAGGTGAAGCGGTCGCCGGTGAGCTGCATGCCGTCACCCGAGTCCCCCGCGAACCGAACGACGACGCGTTGTTTCTCTTCGACGGTCTTGGTCATCACTGGTCCGGCCGTTCCGACCGATGCTCCTTCCGTTGCGGGCTGGGATGTGAGAACGGTCGATATCTAGCGTACTGCGGCAGCGGGCCAGCGACGGCTCATGCCGGATAGATCCACGCGATGAGAGCACATCGGCCGGCGATCCTCGTCAGAGCGATCGGTCGATCTGGCGCACGCGGCGCACGATACCGTCGAGCAGCTTCAGCGTGATCTTCGGCTCGTCCCTGAGCAGCGCCAGCAGGTGCCGCCGGAACAACCGCAACACCCGGAGCGGGGTCACGGCCACGACCGATGCGCTCCGCGGCTGGGCATCGATGGCCGCCAGCTCACCGAAGAAGTCGCCGGGCAGGACCGTGCCGACGTTCTTCCCGCTCCGCACGACCTTGCCCTCGCCCTCGAGCAGGACGAACATCGTCTCGCCCAGGTCGCCCTCTCGCACGACCGCTTCCCCGACCCCGAACGTGAGCTCGTCGGTGTCCCCGGCGAGACGGTTGAGCTCGCGCTTGGAGAAGCCCGAGAACAGCGGAACAGCGGCGAGCGCGGCCGCCGTCTGTCGCTTCGTGCGCTTCAGGCGCTGCTCCGGCTGCCTGGACGGCGCTCGCCGCCCTGACTCCCGCCCCAACATGTCGGGAAGGCTCCGACTCATGTTCGCGAGCCTACCCCGAGCCTCGTCGAGGGAGCCAGCCCAGGTTCGTTGTGGGCGACGGAAGGAGGCACCGCTAGGGTGGAACCCGTGGACACCCGCGCCCGCCTGGAGGCTCTGCTCGACGGCAGGATCGTCGTGCTCGACGGCGCCTGGGGGGTGCTGCTGCAGGGGCGGGGGCTGACCGAGCAGGAGTTCCGGGGCGAGCGGTTCGCCGGTCACGACCACGACGTCAAGGGCGACCCCGACCTGTTGAACGTCACCCAGCCGGGCATCGTGGCCGAGGTACACGACGCGTACTTCGAGGCAGGCGCCGACATCGCCACCACGAACACGTTCACCGCGACCTCGTTCGGCCAGCGCGACTACGGACTCGAGCACGCGGTCGTCGACATGAACCGCGAGGGCGCCCGCCTCGCCCGCGCGGCCGCCGAGCGAGCCGGTGGCGACCGGTTCGTGGCCGGATCGGTCGGCCCCCTCAACGTCACGCTCTCGCTCTCGCCGCAGGTCGACGACCCGGGGTTCCGTTCCGTGACGTTCGACGAGGTCGTCGAGGCTTACGCCGAGCAGATGCGGGCGCTCCGGGAGGGAGGCGTGGATCTGCTGCTGATCGAGACGATCTTCGACACGTTGAACGCCAAGGCCGCGGTCGCCGCGGCGAAGGAAGCGGCACCCGACCTTCCCCTGTGGATCAGCGTCACGATCGTCGACCGCAGCGGCCGGACGCTCTCCGGCCAGACCGTGGAGGCGTTCTGGACGTCGATCGAACACGCGGACCCGGCGCTGGTGGGCATCAACTGCTCCCTCGGGGCGACCGAGATGCGCCCCTACGTCGAGGCGTTCGCGCGCATCGCCGACCGGCCCGTTGCCTGCTACCCGAATGCCGGCCTCCCGAACGCGTTCGGCGGGTACGACGAGACCCCCGACGTCACGAGTCGCCTGCTCCGGGAGTTCGCCGAGGCAGGGCTCGTGAACCTCGTCGGCGGTTGTTGCGGCACCACGCCGGAGCACACCCTGGCGATCGCCGAGGCCGTGCGAGATCTCGAGCCCCGGACGCTGCCCTCGTTCGACGACCGTGTGCCGACCTACAGCGGTCTCGAGCGGTTCGCGATCCGCCCCGACACGGGGTTCGTGACGATCGGCGAGCGGCAGAACGTGACCGGCTCGGCGAAGTTCCGACGCCTGATCGAGTCGGGCGACTACGAGGCCGCCGTCGAGATCGCGCTCGACCAGGTTCGCAGCGGCGCGAACATGCTCGACGTGAACATGGACGCCGACCTGCTCGACGGGGAGGCGGCCATGACCCGGTTCCTCAACATGATCGCCGTCGAGCCCGAGATCGCCCGCGTGCCGGTCATGATCGACTCGAGCCGATGGGAGACGATCCTGGCCGGCCTGAAGTGCGTGCAGGGCAAGGGCGTCGTGAACTCGATCAGCCTGAAGGAGGGAGAGGCGGACTTCCTCGAGAAGGCGCGAACGATCAAGACCTACGGCGCGTCGGTCGTCGTGATGTGCTTCGACGAGCAGGGGCAAGCCGGCACGGTCGAACGCAAGGTCGAGATCGCCGACCGGTCGATCCGGCTGCTCGTCGAGCAGTCCGGCTACCACCCCACCGACATCATCATCGATCCGAACATCCTCGCGATCGCGACCGGACTCGAGGAGCACGACGAGTACGCGAAGGCCTTCATCGAGGCGACCCGGGAGATCAAACGCGCCCACCCCGACGTGCGGGTCTCCGGCGGGGTCTCCAACCTGAGCTTCTCGTTCCGGGGGAACGAGCCGGTGCGGCGGGCGATCCACTCGGTGTTCCTGTACCACGCGATCGCAGCCGGGCTCGACATGGCGATCGTCAACGCCGGGCAGCTCGAGGTGTACGCGGACATCCCCAGGGATCTGCTCGAACACGTCGAGGACATCGTCTTCCACCGGCGCGACGACGCGACGGAGCGGATGGTCGCGTTCGCCGAGAACATCAAGGGCGGCGGGCTCGAGCGCGAGGACGACCTCACGTGGCGGGAAGGGTCGGTCGAGGAACGGCTCGCCCACGCGCTCGTGCACGGCATCGTCGACCACATCGTCGAGGACACGGAGGAGGCTCGCCTGGCGTACGAGCGCCCGCTCGAGGTGATCGAGGGCCCGCTGATGGCGGGCATGTCCATCGTCGGCGACCTGTTCGGCGCCGGGAAGATGTTCCTGCCCCAGGTCGTGAAGTCCGCGCGAGCGATGAAGAAGGCGGTCGCCTACCTCGAGCCGTTCATGGAAGAAGAGAAGCTCACGCTCGGGCCCTCGGCCGAGCGGGCGCGCGGCACCCTCGTCACGGCCACGGTCAAGGGCGACGTGCACGACATCGGCAAGAACATCGTCGGCGTCGTGCTCGGCTGCAATAACTACCGGGTGATCGACCTCGGCGTGATGGCGCCCGCCGAGCTGATCCTCGACACCGCCGCCGAGGAGCGGGCCGACATCGTCGGCCTCTCGGGTCTGATCACACCGTCGCTCACCGAGATGGTGAACGTGGCGAACGAGATGCAGCGGCGGGGGCTGGACCTGCCCCTGCTGATCGGCGGCGCGACCACGTCGCGTCAGCACACCGCGGTGAAGATCGCGCCGGCGTACGAGCAACCGGTCGTGCACGTCGTCGACGCCTCCCGGGTGGTCGGCGTCGTCTCGAACCTGCTCGACGCCGAACGCAAGCCGGACCTCGACGCACGCAACCGTACCGAGCAGCAGCGGCTGCGCGAGCTCCACGCCGAACGGGAACGAACCCCGCTCCTCCCGTACCGGAAGGCGCTCGCCAATCGAGCCAGGATCGAGTGGCGCGACGACGACGTGCCACCCCCGCCATTCATCGGCCTCCAGGTCGTGGAACCCTCGCTCGCCGAGCTCCGCGAGGTGATCGACTGGACGTTCTTCTTCACCGCCTGGGAGCTGAAGGGCCGCTACCCGCAGATCCTCGACCATCCCCAACTGGGGGAAGCCGCGCGCGAGCTGTTCGAGCACGGGAACGAGCTGCTCGACACGATCGTCTCCGACGGCTCCATCCAGGCACGCGGTGTCTACGGATTCTGGCCCGCTCAGGCCGAGGCCGACGACATCGTGCTCGATGACGGCGTCGTGTTCCCGATGTTGCGCCAGCAGGTCGATCACGGCGACGACGACGGCCGGCCGAACCGATCGCTGGCCGACTTCATCGCGCCGCACGACAGCGGCATCGCCGATCACCTCGGTGGGTTCGCGGTCACCGCCGGCCTGGGAGCCGACGAGCTCGCCAAGGCGTTCGAGGCCGACCTCGACGACTACCGCGCGATCATGGTCAAGGCGCTCGCCGATCGTCTCGCGGAGGCGTTCGCGGAGTGGCTGCACCGCCAGGTGCGCCGCGCCTGGTACGCCCCCGACGAGGCGCTCTCCAACGACGAGCTCGTCGCAGAGCGGTACCGAGGGATCCGCCCGGCGTTCGGCTATCCGGCCTGCCCGGACCACACCGAGAAGCGCACCCTGTTCGATCTGCTCGGCGCCCGTGACCACGGCATGGACCTCACGACCGCATGCGCGATGACGCCGGGTGCGACCGTCGCCGGGCTGTACTTCGCGCATCCGCGGGCCCGCTACTTCAACGTCGGCAGGCTCGGCAAGGACCAGGTCGAGGACTACGCGCGACGCAAGGGCCAGAGCCTCACCGAGACCGAACGGTGGTTGCGCGAGAACCTTTCCTACGATCCCGATTGACATCACGGTCGCCCGAGAGCCCTGCCCATGAGACTTCTTTCATCGGTGGCTCATCGTCCCTTCACGGTCCGTGGCTAGGTTGGAGGCGTCGGAAGGAACCAACCACCGGAAGCTGGAGGTGCACCATGATCGGGAGGATCGCAACGATCGCCCTCGCCGGAGCCGTGGCCGTGTTCGGGCCCGTCGGGGCCGCGATCGCTGTCGGTGAGTCGGCCGACGATTCGGACCGCGAGGTGGTCGTCTTCAAGCGCGAGGACGACGACGACGACGTGGTGACGGGATTCGCGCGCGATGACGATGACGATGACAGCCAGGACAACAGCAACGACAAGAACTCGTTCACCAGCGGCGTGAAGAGCCGCGACGGCACGAACAGCCGTCACACGACGGTGTCGAGGAACCGCGACCGCAGCCGCGGGGACCTCACCAGGGACCGCACCAAGGACGGTCCGGGCAAGAGCAAGCGCGACTGGTCGAGGCACCACACGAACGACCGGTCCAAGAACGACACCCGCTGACGGGATCGAGGATCCACTCCGAGGAGCCGGGCGCTTCGGCGTCCGGCTCCTTCTGTGAGGATGGGCGGGGGCGAGAGGACGAGCCGACCATGAGCGAGCGCCCCGACGACGATCGATGGGGCTTCGAACCGGGCGACGAGATCGCGCCCGGTCTGCATGCGCTGAACCTGCTCGGGGGCGGTGAGCGATACGAGGCGTACCTCGCGTTCGACGATCGGCTGCACTACCGGGTGGTCGTCAAGGTGCTTCGGCCAGATCAAGCGCGCGATCGGGCCGCCTTGCGGGGGCTCCGACGCGAGGCCGACGCGCTCGAGCGGGCGCGGCATCCGGTGTTGATCCGGTCGTTCGGGGCTCACCTCGACGGCGACCGTCCGCTCCTGATCCTGGAGCTCGCCGAGGGGCCACGACTGTCGACGGATCTCAGGCGGTTCGGGCCGCTCGACGTCGAGCAGGCTGCCCCGCTGGGCGTGGAGATCTCCTCGGCGATCCATTCGATGCACCGCGTGGGGCTCGTGCACCTCGACGTCAAGCCGAAGAACGTGATCCTCGGCGCTCCCCCGAGACTGATCGACCTCAGCATCGCTCGCTCGACCGAGGACGCGGCGGCCCTCGATCGCCCCGTCGGCACCGACGCCTACATGGCCCCGGAGCAGTGCGCACCCGGTGACGTGGGCGTGGTGGGGCCGCCGGCCGACGTCTGGGGCATCGGCGTCACGCTGTACGAGGCGGCCACCGGGAACCTGCCGTTCCCCCGGGGCGTGGACGACGACGACGCGCCACTCGCCCGACGGTTCCCGCAGCTCGAGGGCATGCCCGAACCCCTGCCCCCGACGGTGGTAGCGCGCCTCGCCGAGGCGATCGTGGCCTCCCTCGAGCCCGAGGCGTCCGAACGTCCCTCGCCCGCCGAGATCGCCGACACGATCGAGCCGCTGCTCTCGACGCCGCCACGCTTCCGCCTGAAGAGCCTGCGGCCCGGCTGAGCGCGGTCGTGCGACTGGTAGCGTCGCTGCATGACCAGCTTCTGGCATCCCTTCGCGGACATGCGGGCCGTCGACGCCAACGGCGCGGTCACGCTGGTGCGCGGCGAAGGCGCGTATGTCATCGACGATTCCGGCCGGCGCTACCTCGATGCCACCGCGTCGCTCTGGTACTGCAACGTCGGATGGGGACGGACCGAGATCGCCGACGCCGTGGCGGCGCAGATGCGAGCGCTCCCCGCCTACTCGACGTTCGGCGACCTCACGAACCGCCCGGCCGAGGCGCTGGCCGAGCGCGTGGCCACGCTCGCGCCGGTCCCCGATGCCAAGGTGTTCCTGACGAGCGGCGGCTCGGACTCGATCGATACCGCCACGAAGATGGCCCGGCGCCATTGGCAGCTTCGAGGCGAACCGGACCGAACCGTATTGATCCGCCGTGAGAAGGCCTATCACGGCATGCACACGGCAGGCACCTCGCTCGCAGGCATCCCCGCCAACGCGACCGGTCACGGCGAGCTGATCGAGGACGTCACCGAGGTGCCCTGGAACGACGCCGAGGCCCTGCGCGCCGCGATCGAGGCCGACGGCCCGGGGCGGGTGGCCGCGTTCTTCTGCGAGCCCGTGATCGGCGCGGGCGGCGTCTTCCCACCCCCGCCCGGATACCTGGAAGCGGTCCGCGAGGTGTGCCGCGAGACGGGCGTGCTGTTCATCGCCGACGAGGTGATCACGGGGTTCGGCCGGGTGGGAGACTGGTTCGCCTCGAGCCGGTTCGGGCTCGAGCCCGACATCGTGACGTGCGCCAAAGGCATCACGAGCGGCTACCTCCCGATGGGCGGGGTGATCGCGGCGCCGTGGGTCGCGGAGCCCTTCTGGGCCGAGGGAGCCGGCCCCTGGCGGCACGGCTACACCTACAGCGGCCACGCGACCGTGGCGGCTGCGGCGCTCGCGAACCTCGACATCATGGAACGGGAGGACCTCTGCGAACGCGCCCTGAAGCTCGAAGCCCCCTTGTTCGAAGCCCTGCAGCCGCTCGCCGATCACGAACTCGTGGAGGAGGTGCGCGGCGGCATCGGGGTCCTGGCCGCCGTGAACCTGCGGCGCGACATCGTCGCCGACGACCCCGTGCTGCCGGCGAAGGTGGGCACCGCCTGCAGGCAGGCGGGGGTGATGGTCCGCCCGCTGGTCGGCGGTGCGATCGCGGTCTCACCCCCGCTCCTGATCGGCGAGGACGAGATCGCCGATATCGCGCGCGCGTTCCGAGCGGGGCTCGACGCCGTCGCTGCCCTCTAGTCCACGTTGGACGACCGCTCGCCCGGGGACGGACCGGTCCTCGGCGAGATCAGTGGAACGAGTTGCCGCAGGCACAGCCGCCCTGGGCGGCCGGGTTGTCGATCGTGAACCCCGTCTGCTCGAGCGAGTCCACGAAGTCGATCGTGGCCTGGGAGAGGTAGGGCACACTCATCTTGTCGATCACGAGTCGCACGCCGAACTGCTCCTCGGCCTGGTCCTTCTCGCCGACCTGGTCGTCGAGGTACATCGCGTAGCGAAGGCCCGAGCAGCCTCCGGGCTGCACGGCCACCCGCAGCGCGATGTCGTCGCGGCCTTCCTCGGCCAGCAGTTCCTTCACCTTGCCGGCGGCGGTCTCGGTGAGCGTGATCATGCGTCCTCCGGTTTGAGCGGGCTCGATCGTCGGGGTGACCTCCATATCGTACCCGCCGGCGCCCCGAAAACCCGAGCCTTCGGCATCGAGATCCCGGGTCAGCGCAGGGCGAGGTCGACCACGCGGGCACCACTCAGCCGCACCAGGTCCCTCGGTGCGAGTGGGAACACGGAGTCGGGCGTTCCCGCTGCAGCCCAGACCTCTTCCTGCTCGAGCAGGTCCTCGTCGCAGTATGCGGGCAGGCGATCGTGATGACCGAAGGGCGGCGTGCCGCCGACCGCGAACCCGGTCGCCCCTCTGGCCTCGTCGGGTGAGGCCCGCCGCACCCGCTCGGCGCCTGCCGCGGCCGCCAGCTTCGATTCGTCGACCCGGTTCGACCCCGATGCCAACGCGAGCACCGGGCCGTCGTCCGCCATGAACACCAGAGACTTCACGATCTGGGCGACGTCGCAGCCGATCGCGCGAGCGGCATCCTCGGCGGTCTTGGTTCCCTGCGGGAACCGGCGGGCGTCGGGGTGCAGTCCCCGGGCGCGCGCCGCCTCGAGGAACCGATGCAGGGCCCCGCTCACGGCTCGACCCCCATGAGATCGCCTGCGCGGCCCGCGAGATCCTCCGCCACGGTGACCAGGGCCGATCGGGCATCGCCGAAGGCGGCACGTTCTCCCACACGATCCACCAGCGAGACCACCGTCGCCCCGGGGACCTCGACCGATGCACGCCCGCACACGATCGCGACCGGGACCCCGGCGAGCGAGCTCGCCTCGAGCACCCCCGCAGGCGTCTTCCCGCGGAGCGACTGGTCATCGAGCGACCCCTCCCCGGTGATCACGAGGTCGGCGCGCGCGATCCGGCTCGGGAGCCCCACGGCGTCCATCACCACCTCGACCCCCGGACGCAGGCGGGCGCCACAGAACGCCAGCAGTCCGAACCCAAAGCCGCCCGCGGCACCCGCACCGGGCTCGTCGTCGAGCGCGACGCCGAGGTCACGTTCCACGACCGCCGCGAGATGCGCCAGGGCGTGGTCCAGCAGTGAGACATCCTCCGGCGAGGCCCCCTTCTGCGGGCCATAGACCGCGCTCGCGCCGGCCGGTCCGGTGAGCGGATTGTCGACGTCGCACGCCCCCGACACCACG
>DASTBT010000072.1:0-29795 GCA_035711865.1 Actinomycetota bacterium
ATCGACGTGGACCCGGTCCTTCGGCTGCACTACGTGGAGGTGCGTGAGCCAGAGCTCGCCGACACGACCGGCGACCTTCAACGCCTCATCGAGGCGCTCGATCGCGATTGGAAGCTCACGGGGCTCTCGGCCGACCCGCACGTCCTGGCCTCGCTCCAGCAGACGCTTCGATCGGGCGGGTGGACGGCCACCGTGGCCGTGCACGACGACTCGACGATCGTCGCGGTCTGGCCGGGGTTCCACGACGTGGCGCTGGGGGTGGCGCTCGACGTCGGCTCGACGACGGTCGCCGGGCACCTGTGCGATCTGCACACGGGCGAGGTGATCGCGAGCGCCGGCGCGATGAATCCTCAGATCCGCTTCGGCGAGGACCTGATGAGTCGGGTGAGCTACGTGATGATGCACCCCGGCGCCGAGACCGAGCTGACATCGGCGGTCCGTGGCTGCGTCGACGGGCTGCTCGCCGAGCTCTGCGAGGGGGCCGGCGTCGATCCGACGGATGTGCTGGAGCTGACGCTGGTCGGGAACCCGATCATGCACCACCTCTTCCTCGGGCTCGACCCCACCGAGCTCGGCGGCGCGCCGTTCGCCCTGGCGACCGACGAGGCAGTGCATCGAACCGCGCGAGAGCTCGGGCTGACCGCGCCGAACGCCGGGGCACGCGTGTACGCCCTGCCGTGCATCGCGGGCCATGTCGGCGCCGACACGGCTGGCGTGATCTTGAGTGAGGCGCCCCACGAACAGCGGGCCGTGAACCTGATCGTCGACGTGGGGACGAACGCCGAGATCGTGCTCGGCAGCCGCGACCGGCTCCTGGCTGCCTCCAGCCCGACGGGCCCGGCCTTCGAGGGCGCGCAGATCTCGTGCGGACAGCGGGCGGCCCCCGGGGCGATCGAGCGGGTTCGCATCGATCGCGACACGCTGGAGCCGCGGTTCCGGGTGATCGGCGACGAGCGCTGGAGCGACGAGCCGGGGTTCGACGCCGCCGGGGTCACCGGCGTGGCTGGCTCGGGCATCATCGAGGCGATCGCGGAGCTCTTCCTGGCCGGAGTGATCGCGAGCGACGGTGTGATCGACGGCTCGCTGGCCGCACGCACGCATCGGATCGAGGCGGACGGCCGGACCTTCTCCTACGTGCTGCACGACGTCCGGGGCGCCCCCAGGCTCGTGATCACGCAGAACGACGTCCGGCAGATCCAGCTCGCGAAAGGAGCCTTGTACGCGGGGTGCCGCTTGTTGATGGATGCGCTGGGGGTGGACACCGTCGATCGCGTCCGGCTCGCGGGCGCGTTCGGCGCCCACATCGATCCCTTGTACGCGCTCGTACTCGGACTCGTGCCCGACTGCGACGTCGACGGCGTGACGAGCGCCGGGAACGCCGCCGGCACCGGCGCGCGCATCGCGCTGCTCAACCGAGGCGCCCGGGACGAGATTCAAGGGGTGGTGCGACGGGTCGAGAAGCTCGAGACCGCGGTCGAGCCCCGCTTCCAGGAACACTTCGTGGGGGCGATGGGCCTTCCACACGCCACCGACCCGTTCCCGCGGCTGCGTGCGGCGATCGACTTGCCTGCTCCCCGTGAGGCCGCGGCGGGAGACCGCCCTCGGCGCAGCCGCCGCCGCAACATCGAACCCGAGAGGAGCAGCTCATGAGCGACGACACCGCGACCCCCCGGCGACGCCGCAGCGGCGGACGCGAGGCGCGTGCCGCGGCTCGCCTGCACGCGGTAGCCGAGAAGGTGCCGTTCATCACGCGGACCCTCGCGCCGTTCGAGGTGCTGAGCGAGGAGGGTCTGTCGACGATCGAGCACAACGCCGACATGATCCTCGAGCAGGTCGGCATCGAGTTCCGCGAGGCGCCGGATGCGCTCGAGCTGTTGCGCGGTGCGGGGTGCGACGTCGACGGCGAACGGGTGCGGTTCCCTCGCGGGCTCGCCCGGCAGCTCGTGCAAGCCACCGCTCCTCGCGAGTTCGATCAGGTCGCGCGGACTTCCGCCAACACGGTGCACATCGGCGGGAACGCCACGGTGTTCGCGCCGGCGTACGGCTCGCCGTTCGTGCGAGACCGCGACGGTGGGCGCCGCTACGGCACGATCGAGGACTTCCGGAACTTCGTGAAGCTCGCGTACATGTCCCCCTACCTCCATCATTCCGGTGGCACGGTGTGCGAGCCGGTCGACCTGCCCGTGAACAAGCGGCACTACGACATGGTCTACGCGCACATGCGGTACTCGGACCGCCCGTACATGGGGTCGGTCACGCATCCCCAACGCGCGCAGGACACCGTGGAGATGGCGCGCATCCTCTTCGGCGCCGACGCGCTCGAGGCGCAACCGCACGTGCTGAGCCTGATCAACGCCAACTCGCCGCTCGTCTGGGACTCGATCATGCTCGGCGCCGCCAAGGCGTACGCCGAGGCGAACCAGGCGGTGATCATGACGCCGTTCATCCTCGCCGGCGCGATGAGCCCGGCCACCGCGGCCGGGGCAGCGACCCAGACCCTCGCGGAGGCGCTCGCCGGCATGGCCTACGTCCAGCTCGTGCGTCCCGGCGCCCCGGTGGTCTTCGGCTCGTTCGCATCGTCGATGTCGATGCAGTCGGGCGCGCCCACGTTCGGCACGCCGGAGCCCGCGCTCGTGCTCTACACCCTGGCCGCGTGCGCCCGTCGGCTCGGCGTGCCGTTCCGGAGCGGCGGTTCGCTGACGGCTTCCAAGGTCGCCGACGCCCAGGCGGCGTACGAGTCGGCGAACACCCTGCAGCCGACCGTGCTCGCCGGGGTGAACTTCGTGCTCCACGCGGCGGGCTGGCTCGAGGGCGGGCTCACCATGGGATACGAGAAGTTCGTGCTCGACCTCGATCAATGCGGGCAGATGCATCCGTTCGTGATGGGCATGGACCTCTCTCCGAACGGCCAGGCCCTCGACGCGATCGTGGAGAACGGGCCGGGGAAGCATTTCCTGGGTACCGCCCACACGCTGGCGAATTTCGAGACCGCCTTCTACCGGTCCGAGATCGCCGACAACAACTCCTTCGAGCAGTGGGAGCTCGAGGGCTCGCTCGATGCGGCGATGCGGGCCAACACGGTCTGGAAGCGCATGCTCGCCGAGTACGAAGCTCCTCCCATCGACGAGGCCAGGGACGAGGAGCTCCGCGAGTGGATCGAGCGGAAGAAGGCGAGCTTCCCCGACTCGAACGTCTGACGGATGACCGCGGGTTCGACTCCGGTTCACGGTTCCGCAGGCCGATACGGCATCATGGCCGACGTGACGGCGGGGAAGGCGGATCGAGGGTGGCGGTGAGACTCGGCAAGGCTCGCGCGGCGGCGCCGCGGAAGCGGCGCGCGACGGAGTTCCTCGAGGAGCAGCACGCCGCGTTGCGCGGGCTCGTCGCAGCACCGAAGTTCGAGCTGATCCCATTGCGAAACGCCGTGGAAGCGGCCGAGGCCTTGCCCGAGCGCGCGGGGGTCACCGTCACCGCGTCGCCGAGCCATGGCATCGAGTCCACGATCGAGCTCGCCGAGCAGATGGCTGCGACCGGCCACGAGGCGGTGCCGCACCTCTCCGCGCACATGATCCGCGATCGATCGCATCTGTCCGAGCTCCTCGACCGCTGCCGCGCGGCCGGCTTCCACGAGGCGTTCGTCGTCGGGGGAGACGCCAAGGATCCGGGAGAGTTCCTCGACGGGCTCGACCTGCTGCGCGCGATGGACGAGCTCGGCCACCCGTTCGAGACGATCGGGGTGCCGGGCTACCCCGAGGGCCATGCGGATATCACCGATGCGCGACTGCTCGAGGTGATGATCCAGAAGCAACGGTACGCGTCGTACACGGCCACGCAGATGTGCTTCGATCCCGAGGCGATCGTGCGTTGGATCGGCGAGATGCGCCGACAGGGCGTGACGCTCGCGGTGCATCTGGGAACGCCGGGCGTGGCCGACATCACGAAGCTGATGGCGTTCAGCGCGCGCATCGGGGTGGCCGACAGCGCTCGCTACCTGAAGAAGAACAAGCGGATGCTCGGGCGCCTGCTCACGCCGGGGAAGTTCGGGCCGGATTCGCTGCTCGAGGGCATGGCGCCCGCGATCGCCGATCCCAGTGCGAACATCGAGGCGTTGCACGTATTCACGTTCAACCAGGTCGCCGCCACGGTCGAGTGGCAGCGGCGCATGCTCGCATCGCTCGACGGCGCGTGATCCGGCCTCAGGCCGCGCGTGTCGTGTGCCGACACGAGATCCGATGCGTCGCGTCTTCCTCACGCTGTTCCTCGCCGCCGCCGCGGGTGTGGCTCTCGTCCGGCGCCGGGCGCCGGCGCGCGCGACGGCCGGGTCTCCTTCGGCGACCCGTGTGGCCACGGACTGATCGAGGTCGGTGACGGTCTGTGCACGCACGGGGGCGATCGGGTCCCCGAGGCGGTCGAACGCGCCGCGACCGGGTTCGCCGCGCGGGCCGAGGAGCCGGCACGGAAGAAGAAGGCGAACCCCCGATGCGCCGGCGACGGCGTCAGAGGACGACGGATCCGGGTGTTGTACGGCTTCCCGAGCGACACCACCTCGAGGGCGGCGGCGTTCGAGCGATGGATCCGCGAGTCGGTCGTGCTCGCCGACCAGAACCTCGACCGGCAGTCACCCGGGATCCCCGGCCAGCACCTGCGCATGTACTGCAGGAACGGCCGGAAGGTGACGGTCACGTGCTGCTACGGCCCGGCCGGTCAGGGCACGATCTACTTCGACGATCGGGCGGATCCCGCGGGCAACCTCAACAACATGATTTCGACCGGACCGAGATTCGCGATGGTCGAGATCGGGGGATCAACCGCGACCGGCGCCTACGTCTTCCTGCACGAGGTGGGGCACACTCTGGGCGCGGTCCAGGACTCCGCGCCGCACTCGTCCGGAGCGGGTCACTGCTACACGGGCTACGACGTGATGTGCTACGCCGACGGCGGCCCCTGGTTCGATGGCGGCGGCACGATGGAATCGGTCTGCCCGCCGATGACCGACCGACAGCGCCCGTTCGACTGTGAGGGCGGCGACTACTACGAGGTGGATCCGGCTCCCGGCAGTTACCTCGACGAGCACTGGAACACCGCCGACAGCGGCTGGCTGACCAGGCCCGGGTGACGATCGGGGGCTCCGGCCTCTGGTGACTCCAGGTCACCGGGAACATGACGCCCCCACGCGGCTCCCTCACTACGATGCCGCTCTCCGGGGCCGCCGTCGAGGTGTCTCCCGATCTCGTGGGAGGTGGTTGACCGCATGACCGAGGGCTACCGGGTCGTCGTGATCGGCGGGGGCATCGTCGGATGCAGCGTCGCCTACCACCTGGCCCTGCGCGGCCTGACGGACGTCGCCGTGGTCGAGCGCGACGAGCTGACGGTGGGATCGACGTGGCACGCTGCCGGGGGCTTCCACGCGATCAACTCCGACACCACGATCGCGGCGCTGCAGAAGTACACGATCGGCATGTACGAGCAGGTCGAGCGCGAGAGCGGCCGAAGCGTCGGCATGCACATGTCGGGCGGGCTGGAGCTCGCCGGGACACCCGAGCGCTGGCGCATGCTGCGGCAGGAGCTCCGGTGGCACACGATGATGGGCACCGACGCGGCCCTGCTCTCGGCGGCGGAGGCCGCCGAGATGGTGCCGATCGTCGACCCGGGGGGGCTCGAGGGCGCTCTGTTCGACCCCCTCGAGGGTCACCTCGACCCGAACGGCGCGACGTGGGCCTACGCGGACGCGGCCAGGGGTCGTGGCGTGCGGGTGATCCAGCACCGGCCGGTGACCGACGTGGCTCGTCGCCCCGACGGCGACTGGTCGCTGCAGACCGACCAGGGGCCGATCGCCGCCGAGCACGTGGTGAACGCCGGCGGGCTCTGGGCGCGCAGGATCGGCCGCATGGTCGGCGTCGATCATCCGCTCGTTCCGATGTTGCACCACTACCTCGTCACCGACGACGTGCCCGAGGTCGCCGCGATCGAGGGTGAGATGCCGGCGGTCACCGATCTGGAGGGCTTCACGTACCTGCAGCGGGAAGGCGACGGCGTGCTGCTCGGTGTGTACGAGCGGAACCCACGCCACTGGGCGGTCGAGGGTGCCCCGTGGGACTTCGGCGCCAGACTCTTCCGCGAGGAGCCCGACCGCATCATGCCCGAGCTCTCGATCGGGTTCTCCCGGTTCCCGGCGCTGCAGGACGTCGGCATCAAGCGGTGGGTCAACGGAGCGTTCACGTTCACCCCCGACGGGAATCCGCTCGTCGGACCGGTCGAAGGGCTCCCCGGGTACTGGGCGGCCTGCGGGTGTATGGCCGGCATCTCGCAGGGCGCCGCGATCGGTCTCGCCCTCGCGAATTGGATCGTCGACGGCGACCCGGGCGAGAACGTGTTCGGGATGGACGTGGCGCGGTTCGGATCCCACGCGTCCGACGGCGACTACCTGCGGGCCACGACCGCGCAGTTCTACGCGCGGCGGTTCCTGATCGCGTATCCGAACGAACAGCTCCCCGCCGGGCGTCCCGTGACGACCACGCCCTGCGACGACACGTTCCGCTCGAGCGGCGCGGTCTACGGCGAGAACTGGGGCCTCGAGGTCCCGCTCGTCTTCGCGGACCCGGGCTTCGTGGAGACCCCGACGCTCGGGCGATCGAACGCGTTCCCGATCGTCGCGGACGAAGTCGAGGCGGTGCGGACCGCCGCGGGCGCGTACGAGATCGCACAGTACGCCCGGTACGAGGTGACCGGCAGCGGCGCCGGGGCCTGGCTCGATCGGCTCCTCGCTGGGCGGTTGCCCGATGTCGGCCGGATCCGCCTGTCGCCGATGCTGAACGAGGCCGGACGCTTGATGGGAGACCTCTCCGTCACCCGCCTCGAACCCGACCGGTTCTGGCTGACCGGCTCCTACTACCTGCAGGCGTGGCACATGCGGTGGTTCGACCGGCATCGTCCCGGGGCCGAGGTGTCCGTCGAGAACATCACCCCCACACGCATGGGGTTCGCTATCTCCGGACCTGCGTCGCGCGCGATCCTCGCCGCCATGACCCACGAGGACGTGTCCGATGAGGGCCTCCGCTTCATGGCCGTCCGCGAGATGCACGTCGGCTCGGTGCCGGCCGTCGTCGGCCGGATCTCGCTCACGGGTGAGCGCGGGTACGAGATCGTCGTGTCGACCCCCGACGAGCTCGTCCTGTGGCAGGAGCTGGCCGAAGCCGGCCGCGCGCACGGGCTGCGGCCGGTCGGCGACTACGCGGTCGACAGTCTCCGCCTCGAGAAGGGCTACGGCATCTGGAACGCCGAGTTCACGCAGCGCTACACGCCCGGCGAGTCCGGCCTCGATCGGTTCGTCGCCTGGGACAAGGGGCCGTTCATCGGCCGTGAGGCGGCGCTGCGGGAGCGCGAGGAAGGACCGGCGAGGCGCCTCGTGTTGCTCGTCGTGGATGCCGGCGACGCCGAGGCGGGCGCCGACGACGGGATCTGGCTCGGCGAGCGGCTGGTCGGCTTCGTGACCTCGGGCGCGTACGGACATCACGTCGGGGCGAGCCTCGCCCTCGCCTACGTCGACCGCGACGTGGTCGCGTCGGGCCCCGAGCTCGAGGTCTCGGTGGTCGGCGAGTCGCGCCCCTGTCGGATCCTGCCGGAGCCTCCCTACGACCCCGAGGGGCGCAAGCTGCGCGAGCGAGCTGACGATGGCGCTGTCGATCCCGTGTGATCTGTGCGGCGACCGGCCGTTCACCGAGTTCACGTTCGGCGGGGAGTGGCGGGCGCTCGACGCCTCCGACACGGAGGAGGAGTTCGCGCGCGAGTACCTGCCCGAGAACCCGGAAGGACCGCAGCGGGAGCGCTGGTTCCATGCGATGGGCTGCCGCACCTGGACGACGGTGATCCGCGACACCCGCACGAACGAGATCGGTTGAGCGATGGGATCGATCGAGTTCGAGAGCCGCCCGGTGACGTTCCGGCCCGGCGACACCGTCGCGTCGGCGCTGTACCGGCACGGCGTGCGCACGTTCTCACGCTCGCTCAAGTACCACCGGCGTCGCGGGCTCTACTGCGGCACCGGCGACTGCCCGAACTGCTCGATGACGGTCGACGGACAGCCCGCCGTGCGCACGTGCACCGTTCGATGTGCCGAGGGTATGCGCGTCGACCGTGCGGGCGGGTGGCCGAACGCGGAGCGGGACCTCCTGCACGTCACCGATCGGCTGCACCGTGTCATGCCGGTCGGCTTCTACTACAAGACGTTCGTGCGTCCGCGGTTCGCCTGGGCCGTCGCCGAGCGTGTGATCCGTCGCGCGACCGGCCTGGGTGCCCTGCCGTCGACCGCTTCCGCCGAGCGGAAGGTCGTGCGCCACGTGCATGTCGACACGCTGGTGATCGGGGCTGGCCTCGCGGGGCTGGAAGCCACACGCGAGGCGGCGGCCGACGGGTCGGTGCTCGTCTGCGACGAGGGCCGCGCCGCTCGCTCGGCGGCCCCCGGACCCGCACCGGATCCGATCGGGGAGCTCCGGACCGCGGTGGCTTCCCTCGAGCACGTGACCCTGCTCGATGAGGCCACGGCTCTCGGTGTCTACGAAGGGTTGCACGTGCCGCTCGCGCGCGCGAGCGAGTTGGTGCACGTGTATCCGTCCAGGGTCGTCGTGGCCACCGGCGCGACCGAGGAGCACGGCGTCTTCCCCGGCAACGATCTGCCCGGCGTGATGCTCGGACGTGCGGCAGCCGCGTTGGCCGGCCCCCACGGTGTCCGTCCGGGCGATCGGGCGGTCGTCGTGGTGCGGACCGAGGAAGGCGTGCAGCACCTGCAGACCCTGATCGACGCCGGCGTCGAGGTGGTGGCCACGGCGGTCTCGCCGGCGCTCGTGCAGCGGGTGCCCGAGGGTGCGGGGGAGATCGTGCCAGGGAGCGATGTGCTGGAGGCCCGTGGCGGCTCGTCGCTCCGATCCGTCGTATTGCGCCGTGATGGCCGGGGGAAGCGGTTCGAGTGCGACCTGCTCGTGCTCTCGCTGGGGCTCGTTCCTCGGGACGGACTCGCGCGGATGGCGATTCCGGACGAGGACGTGACCGTCGTCGGCGACGCGGCGCTCGGGGTCGGCAACTCGGGTCTCGGCGGTCTCGACGGCACGGTCTGCCTGTGCGAGGACGTCTCGGTGCACGATCTCGAGCAAGCGTGGGACGAGGGGTTCCGCAACGCGGAGCTCCTCAAGCGCTACACCACCACCACGATGGGGCCGTGCCAGGGGGCGATGTGCGGGCGGGCGCTCTCGTGCTTCGCGGTATCCCGTGACGCGACCCCGGCGCCGTCGCCAGTGGCGCCTCGGACGACCGCTCGTCCCCCCGCCCGCCCCGTCACCCTCGAGACGCTTGCGGCGGGTGTGCACGAGATCGTCGACCGGCGAACCTCGCTGAACGAGCTCCACGTCGCCGCTGGAGCTCGCCTCGACCGTTCCGGGGGCTGGCTGCGGCCGTTCAGCTACGGCGACTGGCGCGAGGAGTACCGAGCGGTGCGCGAGCGCGTGAGCCTGATGGACGTGGGCACCCTCGGGAAGTTCACGATCGCCGGTCCCGGCGCCGGCGACCTCGTCGACCGGCTCTTCCCGTGCCGCACCGGAGACCTGGAGCCCGGCCGCACCCGCTACGTGCTCACGCTCGACGACGCGGGGTACGTGATGGACGACGGTCTGCTCGCGCGCGTCGGCGAGAACGAGTGGTTCCTCACCACGACGTCGGGTGGGGCGGGGCGTGCAGACGCGCGACTCCGGAACCTCGCGGACCGTCTCGGGCTCGATGCGCACGTGCTCGATCGGACCGCGCAGTGGGGGGCGATCAACGTCGCGGGCCCGAACGCTCGAGACCTGCTCGAACGGCTCACCGACGACGCGATCGACGCAGCATCGGTGCGGTACCCGGGGTTCGCCGATCTCTCGGTCGCGGGGGTGCCCTGCCGGGCGATCCGCACGGGGTTCGTCGGCGAGCTGGCGTTCGAGCTGCACCACCCGCGTCGCCGCGGGCCGGAGCTGTGGGCCGCGCTCGTCGACGCCGGCCGCGACTGGGACCTGATGCCGCACGGGCTGGATGCGCTCGAGCTCCTGCGGCTCGAGAAGGGGCACGTCTACATCGGCCAGGACACGATGCCCGACGACACCCCGGCCAAGCTGGGCATGGCGTGGGCGGTGGACATGTCCAAACGATGGTTCGTCGGCAAGCGGGCCCTCGAGCGCATGGCGGAGCTACCGATGGCGCGACGACACGTGGGCCTGGAGTTCTCCGACCGGCCCGAGGACACCGCGGACCTGCGCGGTGAGCCGCTGCTGCTGGGCGACGCCGTCGTCGGCCGCGTCACGTCGGCGGAGCGCTCGATCGTGCTCGATCGGGCGATCGGGCTCGGATGGGTCCGCGCGGTCGACGGAGGTTCCCCCGACCGGCTTCGAACCGGCTCGGGAGCGACGGCCAGCGTGGTGACGACCCCGTTCTACGACCCGGACGGCGGGAGGATGCGTGGCTGAGCTCCGGACCGACCTGCCACGGGTGCTCGCCATCCTCGCATCGAGCGACGTGTGCGATCGCGTCGAGGTACCTGCCGGCTCGGCGTTGTTACGCGTGGCGCCGAACGAGGCGATGCTGGTTGGTACGGACGACGCCGACGGCGTTCGCGCCGACGTCCCGGGCGCCACCCTCGTCGAGGTGGTCTCCGATGCCTGGACCTCGCTCGTGCTCGAAGGGCACGACGCCTCCGAAGCGTTCGCGCGGGTCTCCGAGCTCCGGGTGCCCGAGGCCGGATGGCTCCAAGGCGAGGTCGCGGCCGCGGCCGCGAAGGTGATCGTCGAAGCGGGCCGCATCACGATCCTCGTGCCCGCGAACCTCGTGGCCCACGTCGAGGAGCGGATCCGCGCCGACGCCGCGGAGGTGCTGATTCGATGAGCGGCCTGCTCAGGCATCGGGAGTTCCTCACGCGGCGCGACCTGAAGCCGCGGTACGACGTCGTGATCGTGGGCGGCGGTGTCAACGGGCTCTCGCTCGCGTTCCACCTCGCCGAGTACCACGGCATCCGCGACGTCGCCGTGCTCGAGCGGTCGTACATCGGCAGCGGCGGCAGCGGTCGTAACACGCAGGTCGTGCGCGCCACCTACAACACGCCCGAGACCGTGCCGCTGTACGCGACGAGCCTCGACATGTACCGAACGCTCTCACAAGAGCTGGACTTCAACGTCTTGTTCAGCACGCAGGGCAACCTCGACCTGTGCCACTCGATCGACACGCTGCAGGTGGAACGCGAGAAGGTGCTACTGCACCGCCACTACGGCGTCGCGACCGAGATCATCACCCCCGAGCAGGTGCTCGAGGTCTGTCCGCTCGTCGATCTCACGGCCGGGGGCGAGCTCCCGGTCGTCGGCGCGAGCTATCACCCGCCGGGCGCGTTCGCGCGCCACGACTCGGTGGTATGGGGCTACGCGAGCGCGGCGAACCGCCGCGGCGTCGAGATCCACGAGGGCGTCGAGGTGGTCGGCGTCGACGTGGCCGGCGGTGTCTGCCGGGGGGTGGTCACCGATCGCGGCCCCGTCGCCGCCGGCCACGTGGTCAGTGCCGTCGCCGGGTGGTCGAGCGTGCTCGCGCGCATGGCGGGGTTCCGCCTGCCGATCGAGACGATGGCGCTGCAGGCGTTCGTGACCGAGGCCTACACCCCGGTGCTGTGGGGCCTCGTCTCGTCGATGGACCTCTACGTGTACACGCAGCAGACGGCCCGAGGCGAGCTCGTCGTCGGGGCGGAGACGCTTCCCTACAACACGTACTCGACGCGTTCGACGTTCGGGTTCGCCGCCGAGGCCGCGAAGCGCACGATCCAGCTGCTCCCGTTCATGGCGAAGGCCCGCTTGATGCGCCAATGGACCGGCCTCTGCGACATGACGCCCGATTCATCGCCGATGCTCGGCGAGAGCGAGGTGCGGAACTTCTTCCTGATGTCCGGCATGGGCACGTGGGGGTTCAAGGGCGCGCCGATCTTCGGTCGAACGATGGCCGAGACGATCGCGACCGGGCGGGTCGACCCGTTGATCGCGCCGTTCGGTCCCGACCGGTTCCGCTCCGATCGCATGGTGCCCGACGCTGCCAGCGCCGGCACGCACAGGTAGCCAGCAGGAGCTTGCGTCGGGTCGCGGGCACGTCGATGATTCGGCGATGTCGAGCGTCGATCCTCTCGTGGCGTCGGGCGGCCGACGGCTCGCGATCCTGCTCGCGATGGCGATGTTCGTGCTCGTCGTCGACACCTCCTTGATGAACGTGTCGATCTCGGCGGTCGTCCGCGACCTCGACACGACCGTGAGCGGCGTGCAGTCGGCGATCGCGCTCGAGGCGCTCGTCTCCGCCGCGTTCATCCTGATCGGAAGCAAGGTCGGCGACCTGTTCGGCCGGAAGCGCGCCTACGTCCTCGGCCTGCTCGGCTACGCCGTCGGCGCCCTCGCGATGACCGTGGCCCAGGGCCTCGCCGCGATCATCGTGTTCTGGGCCGTGATCGGCGGTATCGGCGCGTCGCTCCTGCTGCCGGCGATGCAGTCGCTGATCCACGGGAACTTCGAGGGCGCGGCGCAGCGGCGGGTCTACGCGCTGGTGGGGGCCGCGGCGGCGATCGCAGCCGCGGTCGGTCCCCTGCTCGGCGGGTTCATCACCACCTTCCTCTCGTGGCGGGTCGGGTTCGCGCTCGAGGTCGTGATCATCGCGGTCGTGTTGTCGGGGGTGAAGCTCGTCCACGACGTCCCGTACACGGGACCGCACGGGGTCGACCTGGTCGGGGCGGTTCTCTCGATCCTCGGCATGGGAGGCGTGGTACTCGGGATCCTCGTGTGGCAGGAAGGCGGTGAGCGGGTCGTCGCCCTGATCGTGGTCGGCCTCGCCTCGCTCGGGCTCCTCGCCGCGTGGCTCGTGCGGCGGAAGCGCCGGGCGCGACCCGCCCTGCTCGACCCCGGCCTGTTCGCCTCGAAGCCGTTCCGCCTGGGGATCTCCCAGCAGATGCTCCAACAGATCGCGCTCGGCGGCACGATGATCGCGCTGCCGATCTTCCTGCAGATGGTGCTCGAGTACGACGCGCTGCAGGCGGGTCTGTCGATCGCACCGCTGTCCCTCAGTATGTTCGCGGTCGCGATGTTGGCTGGTCGGCGGGCGGGGGACCGGCGGCCGAGCGTGATCGTCCGTGCAGGCTTCCTTCTCGTGTCGGTGGGTGTACTCGGAGTGATCGCGGTCGTTCCGCGTGTCTCCACGGGATGGTGGCTCTCGATCCCGCTGATCGTGATGGGCACGGGACTGGGCTTGCTCGTCTCGCAGCTCAACAACTACACGCTCGCCCCGATCGACGAGGAGCGTGTGAGCGAGGCCGCGGGCGTCAACTCCGCATCGGGCTCGTTCGGACTCTCGTTCGGGCTCGCGTTCGCCGGCGCGATCATGCTGGCGACGCTGTCGATCACGTTCACCGATCTCGCCAGGTCGAGCGACGTGCTCTCCGGTGCCGAACAGGAGCAGGTCGCGGCCGCCTTGGAGGACGACGCCGAGCTGATGACGAATACCGCGCTCGAGGCCCTGCTCGTCGATCAGCCACCGGCGACGCAGGCCGAGATCATCCGGCTCAACACTGAGGCGCGGCCCTTCGCGCTGCAGGTCGCGTTGCTCGTGCCCCTGATCGCGGGGCTCCTCGGATCGGTGAACGCGTTCCGGATGGTCCGGCTGCCGGAACCCGAGCCCTCCGGCGCGGCGGACGCCGTGCTAGGCGGGTAGCATCCGCCGGTCATGGCGACGAGCGCAGGGGGTAAGTCGGGATCGAGCCTCGTCCTGCTGACCCTCGGCGCGGGGCAGTTCCTGATGATGCTCGACAGCTCCGTCATGAACGTGTCGATCTCGACCGTGGCCGCCGACGTCGGTACAACGGTGACTGGCATCCAGACCGCCATCACGCTCTACACGCTGGTGATGGCGATGTGCATGATCACCGGCGGCAAGTTCGGATCGATCGTCGGGCGACGGCGGGCCTTCGCGATCGGGTGCGTGATCTACGGCGCCGGCTCGTTCACCACCGCGATCGCGCCGAGCTTGGGGGTCCTGATCATCGGGTGGTCGGTGCTCGAAGGCGTCGGCGCGGCGCTGATCATGCCGGCGATCGTCGCGCTCGTGGCGAGCAACTTCGGCCCGTCCGAACGCCCGCGGGCCTACGGCCTCGTCATGGCCGCGGGCGCGATCGCGATCGCCGCCGGGCCGCTGATCGGTGGGCTCGCCACGACGTACGCGTCCTGGCGGTACGTTTTCGCCGGCGAGGTCGTCGTGGTGATCGGGATCCTCGCCCTCGCGCGCCGCGTGCAGGACGCGCCCGCCGACGGGCGTGCCACGATCGACGTCGTGGGCGCGCTGCTCGCCGCCGCGGGCCTCGGCCTCGCCGTGTTCGGCGTGCTGCGTTCGTCGGTGTTCGGATGGTTCCTGCCGAAGCCGGGCGGACCGTCGTGGATCGGACTGTCGCCGGTCGTCTGGCTCGTGCTCGGCGGCCTGCTCGTGCTGTGGTTCTTCGCGATCTGGGAGCGACACGTCGAGCATCGAGGCGGCGAGCCCCTCGTGAGCCTCGCGCTGTTCCGTGTGCCCCAGCTCACCGGCGGGCTCTCGATGTTCTTCTTCCAGTACCTCGTGCAGGCCGGGCTGTTCTTCGCGATCCCGCTCTACCTGTCGGTCTCGCTCGGCCTGTCGGCGATCGACACGGGCGTGCGGATCCTGCCGTTGTCCGCGACGCTGCTGCTGTTCGCGGTGGGCGTGCCCCGGTTCCGGCCGCAGGCGAACCCACGCCGAGTGGTGCGGCTCGGGCTGTTCGCGATGTTCGTCGGCATCGTGGTGCTGTTCGCGGCGATGGACGCCGACGCCGGGGCGTCGATCGTCACGGTGCCGCTGTTGTTCGTTGGTGCAGGGATCGGCGCGCTCTCGTCGCAGCTCGGCGCCGTCACGGTTTCGTCGGTGCCCGACGAGCGCAGCCCCGAGGTCGGCGGACTGCAGAACACGGCGACGAACCTCGGGGCGTCGATCGGCACGGCCCTCGCCGGATCGCTGCTGATCGCGGCCTTGACCGCGTCGTTCCTCTCCGGCATCGAGGACAACCCCGACGTGCCCGACGACGTCGTGGAGCAGGCGAACGTGCAGCTCGCCGCGGGCGCGCCCTTCATGTCCGACGCGCAGCTGCAGACCGCGCTCGACGACGCCGGCGTGACGGGAGCCACGGCCGAGGCTGCCGTCGGCGTGAACCAGCAGGCTCGCATCGACGGGCTCCGGGTCGCGCTGGTGGTGCTCGCGAGCATCGCGCTGGTGGCGCTCTTCTTCAGCGGGTGTATCCCCGAGCGTCAGCCTGGATCGGCGGAGCCGGTCCAGGAGCGGGCAGCGGTTGCCTGACGGACCCTGCCGGCGACCTCAGAGCGCCGCGAGCAGCCGGTCGACGACGTAGCTCGCGAACGACGGACGAACGAGCAGCCCGGTCGTGCCGGCTCGCTCGTGCAGGATCACCTGGGCCCTCGCGAACAGCGTCTGTGCGCACATCCCGCTCCGCCATGCACGGGGGTGCAGGTCGAGCGAGCAGCCGCTCGCCAGCAGCTCGAGCCGGTCCGGGCCGCCCAGCTCGATCGCCACGCGGTTCGCGCTCACGTCGATGATCGAGCGATGTACGCCGTCGAGGGAAGCTTCGAGCTCGGCGACGATCCGAGACCCGGCGTGGGGAGGGCCGAGCACGAGCCACTCGTCCGGTCCGAGCCAGAGCGCGGCGCGAGGGCCCTCCTCCCAGACCGTGTTCGGTGCGAGCGGCAGCGGGAAGGGGGCCCGCTCGGCGAGCGACGGGTCGAGCCGCACGGAGACCTGGGCGAGGAACGGGACGTGCTCGACCACGACGCGTCCCCCGGTCCGCTCGGCCACTCTCGCGAGGTCGGACGCCCGCGAGGCGAGCGGATCCCGGGCGAACGTCTCAACCGTCACGGCGTTCCCCTTCGGGGTCGTAGAACGCGGGTGTGACGACCTCGCACTCGACCGGTCCCCGCGGTGTGGGTGAGACCACGCGTCCGCCGATGCGATCGCGCCCGCCGCGGACCATCGCCAGCGCGAACGTACGGTCGAGCACGGGGCTGCGGTAGCTCGATGTGACGTGGCCCAGCATGGGCACGGGTGGTGGCGTCGCCGCGTGCTCGGGCGAGACGAGTTGCGCGCCCTCCGGCAACCACACCGACGGATCGACCGGGAGCAGGCCCACGAGGTGCTTCCGATCGGGTCGCATCGTATCGGCCCGCCGCAGCGAGCGCCTCCCGATGAAGTCGGAGTCGTCCTTCCGCACGATCCACGACATGCCGAGATCGTGGGGGGTCACCGTGCCGTCGGTGTCCTGGCCCACGATCACGAACCCCTTCTCGGCGCGCAGCACGTGCATCGCCTCGGTGCCGTACGGGGTGAGCCCGAACGGCGTGCCGGCGGCGAGCAGCGCATCCCACATCGCGAGGCCGAGGTACCCGGCGACGTTGATCTCGTAGGCGAGCTCGCCGCTGAAGCTCACGCGGGCGACGCGCGCCGGCATGCCCGCGACCTCACCGTCTCGCCACGTCATGAACGGGAACACCCTCGAGTCGAGGTCGATGTCCGCGCCCGCGGCGTCGAGCACGTCGCGGGCCAGCGGACCGTTCACCGCGATCGTTGCCCACTGCTCGGTGACGCTCGTCGCGTACACCTGCAGGTCGGGCCACTCCGTCTGCAGCCATTCCTCGACCTGGTCCATGACCCTCGCCGCCCCGCCGGTGGTGGTCGTGATCAGGAACCGGTCGTCGTCGAGCCGCATCGCGACGCCGTCGTCCCAGACCATGCCGTCGAGGCCGAGCATCAGGCCGTACCGGATCGAGCCGACGGCCAGCGTCGACATGCGATTCGTGTAGAGCCGGTCGAGGAACGCCGCCGTGCCCGGTCCCCAGAGCTCGATCCTGCCCAGGGTGGAGGCGTCCATCGCCCCGGCGGCGTGCCGCACGGCGAGGCACTCGCGATCGACCGCCGCGTGCATCGACTCGCCGGGAAGCGGGAAGTACCACGGTCGCTTCCACTGCCCGACGTTCTCGAACGCGGCTCCGCGTTCGACGTGGCGCTCGTGCATCGGGGTGGAGCGGACCGGGTCGAGCAGCGCCGGGCCCCGATCGGGACCCGCGAGCACCGAGTAGGGGACCGGCGTGTACGGGGGACGGCTGTTGGTCGGGCCTTGCGCGCCCGGATCCGCGCCCCACGCCTCGTTCACGATGGCGGCGGTGAGCACGCCGCTCGTGCGCCCCTGGTCGATCGCGGTGCCGATGTAGGTCGCGCGCTTCACGTGCTCGGTCGATCGCAGCTCGTGGGCGACCGCGTCGAGCACGTCGGCCACGGTCGAGTCGCGCTGCAGCTCGACGAAGTGCTCGGAGAGATCGTCGGCCGGCGAGTACCAGTACGGAACGCTCGCCGGCACTTCGCCCGCCGCCGCTCCGACGATCGACAGCCACCGCGGCGCGTCGCCGTCGGGCACGAAGCACGCTCGCTCGTCGTGCCACCGCAGTCCGCCTCCGATGCCCCGCCAGAGCTGGGCGGCGGGGTTCCATCCGCCGGAGACGAGCACGAGGTCGGCCTCGATCGTCTCGGTCTCACCGTCGAGGTCGCCGAGTGCGACCGTGCGGACCCGCGCATCGCCGTCGGCCGAGAGCACCTGCCACCCGGTGCGCACGTCGATGCCTGCCTCGCGAGCGGCCTCGCTCGCTCGGCCGCCCTCGCCCGGATCGACGATCGCGACGACGTCGAGACCCGAACGCGAGAGCGCCACCGCGGCCTGGTGGCCCGCGTGGTTCGTGCTGAACACGATCGCGCGCTCGCCCGGCAACACCCCGAAACGGTCGGCATACAGCAGGGCCGACGACGCGAGCATCACGCCGGGCAGGTCGTTGCGCGCGAACCCGATCGGACGCTCGTGCGCCCCCGTCGCGAGCACGACCCGCTTCGCACGCACGTGGTGCAACCGCTCCGTCGGCGTGCAACGTTCGTACACCACCACGTATCCGTCGTCGTAGACGCCCAACGCGGTGGCATCGGTGAGCACCGTGACCTCGGAGGCGCTCGAGAGCGCGCCGCCGGTCGTCGCGATCCAGGGAAGCGCCGGGTCGCCGTCGACGTCGTCGCCCGTCGTGGCTGCGCCCCCGAGCCAGGACCGCTCGTCCACGAGCAGCACGCGATCGCCGGCTTCCGCGGCCTCGACCGCCGCCCGCAGCCCCGCGATACCGCCGCCGACCACGAGTGTCTCCACGTGCTGGTGGCGATGGTCCGCGGCAGGCGCCTCCCTGTGAACGGTGGGGAGGCGCCCCAGGCCCGCACGAGAGATGGCCACGAGACCGTCGACCAGCGGGATCGTGGTCGCCGGCTCGATCGGCCGAAAGAAAGGAGCCGAGACCTCGACGAAGGCGTTGGGCTCCTCGACGCCGGCCGAGAACACCCCGCGCGGTCTGCCCAGCAGCGGCGAGTGCGCGACGACATCGACGCCGTTGGCGATGAGCGCGCTCGCGATCGTGTCGCCGGCCAGGGCTTCGTACGGCCCGCCGTCGAACGAGAAGCCCAGCGGCCGCGTGCGATCGATCCCATGGCCGGCCGGCGCCGCCAGGCGCCGGCCGCTCACGTCGATCTCCTGTCGTCGGGCGGAACCGCCCCGACGAGGTATGCCACCCCGATCTCGTTCGTGGCCGTGTTCCGGGTGAGGTTGAACCACCGGCGGCAGCCGGCCGCGTGCATCCAGCGCTCGGACCACCACCCGCGGGGGTTGTCGCGCATGAACAGGTAATCGGCCCAGTCGGCGTCCGACAGCGCATCGGGGTCGGCCGGATAGCCGACGTGCGCCTGCCCGCCGTACCGGAACTCGATCTCGTCGCGCGGTCCGCACCACGGGCACGGGATCAGCAGCACGGGGTCAGGCCTTCCCCTCGTCGAACGCCTCGACCGTCGACTCCCCGTCGAATGCCTCGACGAGGCGCCTCGGGGCGGTCATGCGCCAGGCCTCGACGATCAGCTCGCGCACCTCCTCGCCGTCGGCCTTCGAGAGGACCGCGCCGACCCATCCGCTCGGCCCGACGTACGGTGGGGCGAACCAAGCATCGGCATCGATCGCGATCAGGGCGCGCTGCTCGTCGTGCACCGACTTGATCCAGGCCCGGCGTTCCTTCTCGCTGAACATCAGGAAGATCTTGTTCCGCACCCGGAACGTCGCGGTCTCCCACGTCTCGCGCTCCTCCGCTTCGGGCAGCGAGAGCGCGAAGGCTCGAACGGTCGACGCTCGGATGCCCATGATCGGTCATCAATGCGCGACCGCCGCCGCGCCGTGCTCGTCGATCAGGGCGCCGGTGGTGAATCGGCCCAGCGAGAAGGGTTCCGCGAGCGGCCCCGGCTCGCCGTTCGCGATCGTCTCGGCGTAGATCCAACCGGACCCGGGCGTGGCCTTGAAGCCGCCGGTTCCCCACCCACAGTTGAGGAAGACCCCGTCGATCGGGGCTCGGTCGACGATCGGGGAGGCGTCGGGGCAGACGTCGACGATGCCTCCCCAGGTGCGCAGCATCGAGGCGTGCGCGAACAGCGGGAACAGCTCGAGCGCCGCGGCCATCTGGTGCTCGATCACGTGGAACGACCCGCGCTGCCCGTATCCGTTGTAGGCGTCGATCCCTGCGCCCATGACCAGCTCGCCTTTGTCGGCCTGCGAGACGTAGACGTGCACCGCGTTCGACATCACGACGCACCCGAGCACCGGTTCGTACAGCGCGCTCACGAGCGCCTGCAGCGGATGCGACTGCAGGGGGAGCCGCAATCCGAGCATCGACGCGAGCACGGTGGTGTGCCCTGCCGCGGCGAGCGCGACCTTCCCCGCCGTGATCGAGCCCCTGCTGGTTTCGACGCCCTCGACGCGGCCGCCCTGGCCGCGCAGGAAGCCGGTCACCTCGGCGTGCTCCACGATGTCGACGCCGAGGCGGTCGGCGCCGCGCGCGTACCCCCACGCGACCTTGTCGTGGCGTGCGACGCCACCCCGGCGCTGGAGCGTGGCGCCGAGCACCGGGTAGCGCACATCGGGGGAGACGTTCACGATCGGGCAGATGTCTCGGACCGCCGCGGCATCGAGCCACTCCGCGTCGACCCCGCTCAGCCGGTTGGCCTCGACCCGGCGCACGCTCGAGCGCACGTCACCCAGGTCGTGGGCGAGGTTCAACACCCCGCGCTGGGAGAACTGCATGTCGAAGCCCAACGTCTCCTCGAGCGACTCCCAGAGCTTCAACGAGTGCTCGTAGATCGCCGCGGACTCGTCCCACAGGTAGTTCGAGCGGATGATCGTGGTGTTCCGCGCCATGTTGCCGCCGCCGAGCCACCCCTTCTCGACGACGCAGACGTCGGTGATGCCGTGGTTCGCGGCAAGGTAATAGGCGGTGGCGAGGCCGTGTCCGCCGGCGCCCACGATCACGACGTCGTAGGACGGCTTCGGTTCCGCTGCACGCCAGTAGCGCTCCCCCATCGGACGACACGATAGGCGGAGGGCGCTGCGGCGTCCCATGCCGTCAATGTCAGACTATCGTTGCCGTATGGCCTGGCTCGTCCGTGCGAGCAGCGATGTCCAGGTCATCCACGCGGAAGGGGGGTGAGGATGAGCGGGGCAGACCCCGGCGCACACCAGGCATCCGAGGACGGACACGAGGGCGTAGGCCCCGCGGCGGTGAGCACCAGCTCGGCGAACGGCTCGGGAGGCTCGCCGTCGCTGGAGGTGCGGTGGATCCACCAGGGCCCGATCCCGCCGGCCATGCTGGGATGGATGGGCCCGTTCGACGCGTGGATCGAGCGGCGTGAGGATCGATACCTGGTGGATCCCGCGCTCCCCGACCTCGGCGTGAAGATCAAGGGGGGCAGCGAGCTGGACCTGAAGGCCTTCCGAGGCGACGCGGGTCTCCTCGATCTTCCCGGAGGGCGTGGCCGACTCGAGCGGTGGGCGAAGTGGCGATTCCCGCTCAACTCCGTGACCTTGCCGTCCACCGGCGGCTCGAGCTGGCTGGCGCTGCGGAAGACCCGACATCGCCGCTCGTTCCGTCGTGCCGGCGACGGCGTCGTGGAACGTCCCGTGGCCGAGGCGGAGATGCCGGGATGCTCGGTCGAGCTCACGACCTTCGAGGTGGGCCGGGAGACGTGGTGGACGCTCGCCCTCGAGGCGGCGGGCGAGCCCGGCGAACTCGAGCCGGTCCTCCGCGCCACCGCCGAGCTGCTCTCGAGGGGCGAGCGGCCGTCCGACATCGACCTTCGGCTCGAGGACTCGATGTCCTACCCGCGATGGCTGGCCTCCCGTCGAGCCTGAACCTCGCTGATTGACACGGCCTCCGAGGTCGGCGTACCGTCCGCGGCGCGGTTGCGCACGAGACTGAGGCGTTGCGGCATGCGAGACCAACACGAGAGCGGGGGAAACCTGCAGTCGGTCCGCCGAGCGCTGCGCGCGCTCGAGCTGATCAGCGAGCACGGCGAGCTGGGCGTGACCGAGCTCGGCCGGAAGCTCGACGTGCACAAGGCGACCGCCTCCAGATTGATCGCGACCCTCGCCGAGCGGGGATTCGTCGAGCGCGACCCGATCTCTGAGAAGTACCGGCTGGGGTTCGGGCTGATCTCGCTCGCGGGGGCCGCCGTCGGCGGCAACGATCTGGTTCGGGCCGCCCGCCCGATCCTCGACGATCTGGCGGAGCGCACGCACGAGACCGTGAACCTCGGCGTGTTGTCGGGCGAGTCCGTCGTCTACATCGACCAGGTGACCGGCACCCGCTCGATCGTGAGCGTGAGCTGGGTGGGGCAGCGCACGCCGCTGCACTGCACGTCCAACGGGAAGGTCCTGCTCGCGTACGCGACCGACGCCGAGCGGGAGCGGATGCTTGCCGCGCCCCTGACGCGACTCACGTCCCGCACGATCACCGACCTGCGGAAGCTTCGCGCCCAGCTGGCGGAGGTCCGCGCGCGTGGCTACGCGCAGACGCTCGAAGAGCTCGAGGAGGGGCTGAACGCCGTTGCGGCCCCGGTCCGCGGCATGAGCGGCGACGTGGTGGCGGCGCTCAGCGTCTCGGGGCCGGCATTCCGGATGCGGGGTGTGGACCTTCCTCGCTTCGGGAAGCTCGCCGCCGACGCGGCGCTCGCCGTCTCACGCAGGCTTGGCTACGTCGACCGAGGTGTGCGGGCGGGATGAGCGCGAGGCAGGATCCACCGGCGCCGATCGCGTGGGACGCCCATCGAGACGAGGTGCCGACCTTGCTCGAAGCGATCGGCCGAACCCCGCTCGTTCGTCTGCAGCGCGTGGCGCCGCCCGGGGTCGACGTGCTCGTCAAGGTCGAGTGGTACGGGCCGACGGGTTCGGTGAAGGACCGCATCTACGCCGCGATGCTCACGCGGGCCGAGCAGCGGGGCGACCTGCGGCCCGGCATGACGATCATCGAGTGCACGACCGGCAACGCGGGCATCGCGTGCTCGGCGGTCGCGGCGATCAACGGCTACCGATGCACGATCGTGATGCCCGAGGGCATGAGCAACGAGCGGAAGACGATGATCAAGGCCTACGGTGCCGATCTCGTCCTCACGCCCGGCGCGGGCACCGACATCGACCTCGCGCTCGAGCGCATGCGCGAGATCGTCGCGACCGACCCCGATCGGTACTTCTTCCCGGGGGAGTTCGAGAATCCCGACAACCCCCAGGCGCAGCTCGCGAGCGGCGAGGAGATCTGGGAGCAGTCGGGCGGGCGCGTCGACGCGGTGGTCGGAGCGCAGGGCACGGGCGGGTGGATCAGCGGGGTAGCGCACGCCCTCAAGGCGCACGATCCCTCGATCATGGCGTTCGCCGTCGAGCCGGCCGAGTGCGCGCTGATCACGGACCACTCGTGGGGCACGCACGGCGTGCCCGGCATCGGCGACGGCATCGTGCCGCCGAACCTCGACCTCGCCGCTATGGACGGCATCGTCACCGTCTCGACCGAGGAGGCCCTCGTCACCGCTCGGCGGCTGGCCCGCGAGGAAGGCATGCTCAGCGGCCCGTCGTCAGGCATCAACGTGGCGGCGGTGCACAAGGTGATCGAGCGGCATCCGGAGCTCGAGCGCGTCGTCACGGTCGTCTGCGACACCGGCCAGCGCTACCTCTCGGGCGAGCTCTACGGCGAGAAGCTCGAGGTGGATGAGCCTGAGCGAGACCACACGCTCGACCCCGGCACGGTCGCGGCGATCGAGGCGCACCGCGACCGCCTCGAGTTCATATCCTGAGCGCGCGCTCGATCGATCCGCGCCTCGAGGCGGCGAGGCGTGGGCGTGGCACGGGTGGTGAGGAGGCCACATGATGGAGAAGGGAACGACCGATCGACCTCGCGGCACGAAGACGATGCGGGCGGTGCGGCAACACCTCGACGACGGACGTGGCAGGCTCGTCGTCGAAGAGATCGCTGTGCCCACTGTGCAGGCTGGCACCGCGCTCATCCGTGTCCACGCGGCGGGCATCACGCGCGACGAACTCGATTGGGCAGCCGGACGGCTTCCGGCTATCCCGAGCTACGAGCTGTCCGGGATCGTCGAGTCGGTGGCTCCCCACGTCGGTGACGTCGCCGCGGGCGACCCCGTGATCGCCCTCACGGATTTCGATCGAGACGGCGTCGCCGCCGAGCACGCGGTCGCTCGAGCAGACCTCTTGGCGCCGAAGCCGGCCGCCGTGGGACATCAGGAGAGCGCCGCGTTGCCGCTCGCCGGGCTCAGCGCCTGGCAGGGCCTCTTCGATTTCGGGCGGCTGGAGCGAGGTCAGCGGGTACTGGTCCACGGGGCCACCGGCGGGGTGGGCCACCTGGCGATCCAACTCGCCCGGTGGCGCGGTGCACACGTCACCGCGACCGGCTCCGGCGCTGGCATCCATCGCGCGGCGGAGTTCGGTGCCGACGAGACGCTGGATCGCTCGGCCGACGAGTTCACGGAGATCGAGCCCGTCGACCTCGTCTTCGACACGGTGGGGGGCGAGGTGCTGGCGCGGTCGGGCGACGTCGTGCGGCCAGGTGGCGCGGTGGTATCGGTGGCCGAGGAGCCGCCAGCGGACATCGGGGACGATCTCGCCGCTAGCTACTTCGTCGTCGAGCCGAACCACGAGCAGCTCGCGGAGTTGGCCGGGCTCGTGGACGATGGGGCGCTCGTGCTCGCGATCGACGCCGTGTAGCCGCTCGCAGCGGCCCGGGGGGCGTTCGACCGGGTCCAAGCGCCGGGCAAGCATGGGAAGGTGGTCCTGAGCGTGATCGATGACTAGCCAGGCACGGAAGGGTGAGGCGTTCAGGGCGCTGCACGAGGGCGCGCCGTTCGTGATCCCGAACCCGTGGGATGCGGGGTCGGCGCGGGTGTTGTCCCGACTCGGGTTCCGAGCCCTCGCGAGCACGAGCTCGGGGTTCGCGTTCACGCTGGGCCGCCCCGACGGCGGTGCCGGGCTGGACGACGTGGTCGCGCACGCGTCGATGCTCGACCGTGCCACCGACCTCCCGGTCTCGGTGGACCTTGAGAACGGCTACGGCGCGGAGCCGGAGCGGGCCGCGACGGCGATCGCCCGGATCGCGGGGGCCGGCGCCGTCGGCGGATCGATCGAGGACTACGATCCGAGCGGCCACCTCTACGACGTACGGCACGCCGCCGAGCGGGTGGCCGCGGCGGCGGAGGCCGCCCGGGCGCTCGGCTTCCCGTTCATGCTGACGGCCCGAGCTGAGAATCACATCCGAGGCAACCCGGACCTCGACGACTCGATCGCTCGTCTGAGCTCCTACGAGGCCGCGGGCGCCGACGTGCTCTATGCGCCCGGCCTGGCGACGCCGGCGGAGATCCGCGCGGTCTGCGACGCGGTCTCGAAGCCGGTCAACGTGCTCGCCCTGCCCGGACTCTCGATGGCCGACATCGTCGAGGCCGGTGGGCAACGCGTCAGCGTCGGCGGCGGTTTGGCGTGGACCGCGGTCGAGGCGATGGCGGCGGCGGCGGTCCGGATCCGCGATCACGGTGATTTCTCGGGGCTCCGCTCGACGCCTGATCCGGTCGCCGACTGGTAGCGGTCGCACCGGCTGCGGTCGCCCTCGCCGTCGCCGGGCGGGTAGCCTGCCCGGACGATGACCGAGCCGTGGGAGTTGAACGCGACCGAAGCCCTGGCTGCGATGCGCGCACGCGAGCTGTCGCCCGTCGAGCTGCTCGAGAGCGTGGAGCGCCGAGCCGACGAGGTCGAGCCCGTGGTCAACGCCCTGTGCGAGCGGCGTCACGGGGCGGCGCACGCCGCGGCGGAGGTCAGCGCGGACCGATACACCCGAGGCGAAGGGATCCGCGCGCTCGAGGGCCTGCCGGTCGCGATGAAGGAGGAGGTCCCTGTCGACGGCTGGCGCATGCGCTACGGATCGCTCGCGATCGACGAGGTCGCAACGGAGACCGCGCCGATCGCCGAGCGCATCCTGAAAGCCGGGGCGGTGGTGCATGCGCGCACGACCACGCCGGAGTTCAGCTGCACCGGGTACACGCACTCCAAGCTCTGGGGCGTGACGCGCAATCCGTGGAACCCGGCCGTGGCCGCGGGCGGCTCGAGCGGGGGCTCCGGCGCCTCGCTCGCCAGCGGCACGTCGCTACTCGCGAGCGGGTCAGACATCGGTGGATCGATCCGGATCCCCGCCTCGATCGACGGGGTGGTGGGATTCAAGCCTCCACACGGCCGCGTGCCGACGGGCCCGCCGTTCAACCTCGACCGCTTCTGCCACGACGGACCGCTCGCGAGGACGGTCGCCGATTGCGCGCTGTTCGAGAACGTACTCGCCGGCCCGCATCCGCTCGACGTGACGTCGCTGAGGCCGAAGCTCCGGATCCCGTCGGCGCTGAAGGGGATCGAGGGCTGGCGCATCGGGCTCTCGGTCGACCTCGGCTGCTGGGACGTCGACCCCGAGGTCGAAGCGAACACGCGTGCGATCGGCGCCGCGCTCGAGGAAGCCGGCGCGATCGTGGACGAGGTCGCGATCCCTTGGGACTTCGAGCAGGTCGTCGGCACGGCGCGCCGTCACTTCGCGACGATCTTCGGCGCGGAGATCTCCTCGGCCGCCGAGGCCTTCGGCGACCAGATGAACGACTACGCCCATGCCTGGGCCGAGGAGGCGCGGATGCACCGCGAGGACCCCCGCTCCTACCTCACGGGGCTCGAAGGCGAGCAGGCGATGTGGGAGCCGCTCGGGCGGCTGTTCCGACGGTACCGGGCGATCGTGTGCCCAACCTGGGCGGTCACCGGCATCCCGGCCGGCGACAGCTTCCTCGGAACGATCTTCGACTGGGGAGGTCCGAACGACCGACAGTACCGGGTCTTCATGACGACCCCGTTCAACGTGCTCTCGCCGTGCCCGGTGCTGGCGACGCCCAGCGGCACGGCGTCCAACGGCGTGCCCACCGGGGTGCAGATCGTCGCCCGCACGTACGACGATGTGAGCGCCTTCCGCATCGGGGCCGCGCTCGAGCGGGTGCGGCCCTGGCCCGGCGTGCGGCGCGAGGTGCCCGCGTGGCCGTGACCGATCTCGAGGCGGGACTGCAGTCCCTGGTCGACCGCGACGTCGATGCGTGGCCCCAGATGCCCGG
Organism: Actinomycetota bacterium; assembly: GCA_035711865.1. Classification (GTDB taxonomy): domain Bacteria; phylum Actinomycetota; class UBA4738; order UBA4738; family HRBIN12; genus JAOUEA01. The sequence goes on from DASTBT010000072.1 coordinate 26,623, forward strand.
TCGCCTGCTCCACGTGTTCGCCCCGGGCGTCGACGTCGAGGTCGCAGCAGGCGTCGCGAACATCGCCACCGGCGAGCCGCTCGGGCCCGGGGCGCGGTTCCGCATCGCGAGCGTGACGAAGCCGTTCGTCGCCGCGGCGACGTTGCGGCTGGTCGAGGACGGGAAGCTCGCACTCGACGACACGGTCGCGTCGATGATTCCCGGCGCCTACGACGAGCTGCTGCGCTCGGGCGGCTACGACACCGACGCCATCACCCTGCGGCACCTGCTCACGCACACGAGCGGCATCTACGACTTCGCGGCCGACGCGTACGACAGGTCGATCGCCGATGGGTTCACGGCGCAGGTCTACCGCGACCTCGACCGTCGATGGACCCGGTTCGAGCAGATCGGCTTCGCCGTCTCCCACGGGAAGCCCTACGGCCCGCCGGGCCGGCAGTTCGGGTACTCGGATACGGGCGCATGCCTGGTCGGGGAGGTGCTCGAGCGGGTGACCGGCCTGACGATGGGTGCGGCGATCCGCGATCTCGTCGGCTACGAGCGGCTCGGACTCACGCACACCTGGCAGGAGACGATCGAGCCGGAGCCCTCGGACCTTCCGCAGCTCTCGCATCAGTACGAAGGCGAGTACGACGTCGCCGACATGGATGCCTCGATCGACCTGTACGGCGGCGGCGGGTTGATGTCGACCTGCCGAGACCTCGCGCGGTTCTTCCGCGGTTTGCTCGGCGGTGCGGTCTTCCGGGACCCGGCGAGCCTGGCCGCGATGACCACGACCCTCATCGACGTGCCGCTGGCCGAGGGGACGCCCGGCGAGGACGATCCTGCCTGCGCCGCGATGTTCCTGTTCCGGGCGGAGGTCGGTGGTGAGACCTGGTGGGGTCACGACGGCTTCTGGGGGACGTCGGCCTACACGTGCCCCGCCCGCGACGTGACGATCGTGGCGGGGAACCAACGCTCGGGCATGCCCAAGGGCTTCGACCGCATGACGATCGTCGGCGAGGCGTTCGAGCTCGTGAGCGCCGCCGGAGGTCCGTGACGGGTCGGCGAGGAAGTCCCTTGGACCGCAGCTGCCCGCCACGATTCACGAACGCCCCGGCACCTCGCCTACACTCCGCGCCATGACGACCTATCCGCTCTCCGCCGAGGACCGGGAGATCCAGCAGCGTGCCCGCGCCTTCGTCGACGAGGACCTGATCCCCTGGGAGGAGCCCGCCGAGGCCAACCACGGGCAGATCCCAGACGACGAGCGCCGCAAGCACCGTGAGCGGGCGATCGAGCTGGGCCTGTCCGCGATGAACATGCCCAGAGAGCTCGGCGGCACCGGCATGACCACCCTGCAACAGGTGCTCGTGAGCGAGCAGATCGGCCGGGTGACGAACGCGCTCGGTTGGTGCGTGTTCACCCCGCCCGCATGGGCCCCCGCCGTCGTCAGCGACCATCAGATGCAGACGTGGATCCTGCCGACGATCCGAGGTGAGATCCACGAGTGCTACGCGATCACCGAGGCCGGGGCGGGAAGCGACGTCGACGCGATCGAGGCCACCGCTCGCCGCGACGGTGACGGATACGTGCTCAACGGCGAGAAGATGCACGTGACCTCGTACAACCACGCGAGCTACTGCTTCTTCCAGGCGAAGATCGCGGGCGGCCCGAACGAGGGGGCGCATGTCATGTTCTTCGTGGACAAGCAGACGCCAGGGGTGCGTCACGTCCGCGACCCTGCCTATACGCACACGTACCCCGACACGCACGCGGTGGTCGCCTTCGATGACGTCCGGGTGCCGGCGGCGAACCTCGTGGGCAAGGAAGGCGACGGCATGGCGTTCACCTACGAGTGGTTCCGCTACGAACGCCTGATGATCGCGGCGAGGTGCTGCGGGGCGGCCGAACGCCTGATCGACGAGGCCACCGCATTCGCGAGGCAACGCGTGCAGTTCGGCCGGCCGATCATCGAGAACCAGGCGATCTCGCACATGCTCGCCGACTCGCTCACCGAGCTCTGGGCCGCGCGGTTGATGACGTACCGGCTCGCCGAGAACATCGACGCAAGGGTCGACGTGAAGATCCAGCACGGACAGTGCTCGATGGCCAAGCTCTACGCGAGCGAGATGGCTGGCAGGGTCGCCGACCGGGCCGTTCAGGTCTTCGGGGGCCGCGGATACATGCGAGAGAACGTCGCCGAACGCTTCTGGCGCGAGCTGCGGGTCGATCGCATCTGGGAAGGCACGAGCGAGGTGCAGCGCAACATCATCGCCGACCAGCTGCAGAAGCGAGGCACGGGCGCGCTCGTCGGCTGACTACGCGGTGAGCACCGCGGCGTCGTCGCGTGCCCACGTCAACACGACCCGGTCCCCTTCGATCACCCTCGAGGACCGATCGTCGCTCAGGTGGTGCACGATCACCCGTTTGCCGATCGCCGTGTCGACGTGGAACTGGGTCAGCGTGCCGAGGTAGACGACCTGGCCCACGGTGCCGGACAGGCGCGACCCGCCGTTCGTCGCCGGGTCCTCCGGCGTGAGCTCGACCCGCTCAGGCCGCACGGCGACGAGCATCGAGGCTCCGACCCCCGCCTCGGTGCCGGTCGGTCCGACCGGAACCACGATGCGGTCGCCGTCGCCGATCTTCATCACGAGGTCTTCGCCGTCGACCTCGTCGACGCGAACGTCCATCGCGTTCAACACCCCGACGAAGTCGGCGACGAACGGTGTCGCAGGCTGCTCGTAGACCTCGCGGGGCGTGCCCAGCTGTTCGATCACTCCCTCGTTCATCACCGCGATGCGGTCGCTCATCGACAGCGCCTCGTCCTGATCGTGCGTGACGTAGACGAACGTCGTGACGAGCTCGTGCTGGATGCGCTTGAGCTCGAGCTGCATGTGCTTGCGCAGCTTCACGTCGAGTGCGCCCAGTGGCTCGTCGAGCAGGAGCGCCGCCGGCTGGTTCACGAGGGCGCGCGCGAGCGCGATGCGCTGCTGTTGACCACCGGAGAGCTGGCCGGGCTTCCGCTTCTGCAGGCCCGCGAGCCCCACGATCTCGAGCATCTCCGCGACGATCGCGCGCCGATCGCCCTTGGGCACCTTCTTGAGCTTCAGGCCGTACTCGATGTTCCGCTCGACGTCCATGTGCGGGAACAGCGCGTAGTGCTGGAAGCACATGTTCACCTCGCGCTTGTT
>DASTBT010000073.1:0-4478 GCA_035711865.1 Actinomycetota bacterium
CGATCCGCAGTTGACCGTGTTCGAGGGCGCCTCGTCTGGCCTGCTCGGCCAAGAGGACTACGACGAGGCGGGCGCGGCCATCGAGCCCGGGTGCTCGGCGGCGCTGCTCGTGTACGAGAACACCTGGGCGGCGCCGTTCGCGACGGCGCTGCGCCGCAGCGGGGCGCAGCTGGTCGCCGGCGGACGGATCCCCGTGAACGCCATCATCCAGACGCTCGACGAGCTCGAGGGAGGGGAGTGAACCGATGCCAGGGTTGATCAGGGGCGTCGCCCGAACCGCCGTGATCGCGGGCACCGCGACCGCGGTCTCGAACCGCGTCTCCCGTCGTCAGGTGAACCGCTGGTCGCAGCAGGAGCAGCCGCAGCAGGAGCAACCGCAGCAGGCGCCGGCTCCGGCCGCGGCCCCTGCTTCGTCGGGCACCGACGACAGGCTCGCGCAGCTGAAAGAGCTGGGTCAGCTGCGCGACTCGGGCGTGCTGACCGACGCCGAGTTCGAGGCGCAGAAGGCCAAGATCCTCGCCGGCTGACCGCCGTGTAGAGTCCCGACACGCGAGGGCCGGCCTCGTACGAGGCCGGCCCGGGGTCGCGTCGAAGGTCGGTGGTTACGGCTCGGCGATGTCGCGACCGTGCACCGTCAGCGCCCAGATCACGAAGACGTTGATCGCGATCAGCGTGATCGACCAGACCGGCTGGTACGGGATGAACGCGAAGTTCGCGATCGCGCTGAGGGTCGCCAGGATCACGCCGACCGTGCGCGCCCAAACGGCGCCGGAGAAGAGCCCGAGCCCCGCGAGCAACACGACGATGCCGACGATCAGGTGGATCCATCCCCACGCCGAGGCATCGAACTCCAGGAAGTAGTTCGGAGTCACCGCATAGAACTCGTTCTCGAGGATCCCGGCGATGCCGGCGATGATGTGGAACGCACCGATCAGGATCATCATGAATGCGGCGAACATCGTGAAGCCCACGGCGACGCCGCTGCGCTGGTGTGACATCGTTCTCCCCCCTTCTCCGGGCCTCGTGGTCGGGCCCTGCGGGCAATCTCACCGCAAGGATAGACCCGAGGGCATCCCCGGCGTGGGATGAACCTCCCGCACTCGTCGATGGCTTGCACCGCTGATGGTCAGGCGATGTCGCCGACGCTCCCGGCCGTCCCGTCCTGCTGCGTGTTGCCGAGCCAGCTGTCGTACAACGCCGCGTAGACGCCGCCCATCGCCACGAGCTCGTCGTGGGCGCCCCGCTCCTCGATCTCGCCGTGATCGAAGACCAACACACGGTCCGCGTGTTCGGCGGTCGAGAGTCGGTGCGCGATCGTCACGGTCGTGCGACCCGCGCTCAACCGACGGAGCGCCTCGGTGATGCGAGCCTCGGTCGCGGGGTCGACCGCGCTCGTCGCCTCGTCGAGGATCAGCAGCCCAGGATCGGCGATCTGCGCCCGAACGAGGGCGATCAACTGCCGCTCGCCGACCGAGAGCTGTTCCCCGCGCTCGCCGGCGCGAGTCTCCAGCCCGTCCTGCAGCGAGCGGACCCACTCGCCGAGGCCGAGCTCCTCGAACGCCGTCTCGACCTCGCGGTCGGTCGCCCCCTCGCGCCCGGCCTTCACGTTCTCGCGTACCGTCCAATCGAAGAGGAACCCGTCCTGGGGCACCATGCGGATCGCGATCCGCCGCGACGACGGGTCGATCTTGCGAAGGTCGACGCCACCGACCTCGATCGCTCCGATCGTGGGATCTGCGAGGCGGGTCAGCAGCTTCGCGAACGTGGTCTTCCCGCTCCCGGTCTCGCCCACGATCGCGATGTGCGACCCGGCCGGGATGGAGACGTCGATGTCGCGGAGCACCCGGGGCCCGTCCCGGTAGCCGAACGACATGCCACGCACGTCGACGTCGAGTGCCCCGTGGGTCGGCAGCCGCGCTCCGTCGGCGGGCTCGTCGATCTCGATCGGAAGATCGAGCACGGCGAGGATCTTGCGCCACCCCGCGATCGCGGTCTGGGTCTCGGCGTAGATCTCCGGCAGATCCTCGAACACGCTGAGGAACACGTCGCCGAGGAACAGGAACGCCGTCACCGTGCCGAACGTGAGTCCCCACTCGGGACCGAAGACCGCACCGACCGCGACCACCGTCGACAGGGTCAGCGCGTAGAAGACGCTCGACATCGGCCACAGGGTGGCCGCGCGCAGGTGTGCCTTGACCTCGGCGTCGTAGCGACGGCCGATCGCACCGGTAACCCGGTCGTGGATCGTGTCGTCGATGCCGTAGGCGCGCACGACCGCGGCACCCATCACGCTCTCGGAGACCTCGGAGAGCATCTCGCCGACCCGGGTCCGGGCGGCGTCGAACGCGGCGGACAGGCGCGACTGCATCGACCCCATGACGACCACGAGCGGCACCATCAGCAGCACGACGACGATCGAGAGCTGCCACGAGTAGTAGAGCATCAGCGCCAGAGCGCCGAAGGCCTGCACGAACGAGATCAGCCAGGCGATGCCCCCGTACTCGGTGAACTGCTGCAGCGAGTCGGCGTCGGCGGTCACGCGTGCCACGAAGACGCCGCGCTTCTCCTCGCTCTGCTCGGCGATCGAGAGGCGGTGGATGTGCGCGAACGTGCGCACCCGCAGGTTCATCAGGGCTTCCTCGGAGGCGCGAACGAGCCGTCGCCCGGCCGCGCGCGCGGCGAGGAAGGCCACGATCACGAGCACGAACGCGAGCCCGCAGATGCCGTAGACGAACAGGGGCTTGAACTCCGGCGTGAAGCCATGGTCGAACACCTGTTGCACGAGCACCGGTGTCACGAGGGAGACCGCCGTGATGCCGAGCGAGATGATCAGCGTGAATCCGAGCCCCGTGCGAAGCTCGGGGCTCTCCCGCAGGCCCCGCCGAAGCACCCCGAACGAGCCCTTCAGCTCCTCGGGAACGGGCAGCTCGCCGTCGAGGCCACGCAGCCGCAGCAGCTCGTCCGACATCAGCGTTCGCCTCGCTCGTAGGCCCGGATGATGGCCCTGTACCCGGGCTGGGTCTCGATCAGCTCCTCGTGCGTCCCGGTCGCCTCGACCCGCCCGCCGCTCAGGAAGATGACCCGGTCGGCCAGGCTGATCGTGGACAGCCGGTAGGCCACGACCACGAGCGTCGTCGAGAGCTCGCGGCGAAGGGCCCCCAGGATCTCGGCCTCGATCGACGGGTCGACCGCGCTCGTGGCGTCGTCGAGGATCAGGAGCCGCGGCTCGCGCACGAGCGCGCGCGCCAGCGCGACACGCTGGCGTTCGCCGCCCGAGAGGGTGAGCCCGCGTTCCCCGACGATCGTGTCGTAGCCCTGCGGCAGCGCACGGATGAATCGGTCGCAGGCCGCGATCGTCGCCGCGTGCTCGACCTGTTCGTCGGTCGCCCCCGAGTCCAGCGCGATGTTCGATCGCACGCTCTCGGCGAACAGGAAGTTGTCCTGGAACACGACCGCCACCGCCGAGCGCAGCGAGGCCACATCGACCTCGCGCAGATCGACGCCGCCGATCTCCACGTGTCCCTCGTCGGGGTCGACGAGGCGGACCATGAGCTGCGTCAGCGTGCTCTTGCCGACCCCGGTCGGCCCGACGATCGCGACCGACTCGCCGGGCGCGACGTCGAACGAGACGCCCTCGAGCACCGGAGACTGCTGCTCGTAGAGCAGGTGCAGGTCGTGCACGCGCAGGCCCAGCGGTCCGTCGGGAAGGGGGACGCCCTCGCGTGCCGGCGTGACGGTGACCGGCTCAAGGAAGACCTCCTGGAGCCGGTCGTATCCCACGACGGCCCTCGGCAGTTCGGCGAGGATCCAGCCGATGAACCGCATCGGCCACGACAGGAGCTGGAACAGGGCCACGAACCCGATCAGGTCGCCGAGCGTGATCGCCCCGCTCGCCACCCGCCATGACCCGACGGCGAGCAGCAGGGCGATCGCCATCGTCGGCATCGCATCGAGCGCCGCCTCGAAGGTGGCGCGGATCACGCCGGCGCGAACCCGCTCGTCCCGCAGGGCCCTCGCCTTCTCGAACAATCGGCCGGTCTCCGCTTCCTCGCGACCGAGCGTCTTCACGACCAGTGCCCCGTCGATCGACTCGTGCGCCACCGCGCTGACCTCGCCGATGCGCTCCTGCGCCATGCGCACGGGCTCCTCCATGCGGGCGGCGAAGATCCGATTCATCCCGGCGAGCGACGGGAACACGATCAGCCCCACCGCGGCAAGGTAGGGGTCGCTTACGACGAGCGCCCCCAAGGCGAGCACCGCGAGCAGGATCACGCCGATCGCGAAGGGCACGGGCCAGAACACGTCGACCGCCGCCTTCACATCGGCTTCCATGTGCGCGAGCAACTCGCCCGTGGGCGTCTCGCGGTGATACCGGAGCGAGAGCGCCCGGTATCGCTCGGCGACCCGGGTCCGCAGGGTCGCCATCACACGTTCGCCCGCTACGCCGGAGTAGTAGCGGCGGAGCATGATGCCCAGCG